>JAVEVO010000244.1:0-7789 GCA_034005005.1 Myxococcota bacterium
CTCGCCCTCCCCCTCACCCTCCCCTTCGCCCTCCCCTTCGCCCTCGCCCTCGCCCTCGCCCTCCCCTTCGCCCTCGCCCTCGCCCTCGCCCTCGCTGCCGCAGTCGCACACGGTCCAGCCATCACCCGCCGCGTTGCATTCCTGCCAGCCGACGAGGTCACCGCCGCAGGCGCAGGTCTGGCGCTCGTTGGGGGCGCAGGCCTTGGGCGGCCCGCCGGTGTCCACAGTGCAACCAACCAAAAGGACCAGCAAAGCTACGAAGAGCACTGCTTTCGTACCGAACGGCATCCTGCCCATGATCCTGCCTCGTCTCCGGTGGTCCGCCCCGCGGGAGGCCCCGGTCTTCACCAGCTTCCGGTCCAGCTCAGCCCCACGACGCCCGGAGCCACGTCCGGGAGGAGGGCAGTCTTCGGTCCAGCCTTGCTCTTCGTGGTCCCTTCGTCACCCTGCAGCAGCTCCCAGGCCACGAGCCCCGCGCCCACGGCCAGGGCGGCCCCGCCCACGCCCAGGGCGACCTGGGACCAGAGCAGGCGCGTGTCGGCCTCGTCGGAGAGGGTCTGCCAGGCCTCCCGGGAGTTGCCAGGAATGGCACCAAAGTCCTTGGCCTCCTCGGCCTTGTCCGCGGCCAGCAGGAAGAGCCCACCCCCGGCCAGCAGGCCGGCCGCGCCCACGCCCAGGGCGGTCCAGACGAGGGGAGACTGCCAGGGCGAGGCGCGGACGGTGGACGAGGTGGACGCCCGCTTCCCGCCCGCGGCCGCCGCGCCGGTCGGGCCCTCACCGGCCGCTGCCGCCGCGGATGTCGACGACTCCGACTCCGGCCCCGGCCCCGGCCCCGGCCCCGCGGCGGCCGCGTCCTCCCCGCCACCCGCCTCCGGCTGGCCCCCGTCGCCAGTCTCCCCCTGCTCTGCGGCCCCTTCCCTCTCGAGCGTCGCCGTCAGCTTCAGCTTCTTGCCGGCGACTGCCTTCAGCTTCTTGTGGTAGGGCTCGTGCCCCTCGGCCTGCACCTCGACCGTGTAGCTCCCGGCGGGCAGCCACCCGGACCAGGGGGTCGTGCCCGCGATCTGCAGCTCCCCGTCGATGGCCAGCTCGGCCGCCGGCGGCGTGCTGGTCACCCGCAGTCGGCAGTGGGTCACGGCCAGCTTCTCCTCGAGGGTCCGCATGGTCACCTCGAGGTCGGCCCGGCCCTTGGCCTCGGGGAGCTGGACGAGGAACTCCCGGTAGGACTCGAGCGCGCCCAGGTAGTCCGTCTGCCGCTCCTGGCACTTGCCGATGTTGAAGAGGAACTGCGGGGCCGGGTCGAGCGCGTACCCTTCCCGGAAGAGGGCCTCGGCCTGGGCGAACTCCCCCTTGGCGAAGAGCTTTTTGCCTCGGGCCATCAGCTTCTTGGCCTGCGCCTGCGGGGACTGGGGCGCGGCCAGGGCCGGCGCCACCCCCACGAACAGGACCACCTCCCCGCCGAGTCCGGAGAGCCCCAGAGTAACGAGGAGGGCCCTGGCCGTCGTCCACTTCCTCATCCTTCGTGCCCACTGCTCCTGCGACGCCATCGTGCTGCTCCTCAGCGAAGACCATGCCAACTCGGGAAGGTTGAAATCGTTGAAGGTTGTCTTGCGGGGCGGCTGGTTCGGAGGTCCCATGGAACAATGCGGGGTGCAACAGGGTTGCAGCGGGCTCCCCGCCTCGACACCCGTCAGCTCCGCCGCCGGAAGTCTTCGAGCCGGAAGCCGTAGCGGCGCAGCCAGCGGTAGACCTGGGCCCGCTCCTTGCCCGTGTACTCGGCGATCTCGCTGACATTGCCAACGAAGTGCCGCAGCAAGGCGGCCAACGCGGCCGAGCTGGGGGGTTGGCCCCGGGCGGGCAGGGCGGCCTCGACCTCGGCGTCGGCAGTGCGCCGCTCCCGGCGTAGGGCCTCGGGCAACTGGGCCAGCTCGAGCCGCCCGCCTTCCGGCAGGACCACCAGGGCCCGCCGGACTACGCCGATCAGCTCCCGGACGTTCATCGGCCAGCGGTGCAAGGCCAGTCGCTCGACGAAGTCGCCCGACAGCTCGTAGGCCCGCCCCGCCCCCTGCTCCCGGATCACCGCCTCGACCACCGGCAGTAGGTCCTCGGGGCGGTCCCGCAAGGGCGGCACGCGCACGCGCCAGCCCGCCAGCCGGGCGAGGAGGTCGGCCCGGAACAGCCCGTGCCGCACCTCCTCGTCGAGGTCCCGGTTGGTGGCCGCGAGGATGCGCACGTCCACCGGGATGGCGCGGCTGGCGCCCACCGGGCGCACGGCCCGCTCTTCGAGGGCCCGCAGCAGCTTCGCCTGGAACGCGGGGGCCAGCTCGCCGACCTCGTCGAGGAAGAGGGTGCCCCCCGCGGAGGCGCGCACCAGCCCGGTCTGGTCCCGGGTCGCGCCGGAGAACGCACCCCGCTTGTGACCGAAGAGCTCGCTCTCCACCAGCTCCGCAGGGATGGCCGCGCAGTTCACCGCGACGAACTCCCCGGACCGCCCGCTCTGCCGGTGCAGCTCCCGGGCCACGAGCTCTTTGCCGGTGCCGGTCTCGCCCTCGATCAGCACCGGCAGGTCGGTGGGCGCGACCTGGCGGATCTCGTCGAGCAGGCGGCGCAGCCCCAGGCTCCGCCCCCGCAGCAGGCCGTCGTCGGGCGCGGACCAGCCCACCACCTCGAGATCGAAGTGGCCGTAGCGCAGCAAGGTGTCGCCCAGCCGGATCAGGTCGCCCGGCGCGAGGAGCAGCTCGCTCACCTCCTCGCCGTTGCACTGGGTGCCGTTGCGGCTCCCCTCGTCCCGCAGCAGGTGGCGCTCGGAGCGGTGGTCGGGGTGCAGGCTCGCGTGCACTCGCGAGGCCAGGGGGTCCTCGAAGGCCAGGCCCGGGCCCTGGGGGCTGCGCCCGAGCTGCAGCACGCGCCGCTCCGCACGCACGACGCGGCCGAGGACCCGCCGGTCGGGCGAGAAGACTACCGTCACGGCGTGGCAGTCCGCGAGGGCCGGGTCGGGGACCGGGCGGGGGAGGGTGCTGTCGCTGGCCGGGGTGGTGGACGGCTGCTGGCTCCGCATCCAGGCTCCCCCTACCCCCCTGGCCGAGAGTCCACCCATGACGAACGATCTCGATCGGCTATACTCTCGTCCCGGAAACACTGTCAACCAGGAGTGGTGCGACAGTCCTATCCGACAGGGCAACGAGCGGGGTCCGATGAAGAAGTTCTGCCTGCGCTGTGGAGCGCTGCTGCCCGTGGAGCTGGACCGCTGCCCGGAAGACAATGGTTTGCTCCAGGAGTTTCAGGACCGCGACGGGGATCGCACCGACTCCCTGGTCGGCAGGCTCGTGGACGGCCGGTTCCGGGTGCTGACCCGCCTCGGCTCCGGCGGCATGGGCGCGGTCTACCACGCGTTCCAGGTCTCCACGGCCCGGGAGGTCGCGCTCAAGGTCATCCGCACCGACGCCTCCGATCTCTTCGCGGAGCGCTTCGAGAAGGAGGCCCGGACGACCTCGGCCCTGCGCAACGTCCATACGGTCACGGTCTACGACTTCGGCCGGGACGGCCCGGGGGGCCTGCCCTACCTGGCCATGGAGCTCCTACAGGGGCAAACGCTGACGGAGCTTCTTCGGGACTTTGGCCCCATCCCCTGGGCCCGAGCAGTCGATATCCTCGCCCAGGCCGCGGAGAGCCTCGCGGAGGCCCACGACAAGGGCATCGTCCACCGGGACATCAAGCCGGACAACCTCTTCCTCTGCCCGATGGGGGACACGACCGACTTCGTCAAGGTGCTCGACTTCGGGATCGCCAAGCTGCAGACCTCGGGGGTCACCACCAACCTGACCGGGGCCGGCTCCACCATCGGTACGGCGCGCTACATGGCGCCGGAGCAGGCCCGGGGCGAGCCCGTGGACGGCCGGGCCGACCTCTACTCCCTGGGCGTGATTTTTTATGAGCTGCTCGCGGGCCGCCCGCCCTTCCTCGACGAGCACCCCCTGACCCTGATGATGAAGCACTGCCAGGAGCCAGTGCCGCCCCTCGCGGAGGTCGCGCCCGAGGTCGAGGTGCCCGTGGCGGTGGCCCAGATCCTCGCGGCGCTGCTGGAGAAGGTGCCCGCGCGTCGGCCCGCGAGCGCCGCCCTCCTGCGGGAGCTGCTCGCCGCGTGCCGGCAGGCGCCCGGGGAGCCGCTGCTCGGCCTGCCTCCCGTGCCCGCGGCCCGGGATCTGGCGACGGTGATCTGCGCGTACCCCTCCCCACCCCAGCCGGACGAGAGCCTCAGGCACCTGGCCGTGGCGATCTACCAGGAGGGTGAGCCCACGGTCTGCGCGGCGGCGCCGCTGCCGCCGTCGCGGCGCCGCCGACTTCCCCTGATCTTGTTGATTTTCCTGGGGATCCTGGCCCTCGCGGGGGGCCTCTTCGCCTTCACCCGCCTCCGGGGTCCCGAGCGCCCGTCCGTGGGGGCGACGGAGCTGGCGACGGTGCCGGTGGACGACGCCGCCCCGGCGCCGGATGCACGGCCCCGGCCGCTCGCGGCGGCTCCGACGAACGAGACCGACCCCGCCGCGGCCCCCGGCGATCCCCGCCCCCCGCGGCCAGCGGCAGCTCCGGACCGCACGCTCGTCATCACCTCGATCCCCGCGGGCGCCACCGTGCGCGACCCAACGGGGAAGATCCACGGCCAGACCCCCCTCGAGCTCCCGAGCCCGGACGCGGCCACCCGCCTGCGCCTCGAACGCCCGGGCTACCAGCCCCTCACGCTCCCGGTCGCGGCCGGGACCTACGGCCGGTTGACCGGGGAGCTGAAGCGGCCCGTGCCGAAACCCCGGCCCAAGGTCGAAGAGGCCGCGGTCGACGAGCTGATGGACTACGACAGCGAGTAGGCGAAGCCGCACCGCCCCCAAAACGCCGGGGGGGCCGGGCGAACGAGGTCCCGGGCCGCGGCGCCGGCGGCCAATTCGCTAGCCAACCTCTCGATTTCACTGAAGTCTTTCGCACTCTCGCGCAGGTGACGCTCACGCCACGCTCACGCCACGCTCACGCCACGGGCTCCCACACCACCTCGTCGATGCCCACGAAGAGCACGACGGCTTTGTGCAGCGTCCAGCGACTCAGGTAGGCCAGGCGCTGCTCGTCCTGGCAGTAGCGGGCGATCTGCGCGCGGCCCTCGGCCAGGGCTTGCTGCCTGGCCACAGGCGTGTCGGCGCTCTTGCCCAGGTACTTCAGCTCGATCATCCAGGCGCGCTCCAACCAGACGGACTGGGGTGCGGGGATGAGGACGAGGTCCGCGTAGCCGCGATGGGTGGCCCACTCGGAGAAGACCATCAGCTCGGTCGACAGGGACAGCAAGGCCAGGCAGGCCGTCTTGATCGCGGCCTCGCTCAGGTGGATGAGGTCGCGGGGGACGGCCAGGGCCAGCACCTGCTCGCGAACCAGACGGAAGAAGGTCTCACCCTCGCCATCGCCCATCAACGCGTGCAGTGCGACGCGCACCGTCTCGAAATGATCCAGTCCCAGGCTGCGCTGGAGCAGCTTGCGCAGTTGTTCCCAGCAGAGGGTGCGGACCACATAGTTGGGCACCCGCAGCCGCGGTCGAGGATCCTCGGTGTAGCTCAAAAAACCCAGATAATACAACAAGGAGTCGAAGTTCACCGGGTCGGTCAGGTCGTCCACGCCGAAACGGTCGACGACGGATGAGCCAGGCAGATCTTGGCCCTCGATCCAGGCCCAGAGCCGCCCCAGGTCACCGGCCTTGCGCACCACCAGATCCAGCTTGCCGACGTCGCTGGCCAGGTTGAAGTCCACGAGTTCCCGCGGCAGGCGGCCGAGCACTACGGCCTGCAACATGTACAACACCATGTCGGGGTTGAAGCGGGCCGGGGCGCCCGGGCAGAAGCGGTACCCATCGTACCACTGCGCCATCAGCTCCAGGACCTGCGCCTCACCTCCGAGTTCGCTGATGGCCTCGGCGGTCGATCCCTCGCCGACCTGGGCCAACAAGCCACGCACGTCCTCGAGCCCGAAGCCCAACAGCTCGGCGTACTCGGGTTCGGCGCCCAGGTTGCGGGCGATGTTGAAGCCCGAGGTCAGGTCACTGAGCAGCAGCGGGTTGATGCCGGTCGTGAAGGTGCGCGCCACGACCCCCGTCCCGGTCGCCTCCTTGATGGCCTTGAAGAAGGTCTTCAGCAGGCCGGTGCCGTGGACCAGGGTCTTGTAGCGGGCCTCCTGCTGGCTCGCGACCAGCTCATTGGTGAAGCTGTCGTATTCGTCGATGAGCACGTACAGTGGCAGCCCGGCCTGGCGCCCGGCCTCCAACGCACAGCGCAGCGCGTGCACGGGGTCCGCGACACCCTCCAGCGCATCCCGCAGACGTTGGCCGTCCTCGAGCCAGGGCTGGTGATCTGCCAAAAAGCCACGCACGTGCCAGGCGAGGGATCGGGTCAGCGACTCGTGCAGCCGCCCATCGTCGCCGCTCGTGTCCACGGTGGAGAAGTCCAGCCGCAGCACGAGGAAGCGATTGTGCAGGGAGGTGGGGTCGTGCCCGATGTCCAGCCCGCCGAAGAGCTCCGCGAAGCGGTCGGCGAAGCGCAGGTCGTAGTAGTGCTCGAGGATCGAGATCCAGAGGGACTTCCCGAAACGTCGGGGCCGAAGGAAGAGGACGTGATCCGGTCCCTGCTCCTCGAGGAGGTGGAGGTAGCGGGTCTGGTCGACGAAGAGCAGCCGGCGCTCCCGCATCGCGGCGAAGTTCGAGATGCCATAGGGGATCCTGGCCATGGGGTCCTCCGAGCCGTCGCGGAAGCACCACGAAGAGCTTAGCAGAGGCGGGCGGCCGCGTCTGCGGGTGATGCCTGGCCCCTCGGCTGGCGGCTGCCGGAAGACGTTGCGAGGCTCCCTTCGTGCTCGTCGCGCGTGCCCGTCCTCAGCGCGGCAAAGCGTCCAGCCCCGCGTCGAGCCCGGCCTGGCGCACCGCCTGCACGAAATCCTCGGGGAGGGGCGCCAGCAAGGACAGGGGCTCGTGGCCCGGGGGGGAGAGGACCAGGCGCCAGGCGTGGAGGAGGAGGCGGGGAGCGGCCGCGGCGGTCTCGGGCGGGGCGTAGCGGGGATCGCCGAGGACTGGCCAGCCCAGGGCAAGGCAGCTCACGCGGAGCTGGTGCATGCGGCCGGTCTCGGGCTCGAGCAGGAGCAGGGAGCGGCCGCCGGCCGCAGCGAGCCGGGTCCAGCGGGTGGCGAAGGGCTGGCCCTCCCGGGAGACGAGCTGCATGGTGCCCGGCCGGGCGGGGTCGGGGGCCAGCAGCCCCGCGAGCCGACCCGCGGCCTCCCCGGGCTGGCCCTGGACCACCGCGAGGTAGGCCTTGGCCGCGCGGCCCGTGCGCCACAGCTCGGTCAGCCGGGCCGCCCAGGCCGGCTCCCGGGCCAGCACGACGACGCCGGAGGTGTCGCGGTCGAGGCGGTGAACCGGCTCGGGGAGGTGGTGGTCGCCGAGCAGGCGTGCGACCAGCTCGGGCAAGGTGCCCCGCAGCCGGTGCCGGGCCGCCTGGCAGTGGACCCCCGCGGGCTTGTCCACCGCGACCCAGCCCGACTTGCGCCGCAGCAGGGCCGCGGGCAGCAAGGGCGCGGGCTCGGGCTCGGGGGGCTCGGCCCAGGCGACCTGGAGCAGGGTGCCGGCCGGGACGCCGTGGGACTGGGTGCGGCGCATAGGATCTTTCAAGGCCCTTTCGCTACCCGGTCAAGATAGCCCGGAGGTTGCCAGGGTGTCGAGCGCGGGGTCGGCGCGGGGTCGTGGCGCGGGGCCGTGCTCGTCCTGCCCGCGAGCCGT
>JAVEVO010000066.1:0-37096 GCA_034005005.1 Myxococcota bacterium
CCTTCGCCCTCACCCTCGGACCCTTCGCCCTCGCCCTCGGACCCTTCACCCTCGCCCTCGGACACTTCGCCCTCGCCCTCGGACCCTTCGCCCTCGCCCTCGGACCCTTCGCCCTCGCCCTCGGACCCTTCGCCCTCGCCCTCGGACCCTTCGCCCTCGCCCTCGGACCCTTCGCCCTCCCCCTCACCTTCGCCCTCGCCCTCCGCCGCCACGACACAACGCGCGTCCTCGCAGCGCTGACCGTCGGGGCAGTCGCTGTGCAGCCGGCACTCCGCCGGCGACTGGGGGTCGACGAGCAGGGAGCAGCCACTGCCGGCCAGCAGGAGCAGGAGCACGAGCAACAACGAGATCCGGTTCACTACCCTACCTCCTCTGGGGGTCACCGCGATGGCCCGGGGGATCTGCTCGTAGCCGCCCCCGAGGTCGACCTGGCCGAGGTCCTCGACCTGCCCCGGCCCGGTGATCCGCAGCACCGCGACGTTGGAGATCCCCGAGGTGTCCACCGAGGGCAGCAGCACGGTGCCGGCGAGCCGGCCCCGGCTCACCAGGGCGAGCTGCTCCGGCAGGCCGATGCCCGCGATCAGGTCCACCACCTCCAGGCCCGCGCCCTGGTCCGCGAGCACGGCCACCCGGTTGGCCTCGAACAGGGAGACCAGGGCGGTCCGGCCGTCGGGCGCGAAGAGGACCTCCGCGGGGGTCTCGAGGTCGGTCAGCCGCCGGGTCTCGACGAGGCCCTCGTCGCCGACCTGCACGACCATGACCTGGTTGGTCTCCACGGAGAAGAGGGAGGCGTTGGGGACGAGCAGGGTCCGGCCGTCGGGGGAGAGGGCCATCTTGCCGCACGAGACGAAATCCGACCAGAGATCGAAGGGTTGCCTCTGAACGAAGCCACCCCCGGGGAGCAGGCTCAGCAGCCGGGTGTCGTCGTCGTCCACCGGCTCGAAGACCGCCTGGCCTCCGAGCACCACGGCGCGCTCGCCGTCGGGGTGCAGGACCAGGGACTCGCTCAGCCGCAGGGGGAAGAACCGGTCCCCGTCCACCGTCAGGGTGCCGTCGCACGCGACCCGCACCAGGGAGACTCCGCTGGACGCGTCGACGTTGCTGCCGACGACGTAGACCGTCCGACCGTCGGGCGCGACCACCAGGTCACCGTACCCCGCCGCGGGCAGGGCGACCTGGTCGACGACCGCCAGGTCCCCGGCGCCGGCCACCCTCACGGCGACGAGCTGCCCGTCCTCGCCGAGGGCCAGGGCCAGGTCCCCGCGGGGCAGGACGGCGAGGCGCGCGACCTTCACCCCGACGTCGAGCCGGACCCCGTCGTCCACGGGCAGGGGCGAGGAGGCCTTCAAGGTCAGGGAGCGGATCGTGGTGCCCGGCTCGCCGACCGCCGCACCGAACGGGTGGCTCAGCAGCACCACCCGCTCCCGGTCGGCGCTCCCGGGGTCGGCCGGATCGCACGCGGGGAGCCCGCCGTCCTCGTCCCCGGCCCCCTGGTCGGGCGGGCCCGCCTCCGCACCGGCGTCCCTGGCGAGATCGGGGCGGAGCTCCGTGGCGTCCGGCGGGAGGTCGGCCGCGTCCGGCGGGAGGTCGGCCGCGTCCGGCGGGAGGTCGGCCGCGTCCGGCAGGAGGTCGGCCGCGTCCGGGGCCAGCCGGCCCGTGTCGGGCAGGGGCTGCTCGGCGTCCCACCCGGGGTCGTCGACCAGATCGGCGAGGTCCGCATCCGCCCCGCCGTCCTCAGGCCGGACGGGCTCGAGGTCCCGTGATCCGCCGCCGCCCAGGTCCCGAGAGGCGTCGGCGGCGTCCGGCGCGTCCTGGCCACGCGTCCGCGCCTCGTCGGCGCAGCCGACCACGCCGACCGTGAGGAGCAGCGGCAGGAGGAGGATCGAGGAGGCCACGCCGGCGAGGTGCTTCATGGATCGTCCCAGGGGTCGGGGAGCGAGCCGGCCCACGCGGCCAGCCCACGCGGCCCACCCGTGGCTCAGGGTAGCCGGTTTTCGGCGCCGCCTCCAGCCGCAGACGAGGACGGACGCCGGAGCGGACGCCGGTAGGGCTGGCCCCGCTCGTACAGCAGCAGCCGCTGGCGCAACTCCGGGGCCATCCCGGCCTCTTCCGGAGGCAGGGTGGCGAGGGTCTCCCGCAGCAGGGCGACCGCCTCGGGGAAGCGCCCCAGGGCCGCGAGGGCCGCAGCCTGGGCATCCCGACGCGCGGGCGTCGGGCCGTGCCGCTGGCAGAGCCGGCGGGCCAGCGCGAGGGCCCGGGCCTCGTCCCGCACCTCGGGCCGGGCGCTGCTCGCGAGCAGCCAGATGAGGGGCAGGGTCCCGTCGCTCGGCTCGCCCTGCCGGGCCAGGCTCTGTGAGAGCCGCTGGCGGGCCTCGGCCTCCTCCCCGAGCGCGAGCAGCAGCTCGCCGAGCCGCTGGGTGAGGTCGACCCGGGTGGCGTCGAGGGCCAGGGCCCGGCGCAGGTGGGGGACGGCCAGAAGGAGGCGGCCCTGCCGCTGCAGCACCTCGGCGAGGAGCTGGTGCGTCTCGCCGTCCGCCTCTTTCAACGCCAGGGCCTGCCGGAGCTGGGCCTCCGCGAGGCCGTACTCGTCGAGCCGGAAGTACTGGTATCCCTGACGCAAGTGATTGTAATAATTCGAGAAAGCCTCGTCGATCCGCTGGATCCGGGCCGCATCGAAGGGCACGAACTCGGGGATGTTGGCCGCCCGGTTGGCGAGGGTGAAGTGCTCGAGCAGCACCGGGGGGGCGTCGTTCCCCTGCGCATCGACGTGGGCCAGCCAGAGCTGGGTGTAGGGGCCGTTGGCCTTGGAGGAGTAGACCAGCCAGCGGCCGTTGGGCGACCAGCTATGCCACGAGTTCATCCGCCCCGGGTGGTTGGCCCGCAGCTTCCGGGGCGTCCCACCTGCGGCCGGCAGCAAGAACAGCTCGCTGTCGGGCTGCAGCAGCATGTAGCTGGCCGACTGGCAGAAGACGAGAAAGCGGCCGTCGGGCGAGAAGCGGGGGAAGAAGTTGCTGCGCCCGTTGGCCGAGGCGCCCGGGATCGGCTCGGGCGTGCCGCCCCGGCCCCCGGCGAAGGGGATCCGGTACAGGTCGTAGCGGAAGGGCGTCTTGCCGTCCACCAGCCGGGAGAAGCTGTCGTACTGCAGCTCCTTGCCCTGCTCGACGAACTCCCGCAGGTTCTGCCGGTCGAGCACCGCGCTGTGGGAATCCCGGGGGCGGCCGATGTCGAAGGCCGGCGCCCGCGCGAAGACGATGGTCTCGCCGTCGGGGCTCCAGACGGGGTTGCTCTGGACGAAGGCCGGATCGTCGGCCCCGGGCAGGGGGAAGAAGCGCCGGGTCTGGCGGTCGTAGACGACGAGGATGCCCTTGATGGGGAAGAAGAGCTGGGAGTAGTGCAGGTCGGGCACCGCGACGAAGACCGACAGGTCCTTCACCGTGCTGACGACGTAGCGACCGTCCGGGGAGATCTGCGACAGCAGCCCGAACGTCGGCGTCCGGTCCTGCTGGCGGTACGCGCTCCAGGCGATGATCCGGGAGGGCTCGAGGGTCATCTCCGGGGCGACGGGGACGATGGCGTAGGAGCCCTTGTCGTTGGCGTAGTCGACGTCCAGCGCGAGGGTCGTGCCCTGCCGGTCGAAGGAGTGGCAGTTGGCGCAGACCGGCAGGTTGGTGAGCAGGGTGCGCGGCGGCGCCGGACTGGTCACGTCCCCGAGCCGCCAGCGGATCAGGCCCATGTTCTTGAGCGCGTGCCGGAAGGGCAGCGGCACGTCCCGGAAGAAGATCGCGCCGTCCACGGGATCGGGCGCGGTGCCCAGCGCGGTCTCACCCCGGGAGAGCAGCCGGTCGGGCTCCTGGACCGCGAAGCCGGAGACGCGGAGGCGTGCCGGCCCCTCGGTCGCGCACTGCTGGATCACCTCCCAGACCAGGGGCTCCGGTCGGAGGCCGCGGGTCGCCTGCTCCTCGACGGTGGGAGGCAGGACGTTGGTACCAGTGACGCTCCCCGGATCGAGCTGCGGCTCGGGGAGGTTGCCCGCTCCCAGGAGCACGAGCTGGGCCGCGCCCGCCGCCAGGACGACCTCCACCAGCCAGACCTCGGCCTCCGGGGCCGGGTCGTGCCAGCGGACCAGGGGCGGCACGCTCCCGGGGGGGAAGAGGGCACCAGCGGCGGGGTAGTCCACGACCAGGGGACGCGGCCCGGGATCGACCGGCGCGGACGCGGCGAGCCGCCACGAGAGCTGGCGGAGCCGCTCCCGCACCGGCGCGGGTAGGGGGCCGGCCGCCAGCAGATCGGGCACGCCCCCCGCGAGCCGGGCCAGGCGCTCGGGCGCCACGGGCTCCCGCCAGCCACCGTCGAGCAAGAGCAGGGAGCGGGGGGAGGAGGCGGGCGCGGCCTCCAGGAGCAGGGGACCGCCGGCCGCGGCGAGCCGCTGCAGCGCCTGCGCGCACTGAGGGGCCAGGGGGCGGGCAGTGACCGGGGGGACCACGTCGGCCGCCGCGACCGGCGCGGACGGAGGCGCGGCGACGGACGCGGACGCGGCGGTGGCGGGCGGGGCGGACGCGGTCGGCGGGCAGGCCTCGCAGCCCAGCAGCAGCAGGCCGAGCCCGACGAGCCCGACCAGGGAGGCCCGCGGCCAGCCGTCCCGGACCCGAGGTGCGGGAGCCATCAGGGAAGCCCGGCCAGGAAGCGGGTCAGCTCCCGGGCCGTGGCCAGCGGGTTGGTGTGGATGAAGGTGTGATCGCCGGGGAGCCGCACCTCCCGGAGCCCCGGGAACACCTCCCGGAACCGCTCCGGCTCCCCGGGCCAGAAGCTCAGCGTGAAGGTCGGCCGGAGCAGCAGCACGGGCCCGGAGAAGGCCTGCAGGGGAGCCCGGAGATCGGTGGGCAGGGCGCCGACCAGGATCTCGCGGAAGGCCTCGTCCCCGAGGACATGGACCCAGGAGCCGTCTTCTCTGGGACGAAAGGACTCTTCCCACAGGATTCGATCGAGGCGATCGTCCCGCTGCAGGTAGACCATCCGGCCGCGGCCCGCGAGCAGGGCGGCCCGGTCCGGGAAGGGGCCCCGCTCCGGGCGAAACGCCGCCTTCACCAGGGAGGGGAGCTGGAGGAGCAGCGGGTTGAGCCCCCAGGGCGGCACGGGGTCCGCGAGGGTCAGGGAACCGACGCGTTCCGGGTGGCTGGCCGCGAGCTGGCACGCCACCTTGCCCCCCCAGGAGTGGCCCGCGAGGTGGACCGGACCAGCGAACCCCGGCCCCGGGAGCGCATCGAGGAGCAGGCGCAGGTCCTCGGCGGTCTCGGCGAGGGAGTACCCCGTGCGCGGCGAGCTGCTCCGGCCGTGGCCCCGCAGGGAGACCGCGACGATCTCCCGGTCCCCGCCGAGCAGCCCGGCGACCCGGGCCCAGCTCCAGGCGTTGTTGTTCAAGCCGTGGAGCAGCAGCAGCGGCGGCCGCGGCGGGTCGACGGCCGGCGACCGCGCCGGCCAGCGCAGGCAGGCGAGGGTGACCGCGCCGGCCGGGACGCGCAGCTCCTCGGGCAGGGGCAGGTCCTCGGCCGGCGGCACTGCGCCCCACTCTCCACCGAGGGCCCGGCTGGCCAGCCGCAAGGAGAGGTGGAAGAGCTGCGGGCCGGGCCCGCCGCCGGCCGTGAGGCGGCTCACCCCTCGCCCACGACGAGGGGGAAGCGGTTGCTGCCGATCTCGATCTGGAAGATCGCCGAGGTCGCCATGGTCTCCTCGAACAGGGATCCGCCCCGAGCTCCGACCACCCCGGTCGGAGCGAACCTTCCTTAGCAAGGAGCCGGGAGGCGGTCAATCGGGCCCCGATCGGGACCTGGGGACGGTCGTGCGGGCGGTCCTCAGAGACCTGAGGGTCCGACCGGCCGGCGCGGGCCCGGCGGCTGTGGGGACCGGGGAAAAATCCCAAGGAATCTCGGCTGATCGATGAACGGCCAACCATCCCCGAAAGCGGCACGGGCCTTGCAAACAAAGCCGAGAGTCAGGAGGATGGCCCCCGGGGTCCCCCGGGGGAACGAGGAGGATCGGATGTCCAGCAAGTGGTTGCGCCAGGGAGTGCTGCTGACGGTGGGCTTGCTGCTCGGTGTGGGGAGCGCCGTGGGGCTCGGCGGTTGCCTCGTGGAGAGCAAGGCGACGGGCGAGGGTGAGGGCGAGGGGGAAGGCGAGGGCGAGGGCGAGGGCGCCGAGGGCGAGGGCGAGGGCGCCGAGGGCGAGGGCGAGGGTGCCGAGGGCGAGGGCGAGGGTGCCGAGGGCGAGGGCGAGGGTGCCGAGGGCGAGGGCGAGGGTGCCGAGGGCGAGGGCGAGGGTGCCGAGGGCGAGGGCGAGGGTGCCGAGGGCGAGGGTGAGTGCGGGCAGCAACTCGACGAGTCGAGCTGCCTGGCCACCGGGAGCTGCCACTGGGAAGAGGAGCTGTGCAACTGCGACTGCGCCGGCGAGGAGTGCAACTGCCTGGACTGTCCCGGCGTCTGCCTCCCCGGCCCGCCGCCGGCCTGCCCGGACCTCCCAGCGGACCAGTGCCTCCAGCGGGCCGACTGCCTGCTGCTCCCGAGCCCCTGCGGCTGCCCGCCGGGCGAGGAGTGCTACTGCGGGGACAGCGGCGAGAGCTTCCGCGTCCCGGAGGAGGGGGTCTGCATCGCCCGGGACTGCTCTGCCCGGACCGAGTCCGACTGCGCCCTCGACGACCGCTGCTCCCTGCAGGTCGACCCCGGCTGCGACCTGATCTCCAGCGGCGAGGAAGACGCCCCGGCGTTCGGGATGTGCCAGCTCCTCTGCCTGCCCGACCCGGTCGCGGCCTGCGCCGATGCCCGGGAGCAGGGGCAGTGCGAGCGGATCGACGGCTGCCTGTGGGTCCCCCTGCCCTGCGACCCCTGCCCGGCGGACGAGCAGTGCCCCCCCTGCGCCAACGAAGGGGTCTGCCTGCCCGGGGAGCCCGACCCCTGCGAGCTGTTGCCGATCGACGAGTGTGCGGCGCGGGAGGACTGCACGGTGGTCACCGAGCAGGTCTGCGAGCTCTGCGACTGTCCGGATGGTCAGGGGTGCGGGGATTGTCAGGGGGAGTGTGTCGCGGTCGAGCTCTGCGTCCCACGCCCCGGGCCAGCCTGCCCCGAGCTGGAGGACGCGTCGCAGTGCCACGCGGACGCCCGCTGCGAGTGGCACCAGGCGCCCTGCCTGCCCTGCGAGTGCGAGGGGCAGGAGGGCTGCGAGTGCCCGCCGTGCGACGCCGGAGTCTGCGTCTGGCGGCAGGACCTCCCCTGCGACGACCAGGGTGGCTGCCCCCTGGGGATGGTCTGCAACCCCTGTGCGGTCGACCCGAACTGCCCGAACTGCGCGGTCTGCGCGGCGATCTGCGAGCCGGCCGACCCCTGCGCCGGGGTTCGCTGCGCCGCGGGGGAGGAGTGCTTCGACGGCCAGTGCCTCGGCCTGCCCTCCGGCATCGCCATGACCTACCGGATGACCCAGTGCGCCGATCCTTGGGACGAGCACTGCTACCAGGTCGACCTGCCCTGGGAGGCCTGCATCGCCGGCTGGCTGGAGGCCGAGTGGGGGGTCACCGCGAGCGACGTGCGCATCGACCGCGACGCCGCGTTCGGGGGAGCCTGCGAGGCCTGTAGCTGCGACTCGGGCCGGATCCTGACCGTCGTCACCGACGAGCCGGGCGCGAGCATCCTCCTCGACCACGGCTTCACGGGCTTCGAGGCCATGGGCTCCTGAGGACTCGCCCCGCCCCCCGGCGCCCTCCGCTCCGGTCCCCCCGCCCCGCCCCTTTCCGGTTCCCCCTCCCCCGGTCCCCGGTGTACTCTGCCCGGGACGACGCCCCGGCCACCTCCCCGGCGACCGGGCCCGGCAACTGGAGACCACGCCCATGGCACTGCCCAACCCCCACCTCCGCCCCGATCCCTTCGCCCCCCTCGGGCTGGCCGCGGACGGGCCCCTGGCGAGCTTCGGCCCCGCGGTCGCGGCCGCGGCCCCGCAGCCCGACGGCCCCCTCACCACTCCCCGGGGCCTGCTGACCGCCGTGCTCGCGGTCCCGTGGCACGTGCCCGTGGGTGATGGCACCGAGGAGCAGCAGGTCGCCTGGATCGCCTTCAAGCAAGGGCTCGCCAGCCACCGCTCCCTCTGGGAGAAGGAAGAGGCCGAGCCGGCGCACCACGACCACTGGGTCGGCGCCCTGGAGGGGATGCTGCAGGCGCTCGCGGCCCCGGCGACCAACGAGCTGCTGCTGTCCCTGGCCCAGGTCGCCGCCACGGCCGCGGGCTGGGCTCCACCGGAGCCGGGGCTGCTCGACGAGGCCAAGGCCGACTTCCTCGTGGACTTCCTGCTCGCGCCGGCCGCGGCCGCGGTCCAGCAGGAGCCGGGCCGCTACGTCCTGGAGGCCGCGTGCCTGCAGACGGTGCGGACCCTCGGCGAGAGCAGCCTGCGCCGGGACGATCAGCAGCGCCTGCTGCGCCGGGTGCTGCGCTCCGCGAGCCGCCTCTGGCTCGAGGTGGAGCGCCCCGATCGGGCCCAGGTGCTGCTCGAGGAGCTGGCCACCCTGGACCCCGAGTCCGCCTCGGTCCGCCACTTCCTCACCCGCTGCAAGCTGCTGCAGGCCCTCACCGGGCTCAAGAAGAACAGCCTCGGCTTCCAGCTCGCGCCGATCATCGGCCGGCTCGAGGAGCTCGTGGACGAGTCCCCCTACAACTGGGAGGTCCGCACCCAGCTCGCGGACCTCTACCTGGCGCAAGTGCGCGGCCTGCTGGAGGAGCGGCGGGCCACCGACGCCGCGGAGGCGGTGATCAAGGCCATCATCACGGACGTCGCCTGGAAGGCCTGCGGCGGCGCGGCCGGCGACCTCGAGGGCTCGATGCACGAGTCGCAGCTCGTGGGCGGCGTCAGCCCCGGTCCCCGGGACCAGATCGCGTCCGACCAGCTCAAGACCGCGATCCGCGCCGGCTTCTCCCGGGGCGAGATGTACCTCTCCCGGGCTCGCGCCTACAAGGTCTTCGAGGCCTGGCCGCAAGCCGAGGCCGCCCGGCTGTGGTTCGAGCTCGACCTGCCCACGGACGGCGGGACCTTCCCCGACAAGTGCCTGGCCCTGGTGGAGGCGGTCGCCGCCGCCCCCCCCCTGCCCCTCGAGCAGTCCTACCCCTGGGTGGACGGGCTCAAGGAGCAGGTCGCCGGCCTCGCGCCCGAGCTGACCGAGGCGCAGCTCGATGGACCGGTCGCGAGCTGGGTGCGCTGGGCGCGCGTCTCGGCGACGATCCACGGGGCGCCCATCGCGCCCAAGGACCTGCTCTTCCTGCACCGCCTGCGGGACCACAGCCCCGCGGCCCCCCCCCTCGGCGCGGGCCCGTTCTACCGGCCGGTGCTCGGCTTCGGGCTGCTGGAGAAGCCGGACGGGCTCGTGGTCCAGGCCGTCAAGCCCGGGAGCCAGGCCGAGGCCGCGGGCCTCCAGGAGCAGGACCAGCTCGTGCGGCTGCGCGGCTACGGCTGCCCGACCACGGCCCGGGCCTTGCTCGCCCTGCTCGGCTGGCAGCCGGGCGAGGCCCTCGACCTGGTGATCCGCCGGGGGGGCAAGCTCTACGCCCTGCACCCCGTGCCGACGGAGCACAAGGAGCTGGACCGCTTGCCCACGGCCGAGATGAAGCGCCGGTGCGAGAAGCTGCTCAACCTGCGCCTCGATGCGCAGCTCAAGGTCCTCGGCTCGCCGCGGGTCGGCTTCTTCTGCCAGGCCAAGGAGGGCGACCGCCTCCTGCGGGTGGACGGCATCCCGGTGAGCACGCTCGCGGAGCTGGAGCAGGCCGTGCGGACCCTGGACATGGGGCAGTTCGTCTTCTTCACGGTGCTGCGGGGCGGCCAGCCGAAGCTGGCCAAGATCGTCACCCTCAGCTTCAAGGAGTAGCGCCGTCGGGGTCACCGCCGGCCCCGGGCTCGAGGCCGTGCCGGAGCAACGCGACCGGCCTCCACGATCAGCCGATTGAATCAAACCAAAGACCCACAAAATGACCAGATAATGACCACAAAAACCAGAACAATGGACACAAAAACACACAAAATATCAGTCAATAAGTCACAATACTCCAGACAACATCGACCACACGAGAACAGACCGGGAGTGTCCTCCACGCTGCCGCGCCGCGGCATGCAAAACCGTTGACCCCCTCGCCGGCGATCCGTAGGCTAGGAGCGTGTTGCGGAAAAGTTCGTCGCGAGGCAGTCGAGGCGCGGCGCAGGGCAGGAAGCACCGAGCCGAGACGCCGCAGGCGTACTCGAGGTACGTCGAGGACGGATCGGCCGGTGCTGACGCACCCTGCGCCGATGCATCGGCTGCCGCAGCAGAACGCTTTGCGCAACACGCTCCGAGGAGCTCTGCCCAGGTCGTGCACCGTGCCCCGGGGGGGGGCGATGCCGGAGGAGATGGCGAAGCGATGACGATGCGCGTGCTGCGCGGCGGCCAGGGGCTGCTGCTCGTGCTCTGGACCGGCCTCGGCGCCGGCTGCTGGATCGGCGACACCCCCGCGCCGGAGCTGCCGGTCATCGACCTGGGGACGGGCGGAGGCTGCGAGGACAACGTCTGCGACTGCGTCGGCACTCCCGACGGCGGTGCACCCCGCCCCGGCTCGGGCCTCGACGGGCGGACCTACCGCTTCACCTCGATGATCATCGAGGAGCCCTACCTGCTCGCCGACCTGCTCAACTCCAAGTGGGCCGCGGACCTGCAGGACAACATCCTCAACGTCCTCTTCCAGGTCGAGCGCAGCGACCCGTCGCTCACCGGCTACCCCGTGCGCACCGCCACCATCCGCACCGCCTCGGGCTGGCGCACGCCGGCCGACCTCCGCCTCCCGGAGGACACCGCGATCGAGTCGTTCTGCATGATCCGGCCCACCGAGGAGGCGCTGGAGCTGGCCCCCGACCGGGCGTGCACCAACCGCTGCCAGCTCGCGACCTCGACGCCGAGCAGCCTCAACTTCTTCGCGGGCCCGGAGAGCCGCCCGATCAACTGCGCGCCCCAGCTCCCGTTGCAGCACGCCATCCCCCTGACCGAGGTCGACGCGCGCTTCGTGTTCAACGAGGACTGCACCATGCTCCTCCAGGGGCGCCTCTCGGCCTGCCTGGAGCGGGCCGCGGCCGAGAAGATCTGCATCTGTGCGCTGGACAGCGGGAGCTGCAAGGTGCAGGAGCCCATCGACGTCGAGACGCCCTACACCTCCCGCACCGAGTTCTGCTCCCGCTGCGGCCCGGGCGCGTGGATCTCGCTCTCCGACTTCATCGACTCCATGGCCGCCAACCCGGCCGATCCCCAGACGGCCCAGAAGCTCCCCCCCTGCGATCCCGCCAAGCCGGGCCAGGGCTACAAGATCTCGGGCATCTTCGAGGCGGTCCAGGTCGGGCAGGTCGACTACTGTCCGGCGGAGCAGTAGGCCATGGCCGCCGCGCGGATGCGGACGCCGCGTGCGCTCCTGCTGCTGGTCGCCAGCTCGCTGCTCGGCGGCACGGCCGGCGCGGCGGGCTTCGACCTCCCGATCCTCGGGCCGGTCGCGGCCGGTCGGGGCGGCGCGGTGACCGCGGGGACCGCCGACCTGACCGCGGTCGACGCCAACCCGGCCCTGCTGTTCCGCGTCGAGGGCACGGACACCCTCGTCGTCTGGGGGCCGATCTTCAACCAGCTCCGCTACCGCCGCCTCCCCCTGTACGACTGGACCTGGGCGTCTTCGACCCAGGCGCCGCCGACGGTGCAGTACCCGCAGATCGGAAACCAGACGGGCGCCTTCCCCCTGGGCAACCTCTTCGTCGGCGCGGCGAGCGACTTCGGGCTGGCCGACTGGACGTTCGCGGTCGCCGCCTACGGCCCGGCCGCCGAGGGCAACAACAACTTCCCGGCCGACGGGCCCCAGCGCTACATGATCGTCCAGCGGGAGGTCATGGCCGCGTTCTACTCCTTCAGCGCCGCCTGGCAGCCCCGGGCCGACCTCGCGCTCGGCCTCTCCCTGCAGTACGTCGACGTCTCCTTGCTGCGGATCCAGGAGGTCGCCGACGCCAACAACCAGTCCTCGACGATCTTCCCCGACACCAGCCCCTACGACGTCCTGGTGGAGTACGAGGGGGCGGACCGCTTCGGCTACACCGCGACCGCGGGGGTCTGGTACCGGCCGCGCCCCTTCCTCGAGCTCGCGGCCGCAGGGCGCCTGCTGTCGATCCCCATCGACAGCGAGGGCACGATCAAGCTGACGGGGCAGGGCGACATCGTCCGCGGCCGGACCCTGACCACCTACCGGCGGCAGGGCGACGAGCTCGTCCCCGACGACCGCGCCGGCCTCGACCTGGACTATGCGCCTTCGGCCCGGCTCGGGGTGCGCTACCTCCATGGCGGGCAGCCCCGACCGCGGTTCGACGTCGAGCTCGACCTCGCCTGGGAGGGCTGGTCGGTGATGCAGGCCTATCACTTCCGCACGCCCGACGTGGCCCGGGTCGAGGACCTCAAGATCGACGTCGCCCTGACCGACCTCGACGTGATCCGCGACTGGCAGGACACCTGGAGCGTGCGCCTCGGCGGCGACGTGACCCTGATCCCCGGCCGGCTCGAGGGCCGCCTCGGCGGCTTCTACGAGAGCGCGGCGGTGCCCTTGTCGCGCACCTTCCTCGACTTCTTCTCCTTCGACCGGCTGGGGCTCGGCGGCGGCCTCTCCCTGAGCCTGCTGGACGGCGGCGCCCAGCTCGATCTGTCCTACGTCCACGTCTTCAACGAGCCCCGCGCCGTCTCCGAGGCCGAGGGCGAGATGCTCCAGCAGCGCCCGGGCGCGCACTGTGACCCGGCCACCGGGGCCGGCTGCGACCCGCACTATCCGGGCCGGTCGGGCGCGGTGATCAACGCCGGGACCTACCTCTCGGGCTGGGACCTGCTCACCCTCGGCCTGACCCTCCACTGGAGCCGGCTGCTGGGCCAGGATCCGCCGGCCGCCACGACCGGCGCCCAGTGACCCGACCACCCGAAATCAATCACGAAACACGCAACGAGGCAGGCAGATGATCGAGCTCGACTACACCGACGGCGACGAACCCCGGAGCTGGGAGATCCTCAAGGACATCGACCGGCGGCAGGCGGTGGAGCTGTTCCCCGACTTCGACGTGGCCTACCTGCGGGCCGCGTACATCACCCCGAGCATCGACGACCACGAGATGGCCGAGCCGCAGGTCCTCGAGGCTGGACTGCCGCTCGCGGTGCGCAAGAGCGAGCTCCTCGGACGGCTCGCCTGCTGGCACATGTGGAACACGACGACCAACGAGTTCGCCTACGGCTCGACCGCCGCGGCGGTGCGGCAGGGCGTGCAGTCCCTGGTCGCCGGGCCCCTGCCCAGGACGCCCGGCAGCCGGCAGCAGGTCTTCGCCTTGCTCACCGAGCTGATGCGCCTCGTCGATCGCAAGCTCTCCGACGAGCTGTACTTCCGGGGCCCCCGGGTGAAGCTCGGTGAGCGCCAGCTCCGGGAGGTCCGCTACACCGCGGAGACCTGCGTCCGCTCCTTCCCCGTGCTGGCCGAGGAGGCCCGGGAGGTCGTGCGGGAACGCCTCCTGGCGAAGCTGTAGCGCCGCGCGGCTCAGCGCGCGGCGTCGTCCGCGTCATCATCCGCGACCTCCACGTCGAGATCGTCCTCGTCGTCGTCCTCGTCGTCGTCCGCGTCCTCGTCGTCGTCCTCGTCGTCGTCCGCGTCCGCGACGTCGTCGTCGACGTCGTCGTCGTCCGCCGGGCGGTCGTCCTCCCAGCCATCGTCACCGGCTCCGGCCTCCTCCTCGTCACGCAGCAGACGACCGAGGCTGCGGGACTCGTCGAGGCAGGCGCGGCGCAGGAGTCGCTCGGTGATCGGCCGATCGGCCTGGGCCGCGAGGAACGCGGCGCGCACGACGCAGTTGCGGATGTGCCCCCCGGACAGCTCGAACTCCCGGGCGAGCAGGGTGTAGCGGATCCCGGGGGCGACCTGGGCCCGCGGCGGCATCAAGGAGCGCCAGAGGGCGGCGCGGGTCTGCTCGTCGGGTAGCGGGAACTCGACGTGGAAGGTGATGCGGCGCAAGAACGCCTCGTCGACGGCCCGGGGGAGGTTGGTGGTGAGGATCGAGATCCCCTCGTAGGACTCCATGCGCTGCAGCAGATAGTTGATCTCGAGGTTGCTGTAGCGGTCGGTGGAGGTTCGCACCTCGCCTCGCTTCCCGAACAGGGAGTCGGCCTCGTCGAAGAGCAGGATCGCGTGCGCGGCCCGCCCCTCGTCGAAGACCCCCGCGAGGTTCTTCTCGGTCTCACCGATCCACTTGGAAACCAGCCGCGAGAGATCCACCCGGTACAGGGGCATGTCCAGCTCGCGCGCCACCACCCCGGCCGCCATGGTCTTGCCCGTGCCCGGCGGTCCGGAGAACAGGGCCGAGATCCCCGTGCCGGTGACGAGCTTCGTCCCCAGCCCCCACTCCTCGAAGACCCGGGCGTGCAGGGTATGGCGCCGGACGACCTGCCAGAGCAGCTCCCGGATCTCCGGCGGCACCACCAGGTCGGACCAGTCGAGGCTCGCCTCGACCCGGTCCGCGAGGAGGGCCAGCCGGTGGGTGAGCTGGCTCGTGCAGGCACGCTGGAGCTGGGCTCGGGCGAGGGGGAGGCCCCGCACCCGGCTCTGCAGGGAGGCCTCCTGGACGGCCGCGACGATGCGGCCAGGCGGCAGATGGTACTTTCTGGCCAGATCCCGGGCATCGACGTCGTCGGCCAGGGCTGGCCCGGCCTCCTCCAGCGCGCGGCGCCAGATCGCCTCCCGTCGCTCGGGCGTGGGCAGCTTCAGCGCGAGGGGCAGCAGCTCCCGGCCCGGCAGCACCGTGGGGCCGGGCCGGGCGTCCGCGACGAGGAAGGTCGGCCCGGGCAGCCGGTCCATGAAGGATGGGAGCTGGGCCACCAGGTTCGCCTGGGCGGGATCGTCGAGGAGCTCGCCCCGCGTGAGGAGGAGCAGGCCGTCCGCGAGCTGTTGCTCCAGGCCGACCCGACGCAGCAGGTCCGCGGGCGCCGCGGCCGCCGCGAGCCGCCCCAGGTCGAGGGCCAGGAGCGGACGGCCGAGCCTGTCGGCGAGCGCGGCCGCGAGGGAGCGCCGGCCGAGCCCGGCCGCACCGTGGATCACCACGAGCAGGCTCCGGGCCGAGGCGACTGCCTGCTCCAGGACCGCGACCAGGGCGGCGGCGTCGAGCCCGGGCGGCAGCAGCTCGTCGAGCTCGTGGTGGGCGGACACGAGCTCCAGCACCCCGGCGAGGGCCGAATCCGGCAGGTCGTGGCCCACGAGGTGCTGGGCGAGCCGGGGTGGCAGCCGCCAGCAGAGCTCGGGCAGGTTCCCCGGCAAGGAGAGCAGCTCGGCGTAGCCCAGTTGGGCGAGCCGGCCGCGCGGGTCGAAGAGCCGGGCCACGCGCTCGCCCCGGTTGCCGTCGGGGTCGACGATCTGCCGCAGTAGGGACTCGGGCCAGGCGAGCGCGGCCGGAGACCCGGCCAGCTCGCGGTACAGCCGCAGAAAATCCGGCACCAAGGCCGGCGCCGCGAGCAGGGTGAGCAGATCGACCTCGTCCGGCTCCAGCCGCCCCCGGTCGAGGAGCTGCCGCCAGCGCCAGCCGAGGACATCCGCCGGGGACGGCTCGAGGTCCGGCAGCGGGCTGCTGGCCAGCCCGCGCTCCAGCTCGGCCAGGGGGAGGAGCCGCTCCTCGTGAGAGCGCTGGCCGCCGAGCAGCTCGACGACTCGGCGGTCGAGGATGCGGGGCGGGCTGGGCCGCTCCCAGGGAGCGGCCTGGACGAGGTAGCGGGACAGCAGCAGCCGAACCCGGCGGAACCAGGGGGCGCAACCCCGCAGGGCTGGCGGGAGCTCGGCACCCGGGGGCAGCAGGGGCGGGCCGGCGGCCGACGGCTCGGTCATCCGCGGCTCACGGCAGGCCAGCGAGCCGGGCGAGCTCCCGGCGCGCGGCCGCGCCAGCCGCGCGATCCCCCGCCGTCAGCCGCTCGAGGGCCTCGCCAAAGGCCGCCCCGGTCACGGACAGGGCCGACCCGTCCCGGACCTCCCCGCCAACGAGCCGGATCAGCGGGGGAGGCTCCCGGGGGGCCGTGGGATCGGTCAGCCAGACCTGACAGCCTTCCACCAGGACCGGCTGCCCCGCGACGCCGGGCGGAACCGGGGGGGCGGTGACGAGCCGCTCCCAGCGGTCGAGGATCAGGGTGCACCCGGAGAACGCGATCCGCTGGTCGGGGCTCGGCCGACGCACGAAGGCGGCCTCGTTGGGGGTGCGGGAGGCGACGGGCGGCTGGGCGCCCGGGGGCAAGCGACCGGGGCGGGGAGGGCCGCCGGGCACCAGCCGGCCCGGGGGGGAGGGCGCGGCCGGGGGTGCGGCCGGCGGGGTCCCCCGGTCGAGCTGCACGAAGCTGTCGGTGAAGCTCACTGCGGCGACGCCCAGGGGCAGCACCGCGGTGGTCAGATCGTTGCCCGCGAAGACGCACTGCGTAAAGCTCAGCTCGGCGAAGACACCTGCCGAGGTGGGCCGGGTCGCGAAGAGCACCGCCTCGGCGTGCTGCCGGTTGCCGACGAACCAGCTCTCGCGCACCGCGACCGTGCGGGCCGGCCCGCCGGATCCCGCGGTCAGTTGTAGCAAGGTGGAGGTGAAGGGGGCCGTCGTCCGGTTGCCCCGCAGCACGAGCGCGTCGAAGAGCGCCCCCTGGCCGATCCCGAAGCTCAGGTGCTCTGCGGTCCCCGACGCGGCGTCGACGAAGGAGAGCCGCCGCAAGGTCAGCTCCCGGGCGTGGACCGTCAACGGCAGACCGGCCAGGACCGTGCCGCCGGCCGGGTCACCCGTCAGCTCCACCGTGAGCCGGGAGGGGTCCGGGGACGGTCCCCCGAGCTTGAGGGTGAAGGCGCCGTGGGAGGAGACCCCATAGCGGCCCGGGAGGAGCTGGGCCGCCAGGCGCGGCTCCCCCCCCTGGCGGAGCAGGCCGTCGACCTGGAAGTTGAGCGCCAGCAGCTCGTCGCTGCTCGAGATCGTCTGCATCGCGGCACCTCGGACGGTGGTCGGCGGCGAGGGCGGCCCCGAGGCCGCGGGGCAGCCCCCACCGAGCAAGAGGAGCGAGCCCAGGAGCGCCCCGGACAGGGTGCGGACAGAGCGTCCGGGACGGGGCCCGGTGGGCGCGTAGCGGATCATGCCCCGGTGCGAGGGACGACGCCACCCTCGACGGAGGTGAAGACGGTGAAGAACTGCTCCATGCTGAGCGTGAAGACACCGTCATCCTTGCGGTCGGCCGGGCCGTTGTTCTCGGGGTTGGGCTCGTTGCCGTGGTGCGGGTTGCGCAGCTTGATGGTCGAGGCGGCCGGGTCGATCATCGCGAGGAACATGGGCATCTGCTCGGGCGGGATCAGGGGCGCCACCGCGGACAGCGAGACCGGAGTACCAAACACCGACACGAAATCGGTACTCAAGACTCCGTACACGTGGTTGCCGTAGATCCAGCGCTGGCCCGTGCTGTTGTCGGTGCCCGCATTGGTCAGGGTCGTCACCAGCTCCATCAGAGCACGGATGGGCCGGGGCTTGGTCGCGTCGAAGAGGGCAGCGTGCTTCGACGCATCGAGCGCCGCGACCTTCTTGGCTGCCTCCCCCATCGCGGTCATATCGGCCTCGAGCTGAGTACTGACGTAGGTCTGGGTCTTGGCGTCGAGGTCGTCGAGGTCGGTCCAGGTCGCGGCGTCGAGCTCGTCCCGCAGGGCGGCGTCGCCCCGGACGTGGGCGATCTGGGCCACCAGCCGCTGGGCCACCTGGAAGACCATGGAGGTGACGGTGATCAGCGGGGCGGTCTGGTCCCCAGGGCGGGCCTGGTCGCCCACCCCCTGCAGCAGCATCAGCTTCTGCAGGGCCGGCCAGTTGGTGACCAGGGGATTGGCGCCGGGGGTGTAGGCGGTCTGGTCCTGGTCGAAGCCCTCGGCCTGCCGACCGTAGAGCACCGCGAAGGCCTGGTGCGACCAGCCGCCGTCGATGTTGGAGTAGCCGGAGGTCGTGGTCCCCGCGCCGCCCTGGCCACCGGCCGACGCCCCGCCGTACTGCCCGTGCTCCTCGGAGAAGCGGGCAAAGGCCTTCTCGAGCAAGGCCACCCACAGGGCCAGGTCGTAGGTGTCCTCGCGGTGGACCTCCAGGGTGCTGCCCTGGATCGCGGCCCACCAGGAGCTCTCCTCCTTCGGGGTCGGCGCGACCCGGAACCCCGCGGAGCGCAGGCCGTAGTCCGCGCCCGCGGCGTCGACCCAGTGGATGAGGGAACGGCTGGCGTTCACCACCACCGGCTCGTAGTGGTAGTAGGGATTGGGGATGTTGACGTTGAGCGCGGACTTGACCATCTCGAAGAGGTCGTAGTCGGCGTCCTTGACCCAGCGGAACAGGGTGACGTTGGCGCCGCCCGCGCCATCGGGGACCACCTGGTTCTTCACCCGCCCGGGGTCCCGGGAGGCCATGGCGATCACCGCACTCATGAAGTAGCAGTCGCCGATCCCTTGCTGGATGACATCGTCGCTGGTCGGCTGATTGTTGATGTAGATCGCCTGGGGGTCGGCCGTCTCGGTGACGCGGGGGGCCTGGACGGTGCCGTCGATGGCGGTGATCGCGGTCCCCCCCTGCTCTGCGGGGACCTGACCGTAGAGCGCGAGCACCGGCGGCCGGGAGCGGGCCTTCAGGGGGTTGCTCGCATCCCGCCGGATCTGCACCGACTGGGCGGTGGACATGCCCCCGACGGGCGCGTTCTGGGCCTGGTAGCCGTGGGCCTGGTCGATGCTGACGGGCTGGTGCGAGGCCCCGAAGACGGTGGTGTTGCCCGCCGCGTCGGCCTGGGCCGCGATCTCCCGGGGATCACCGGTGAGGGGGGCCTTCTGGAGGGAGGGTGCGGCCGAGCCCTGGACCTGGGCCGGCTGCCCCACGCTGGCCCGTCCCGCGGCCTGGGCCGCGTCCTGCTCGAGGTCGACGCCGGAGGAGGCCGGCCCGGATGCGGGCGACTGCTGGACGAGGTGGCCGAGCTCGTGCGCGACGAGCTGCGGGCTGGGGCTCGCGGTCGCGAAGACGACCTCGTCGCCGCGGGCCGCGGCCTGCGCGCCGAGCGCGGCCAGGCCGGCCTGCAGGGCCGGATCGCCGTAGTAGGCCTGGACGTCGCCGAAGGAACGGCCGTAGCTCGCCTCGAGCTGTGCCTGATGGGGTAAGGGTTTGGGGCGAGGCCGCCCCGCGGCGGCGGGGCCACCGGCCGCGGCGAGCAGCTCGTCGACCAGGCTGCCCGAGGAGCCGAGCGCGCTCGGTGGGAGGGCCTCCGGGGAGGCCGAGTGCGCGGCGGGAGCCGCGGCCTCCGCCGAAGGTTTGGTCTGCTGTCGACGCTGCTGGAGCTCCATGGGAGACCGCCTCCTCGCGGGATCAGTTTTAAGCATAGCGACGGCACCAGGCCTCGTCCAGCCAGCTCGCGGGATCCTCGTGCCCGGAACGGGTCACGGCCCCGGGAGCGGCCCCGCTCGACGACACCAGGGCACGACAGCAGACTGGGCTGGCCGGACGGTAGCCGCGACTCGAGCGCGGTGGGCGGCGGTTCGGTGAGGACGACGGCTCAGAGGATGTAGCGGACGTTCAACCCGGCCTGGAGGAAGGTGTCGTCGGCCTGGCCATCGTACACGCCATGCCCGGAGACTCCCCGGCTGCCGTGATCGGTGTAGGAGGTGGAGAGGCCGACCCAGCGCGCCCCCAGCCCGAGGAGCAGGGAGCGGGTGAGCTGGTACTCGAGGCTCAGTTCGCCGGTGAAGGCTCGGGAGCTGTCGACACGCCCGCTGTCCACGGGATCCTCGAGGACGTAGATCGGCAGCAGCACCCCTCCCGAGAGCCCGACGGCAAAAGCGGCGCCGATGGGCACGTGCAGACCGAGGTTGGCCGTCGGCCCGACGTAGGTGGTGGAGACGAGGATGGGGGGATCGGTCTCCTGGACGGTGTAGCCGAGCAGGTCGAAGCCGAGCTCGAGCTGCAGGGCGATGGCCGTCGGCGACGGACCGAAGTGCAGCCGGTAGAGGAGCGCGGTCTGCAGCTCCCGGGTGGTCACCTGGAGGGTGGCCTCGCTGCCGTCGGTCCGGGTCGCGAGCTCGGTGGGGATCACCAGGGAGGGCAGAAGTCCCAGAGAACCCGAAACCCGTAGTCCGAAAGAACGATCGATCCAGTGCCGGAGGTGCAGCGAGGCCGCGGGGACGAGATCGAGGGCGGTCTCGAACCTCATGTCGGGAGGCAGGGCCTGGTACTGCCGCCCCTCGAACCTCAAGGAGGCGTTGGTCGCACCGATCCCGACGCCGACATCGGTCCAGGTCTGGCCGGTCTGGACGGGGAGCGCGATCTGTCCGGCCGCCGGGCCGGCGGCAAAAATGCTCCCGACCACGCAGCAGAGTGCGAGGAGGCGAGCATGAGGAAGAGAACCGTGGTAAAGTCTTCTTGTCATCGGATCGGCACGAGTATGCAGGTGCCAAGAACCAAGGTCAAGAGGCCGCTGCCGCGAGGAGGCGACGGCCCCGCGTACCGACTCACGGAGCAAGGAACGCCATGACCCTGCGCTCATCCCGGATTCCTTGGCGCTGGACGCCGGCAATCGGCCTGCTCCTGCTCACGCTCAGCGTGGGCGGGCCCGCCTTCGCGCAAGACGAGGAGGAGGAGGAAGAGGAGGAGGCCGAAGGCGGCGACGAGGCCGCGCCCGAGGAGGAAGAAGAGGAGGAGGAGGCCGCGCCCGAGGAGGAGGAGGCCGCGCCCGAGGAGAAGGCCGCGCCCGAGGAGGAGGAAGAGGCCGCGCCCGAGGAGGAGGAAGAGGCCGCGCCCGAGGAAGAGGAGGAGGCCGCGCCGCCGGCGCGAGCCGAGGAGAGCGCGGCCGGAGCGACGGGGGAGGAGGAGCCGGCCGAGGACGAGGAGGCCGCGGCCCCGGCCGAGGACGAGGAGGCCGGCGCGGACGACGGCGAGGGGGCTTCTCCCGCGCCCGGCCGACGAGCGGTCGAAGGCGACGTGCTCGAGGGGATGGACGACGAGGAGGCCATCCTCGAGCCCCTGGCGAGCGAGGAGGGAGAGGGCGAAGAGGTCGACGACACGACGATCGCCATCCGCATCGCCGAGATCACCGACATCTACCTCACCTACGAGAAGCGCCGCGACCCCCTCGAGCGGATCATCGTCGACGGGCCGCGGGCCGAGATCTGGTTCTTGCAGGCCATGAGCGGCCGGCCGGCCGAGGTCGAGAAGACCAAGTGCAACGCCTACCAGTGGCTCTTCTTCGGTCGCCTCAACCGCAGCCGGGGAGTGAAGGAGGTCTTCCAGCGCTTCCCCAAGCTACAGGAGATCCGGCTGAGCCTGTTCACCATCGAGACCCGGATCAACCCCGACGGCCGCCGCGGCTACCGGCAGTACCGCAAGGCCGACCCGAAGATGGAGATCACGGTGAGCAAGGAGACCGCCCGGGCCATCGATCTGCTGAAGCTGAAGGAGAAGCTGACCGGCGAGGGCTGCGTCGCCGAGGGCGAGCGGATCATCGACAAGCGCTGGTACGCCACCGCGGAGACGGCCAAGTGAGCGCGGACCGTGCCCGTCGACTGGCCGGCGGGGCCGGCCTGGCCTGCGCGCTCGCCCTCCTGCTGACCGCCTGCGGCCCGACGCCGGCCGACCTGCAAGCCTGGCTGCGCCTCGACGAGGGACCGGCCCGGGTGGCGGCGGTGATCGTCGATGGCACGCGCAGCCCGACGCTGCGGCAGGCCGCGGTCATGAGCCTGCTGCAGGAGGGTGCGGTCAAGGAGCTCGCCGGGGCCCTGAGGCGCTGCCCGCCGGACGATCGCCCGCAGGTGACCGAGCCCCTGTGGCCCGCGCTGCGCGACGGGCTCGCTGGCACCGACGGCGCCCAGCGACGCGCCAAGGAGGCGATCCTCTACCTCGGCGGGTTCGCGGCCCCGGCCACCCAGGACGAGCTCCGCCAGCAGCTCCTGCAGTGGGCCTTCGACGACTTCCTCGCCCGCTACCGCACGCCGCCCACCCCCCTGCCCCAGCTCCTGCCCCAGCTCGGCAGCCAGGTTGCGGTGCCCTTGCTGCGCCAGCTCCGCACGGGGGTCGGCGTGCAGGAGGCGGCCGAGACCCTCCAGCTCCTCGAGCTGCCCGAGGTGAACCGGGCCACCGCCCTGGTCCTCGTCGAGCAGGCCCGGGCCCGGGGCCGCGAGCTGCCCCTGCCCCTGGTCAACGCGATCCTGAAGCTGGACCATCCCGAGCTGACCCCGCTACTGCTCGAGATCGCCCGGGATCCCCAGGCCCGTGCCGACCTGCGGGCCGCGTTCCTCGATCACGTCCTCGACTGCCGGGGCCCCGCGGCCGCCCCCGGACTGGCGCAGCTCCTCACGGACCGCGACCTGCGCTGGACCGCGGCCCGGCACCTGCTGACCCTCGAGGGGCTCGCCGGCCTGCAGCGGCTGCTGAGATCCTTGCCCGAGGGGGGGCCCTACCCGGCCGAGAACGACAAGCTCTTCGAGGAGGTCGACCTCTTCTGCGAGCAGGAGCTGGTGGCCTTCAAGGAGTCGGACGGCCTGGAGGCGACCCTGCTGGAGGGCGTGCAGCAGGCGCCCTGGCCCGGCAAGCTGGTGGCCCTGCACTGCCTGGGCACCTACGGCAGCAGCGAGGCCCTCCCCGAGCTGGAGCGGGCCGCGAGCCTCGGCCAGCGGGTCACGGGCTGGAAGGGGGGCGAGGTCAGCCTGGGCAGCGTCGCGAAGGACGCCCTGACGCGGATCAAGCAGCGATGAGTCGCGCGGCCCGGGGGGGCGACGGGAAGCGTGCCATCTGGACCTCTCGAGTCGAGGGCAGAGGCGTGTTGACGACCTCTGCAGGATGGATGGCGAAGACGCGGTGTCGACGACCGGGTGACCTGGCACGCCCATCGGCCCGCCCCCTCAGGTGGCCTCACCATAGCACACTCGCCACCCCGCCCGTGGCACCCCCCTACCAGGTCCCCTGCAGCCCCACCCGCCAGGTCCGCTCCCCCTCGATGACGGTGTAGGCGTCGTCCAGGGTCTCGAGGTCCTGCCCGAGCAGGTTGCCGGCGCGCAGGTACAGCCGGTACTGGTCTCGGTAACCGAGGTCCAGGCCGAGGTCGACGAGCTGGTGATCGGCCAGCTCGGTGATCAGGCCCGCGGAATCGTCGTCGGCCGCGCCCGCGACGGGCTTCCAGCTCCAGGCGCTGCGGTCGAAGACGGCCACGCCGGTGAGATGGGCGCCCAGGGTGAGGTGACGCCCCAGGGGGAGATCCCCCCGGACCGCAGCGGACGCCCGGGCCCCCGGATGGTAGGGGAGCGGGCGCTCGCCCGCGTCCCGGTCCTCGCTGCGCCCGTAGCTCGCGGTGAGCTCGAGCCGCTCGAGGGGCCGGTAGCGCAGGCTCAGCTCGCCGCCCCAGATCTCCGCCGTGGCCAGGTTGCGGCGCCGCCAGACGTCATGGCTCGGGTCCTGCTCCCACGCCCCCTCGTAGACGGGCACGATGAGGTTCTCGAACCAGGCGGCGTGGCCGTAGAAGGTGACCGCCAGACGCTCGTGCAGCCGCAGGTCGAGGCCCAGGCCCAGGCTGGTGCTGGTCTCCGGCTCGAGGTCGGGGTTGCCGAACCGCAGGGCCCGCCCACCGTGACCGTACCCCTCCTCGTGGAGCTCCTGGGGCGTGGGCGCGTGGAAGCCCCGGGCCGCGGTCAGCCGGAGCTGTCCCCACCGCGACAGGTCCACCAGAGCGGACAGCTTGGGCGACAGCACCAGGTCCTGGCCGTCCACGCGATCCAACCGCAAAGCCGGATGCACGAGCACGCGCTGGCCCAGCGGCAGCTCGTAGCCCACGAAGCCTCCCAGGGCGAGTTGCTCGGCCTCGACCACCTGCGTGCGCCGGAAGGTCTGCTGGCGCAGGTCGAAGCCCGCGCTGAGGATGTGCCCGGCCCAGGGCTCGACGCGCAGCCAGAGCTCCGGCTGGAGCAGCCGGTTGAGCTCGGCGCTGGTCTCGGCCTCCCAGCGGAGGCGGCTGAGCTGCGCGCTGAGCTCGGCTCGCGCTCCGAGCTGCTGGCGTAGCCCGGCCACGAGGTTCAGGAGGCTCGCCTCGGCCTGGGCGTCTTGCCACTGCGCGCCGAAGTCCGTCCAGCTCAGCCAGGCCCAGACCGCGGTGCGGGGGTGCAGGTCCAGGTCCAGCCGCTGCGAGGTGTACAGGCGCTCGTGGTTCATCTTGCCGATGCGGTGGGCGGGCGCGCTCAGGGGCGGCCCATCGCTGACCTCCCGGTGCAAGAAGCTCGACAGCCGCAGCCAGGGGGTCAGCGCCTGACGGACGGCCACGTGCCCCGCCTGGCTCGCGTAGGACCCCGTGCTGCCCCCCAGGACCGTCTCGTGGCCCTGACGCGCGGCCTTGCGCGTCACCAGGTTCACGACCCCGCCGATGGCATCCGCACCGTACTGGGCCGACGCCGCCCCGCGCAGGATCTCGATCCGCTCGAGCGCGTCGGGCGGGATCACCTCCAGGTTGATGCCCGTGTGCGCGTGCTCGCTCAGCAGCCGCACACCGTCCACCAGGACCAGGGTGTAGGCCGCGGGCAGGCCGTTCAACCCGACCACGCTCCGCTTCGGCAGCCCGCTGCCCGTCCCCGACTCGAGGCTGGCGCCGGTCAGCCGCCGCAGCAGCTCACCCGTGCTCGCGGCCTGGGCCGCCGCGATCTCCTCCCGCGTCACCACGTGGACCGCGTCCGTCAGCTCGTCGAGCGGGGTGGGCCGCCGGGTGGCCACGACCACGGAGGAGAAGGCCGGTAGGTCCGTCCCGGGGGGCGGCGCCCCGACCTGGGCCGCGACCGGTGAGGGCGCCAGGAGCAGCGCGGCGAGGGCGAAGTAAGCGCGACGAGGATGCACGACAGCCTCCCGATCGGCAGCGGCGAGCGCAGATGGCCAATCCACCACGCCTCCCGGGGTGGCCATACCACACCCCCGGGGGCCCTGCCCATGGGGTGAACACCCCAGTCGCCCGCGAGGCCGCTCCGGGAGCGCCTAGGAGCGTGTTGCGCAAAGCGTTCTGCTGCGGCGGCCGATGCATCGGCGCATGGTGCGTCAGCACCGGCCGATCCGTCCTCGACGTACCGCAAGTACGCCTGCGGCGTCTCGGCTCGGTGCTTCCTTCCCTGCGCCGCGCCTCGACCGCCTCGCGACGGACTTTTCCGCAACACGCTCCTAGGCCGCCTCCCGCGCAGCGGGTCCCGGCTCCCCCGGCTCCCTCGCCGGCGCCAGCTTGCACCGCCGATCCCGACCAGGCTAAGGTAGGGGCCGTCCTGGAACGAAGGCCCCGGGTACCTCGGGAGGCGTCCTGCCTCACCCACCGCCCGGACGAGGAGCGCGCGGTGCCCAGGAGCGGGTCTGGACAGCGACGACCCAGCCTGCCGGCTTTGACCCGCGGGGGCGGTCTGCTGCTGCCCGTGATCGCAGTGGCCGGCCTGGCCCTGATCCTGGTCCCCTTACCGCCAGCGCTCGTCGACGTCCTGCTCAGCCTCAGCCTCGGCCTGTCCTTGTGGCTGCTCGCGCTCTCCCTGGGCGCCGCGTCGCGGGAGAGCCTCGCCTTCTTGCCCAACGCGCTGGTCCTGTTCACCCTGTTCCGGCTGGCCCTGAACCTCGGCACCACCCGGCTGATCCTCGGCACGGGCGAGGGCGGGGAGGTGATCGCGGCGTTCGGCCGCTTCATGGTCGGCGGCTCCTACCTGGTGGGAGGCGTGGTCTTCGCGATCATCACCATCGTCCAGCTCTTCGTCATCGCCCGGGGCACCAGCCGCGTCGCCGAGGTCAGCGCGCGCTTCTCCCTCGATGGCCTGCCCGGGAGACAGCGGGCCATCGACAGCGAGCTCGCGGCCCACGCGATCGACGCCAGCGAGGCCCGCCGCCGCCGGGCCCAGATGGAGCGGGAGAGCTTCCTGCACGGCGGCCTCGACGGGGCGATGCGCTTCGTCCAGGGGGACGCGCTGGCCGGGCTGTTGATCACCGGGGTCAACCTCGTCGGCGGCCTGGCCGTCGGCACCCTGCGGCTGGGGATGGACCTGTCGAGCGCCTTGCAGCACTTCGCCTTGCTGACCATCGGCGACGGCCTGGCGACCCAGGTGCCGTCCCTGCTGACGGCCACGGCTACCGGGCTGGTGGTGACCCGGGTCGCGGGCAGCGACCCCGCGACACCTCCCGGAGAGGAGCTCTCCCGCCAGTTGCTCGGCCGCCCCGGGCTGCTGTTCCTGGTCGCGGGCGTGCTCGCCTTCCTCGCCCTGCTGCCCGGCCTACCCCTCGCCCCCTTCCTCCTGGTCGCCCTGGTGCTGGCCGGGCTGGGGCTGGTCGGGGCGCGCCAGCCCCCGGCAACGGGCTCCCGGCTCCTCGACCCGCCCCTGCCTGCCCGGCTGGTGCTGGAGCTGGGGAGCGAGCTGCAGGACACGCCCGGACGACGGGCGCTGGAGCATGACTTCCAGGCTGCTCTACAGCAGCTTAGTAGTACCTTCGGCCTACCGGTCCCCCTGCCCCAGGTCGTCGAGGCCCTCCCCGGCGCCACCTCCCGGAGCTTCCGGCTGCTGCTCGACGGCTACCCCGTGACCTCCGGGACGGCCGCGCGGGGCCCGGACGAGGTCCTCGCCCTGGCCCACCGGCTGACCGAGGCGCTGCTGCCGCACCTCGGGGAGCTGCTCGGCGTCTCCGAGACCCGCCGGCTCCTCGACCGGCTGGGCGTGGAGGCGCCCGACCTGGTCCGCGCGGTGGTGCCGGAGCGCTGCGAGGTCCCGGTCCTCGCCGCGGTGCTGCGCGGCCTGCTGCGGGGGGGCATCCCGGTGCTCGATCTGCGGGGGATCCTCGAGGCCCTCGCGGCCGCGCCGCCCGGCGAGCAACGCCCGGAGCTGCTCCTCGAGCGGGTCCGGGTGGCGCGGCGCCGGCAGCTCAGCCAGGCGCTGGCCGACCCCGGGGACCGGATCGAGGTGCTGCTGGTCGACCGGCTGATCGAGGACGCGCTCCTCGAGGCCTTCTCCCACCAGGCGCCCGAGGGCACCTTGCGCCTCGATCGGGCCCTGCTCACCGACCTGCGCGCCGCCCTGCACCTGGCGACGGCCCGCTGGCCCCGGCCCCGGACGGAGGACCGGGGGCGCGTGTGCGATCTCCGCCCGGTCCTGCTGACCACGCCCGCGGTCCGTCGCCACCTCGAGGCGGCGCTGGCCGGCCGGGCGCGGGTGATCACCGGGCAGGAGGTCGACCCGGAGGTGCGGGTGGAGTCGGTCGGGGTCTTCGGGCCGGGATAGTCGCCGGGGACGATCCGGATGGGCGGCCGCGGATCACCGATCCCTTCGGCAAGGCGCTCACCGGGCCGCGCGGTGGCCCGACGAGAGCCCGGGCGAAGCGAGTCAGCCGGGGGAGGAGCAGGCCGGATCGAGGGAGCGCAGAGGGACGGTGACGACCGTCGCGTCGTCGCCCACGACCTTCACCTCGGCCGACTCACCCGCATACAGGGCGTTGCTCAGCTCGTCCTTGAGCTGGACCATCAGCCGGACGGTGCTGCCCTGGGGGACCGGATCCAGCGCGAAGAAGCGCTCGCGCCGACCGTCCCCGTCGACGTCGAAGGGGCAGGCGAACTCGTTGTTCGCGGCGTCCCGGCAGCGGGCCGCGGGGTCCACCAGCAACCCCTCCTGCTGCAGGATCTGCCCGTCGCCCACGCGGGTGACGAGCAGCTCGACCAGGGTGACCTTCGCGGGCAGGGAGCCCGCGGGCAGGACCTCGCAAGGTGGCTCGAGGTAGTCGAGGCGGACGCCGAGCGGGGTCGCGGCCGGGGAGCCGGTCCGGTCCGCGTCGGTGCAGCCGCCCAGGGGCAAGAGGCCCCCGAGGGCCAGCACGACGGGCAACAGGCGGGTCGAACTCATGGGGGCGATTCTACGGCGTGCGCGGGGGCCTGGCAACTCCGCTCAGCGCCCGCCCCGGTGCCGCCAGCGTCGTCCCCAGTAGACCCGGGCGTCACCGGCCGACCAGTCGAGGTGCCCGGGCGGCGCGGGGCCGAGCAGCCGGACCAACTCCCGCCGGGCATTGTAGGACACATGGGGCGCTCCCTCGAGCGCGGCGAGCAGCCGGGGGACGTCCTTGCGGCCGAGCCGCGCGTCGACCGAGAAGCCGGCCCGCAAGAAGCCCTCGACCACCCAGCGGGACCGGGGGGTCTTGCGGTGCTGGGACCAGAACCGGTGCCAGGCGGCCAGGTCGGACCCGAGGTCGTGGTTGGTCAGGCGACACAAGGCCCCGTGGGCAGCGATCCGCACCGCCGGTGCCGGGTCGGCGAGGAGCTTCGTCAGGACCGGAACCAGCCCCGGATCGACGGCGTGCGCGAGGCCGCTGGCCGCCTGGGCCCGGACGTAGTACCGCTCGGGCGGCGGCGGCTGGTTCGTGAGGGAGGTGGGGAGGGAGGCCCAGAAGCGGCCGAACCAGCCCGACGGGGCAGCCGGCGGGGGAGTGCAGCCCGCCGAGTAGTCCTTCAGGGCCGTGGCCGGCAGCTCCCGGGGATCCGTGAGCAGCTTGCGCAGCGCGCCCTCCGCGGTTTTCCCGCCCACCCGGGAGAGCGCCTCGATGCCGGCCAGCAGCACCGCGGGGTCCTGCTCCCGCTCCACCAGCCGCCGCAAGGCCGTGGTCTGGCTGGCCGCACCGAGCGTCACCAGGGAGCGCAGGGCCCGGTAGCGCACCCCGGGGACCTCGTCCTTCAGCCGCGCGGCCACCGCGGGGCGCGCCCCGGGGTCACCGAGCAACCCCAGTCGCCACGCGGCGCGGTAGCGCTGCTCGGGATCGGTGGCGCGGAGCTGGAGCACGGCTTGCTGGACCGCCTCCCCCACCACCGCGGCCGGATCGGGGGCCTCCTCGCGCCGCGGGCCCAGCTCCCGACAGCCGAGTCCGAGGTCCTGGGCCGAGCAGTGGATCCGCACGTGGAGGTGGTCGTTGTGTGGGGTGACGGGCTCGAGCAGCCGCGTGGCCACCCGGGCGATCAGCTCCGCGCTCTCCTGCCGGGCCCGGGCGTGGCGGAGGAGCAACTGCTGCAGCGGACGGTAGAGGAAGAGGAACTGCACCTCGACCTCCGGGTCCTCCACCAGGGCACGGAGCAGCAGCCAGGTCCTCTCCAGGTCCAGCCGCCAGGCGCCCCGCCCGTCGAAGGCCCACCCGTGACGGTCGAAGAGCAGAAAATCGGGTGGTTCCGAAGGGTTCCCGTCCAGGTCGACGACATAGAGGGAGAAGTCCACGTCCCGACCGCTGTTGTGGCTCATCGACCAGATGATGTTGCCGCCCTGGGCCGCGGCCAGGACGCCGACCCCCACCCGGGCGCCCGGCTTCTCCCGGGCCACGGCGGCCGCGACCCGCCGGACCAGCCCGACCAGCTCGTCGGTGCCGTAGTGCAGGCAGCGCGCGGCCTGACGGGGCAGGATCCGGTGGTCGGGGCCCTCGCGCTCCAGGGTCGCCGCCTGCAGCAGCCAGCCCTCGGTGACGGTCCCCACGGAGACCGACCCCGGACGCTCGGCCTCGGCGAGGAACGGGAAGGGCGGCGAGGGAGGCGGCGGCGGACACGCAGGGGCCGTCGGCGCGAGGGCCACCGCGGGGCCGGGGGCCGGGAGCACCGGAAGCGGCGGCGAGGGAGGCGGCGGCGGGAGCGGCTCCCCGAGGCGGGCACCGCCTTCTGCAGGCAGCCCGGTGGCCCCATCGCCCGGGGACCGCTGCGCCACGGGCGAGCACCCGGTCAGGGACGAGGCGGCCCCCAGCAACGGCAGCAGCAGGAGCACGCAGGCCAGGCCGAACGGGCGGTGGGGAGGCGCAGCCTTCACCCCTCGGGCGGACACTCGGCCTCCAGCCGGACCCAGCGCAAGGTCGGAGCCGTCTCCCGGTCGGCCGCGGCCAGCTCGACCTCGAGCTGCAGGTAGGCGGAGTGAGGCACTCCCATCGCGTCGAGATCGGTCGGCGAGCTGGCGAAGGGGCCGTACCGGTACGCGAAGGGGAGCAGGGAGGCGTCGTCCGCGACCCGCAGGTAGAGCTGCAGGCGCGTGCCCTCGGGCACCTGCGCCTCCCAGCGCAGGGACCGCCAGGTCGCCCGCCCCTCCTGCGGGCAGGCGCCCAGGGGCAGGCTCCACAGCCCGCTGGGCGCGATGAAGGTGCGCAGGGCGTAGCCGGTGAAATCGCTATAGGTGTAGGGCCCCCGACCAACGGGGTGATGGGTCATCGCGCCGGTGGCCGGATCGAGCCGCGTGGCGTGATCGGAGCTCCGGCTGACGGCCCAGACCTTGCCGGCCGCATCGAGGCCGACACCGATGGTCTCCGACTGGCCGGGCAGGAGGTAAGTGCGCCGGTCCTCCCCGTCCTCGGCCCGGAAGCGGGTGAGCCGGGCGACCTTCGCGTAGGGGGCGTAGGCCTCGTTGGAGTGGGCGACCCAGACGTAGCCGGACGCGTCCGCGGCGATCCCCCGGGTGTAGCCGAGCTCGGGCAGGTGCACCGCGAGCCAGCTCTCGTGGATTGGATCGTAGCGCAGGGCGTCCTCGCAGAACCAGCCGCCGACCCAGATCCGGCCGACGCTGTCGATGCTGATCCCGTAGCCACCCTTGGCGTTGGGCTGGGAGCAGGAGCGGGGGTTGACGATGGGGATCCGGGGCCCGATCGTGCCCTGGGCGGTGTCGACGGAGACGATCGCGTCGTCGAACCCGGCCAGCCCGGTGATCCAGAGGACCCGGTTGTGATCGAGCAGCGCACCGTAGGGACGCAGGGGGAGGTCCAGGCGACGCAGCAGCTCTCCGTCGCTGGCGTCGAGCTGGTAGACGACCGACTCCTCGAACGCGCCCACCCAGATGCTGCCCTCGCCCTCGGGGAAGAAGGGATCGACCGCCAGGGCCCGCAGCACGCCGTCGATCCCGCCGACGTCGACGGTGTAGTCGAGGCACTCGTCGGCCTGCCCCGGGAACTCGTCCGGATCGTACAGGTTGATCTTGCCGTCGGCGTCGAGGTCCGCCGAGGTGCGCACCACCGCGTCCCCGTTGCGATCGGGGCAGGCCGCCCCGAGGATCTTGGTCACCGTGCCCTGCGCGCCGAACGCGCGGTTGGCGACGAACACGTCGCCCAGCATGGTCACCGCCGTGCGCGAGGGGCAGTTGCCCTTGCTCCGGTTCTCCTTGTCGCAGATCTCGTTCCAGGCCCGCAGACCGGGCCGCTCGATGACCGACGGATAGCGAGCCAGCTCCCGGCCGGTGGTGGCGTCCAGCCGGCTGACCGTGCCCTCGTCGGTGTTGGCGATCCAGACGTCGTTGAGGACCATCTCCGTCGCCTCGAGGGTCAGCGCCCCCTCGGGGGTCACCCGGATGGAGCCGCCCTCGGCCTGGCCCTCGTTGAAGGAGCGCTCCGCGCCCGCGCCGACGCCGAGGAGGCGGCAGTTGGCGCCGCAGGGGGTGCAGTCGACCAGGTCCTCGTCGGTCTGCCCGTCGCAGTCGTTGTCCTGCCCGTCGCAGAGCTCGGGCCGGGGGACGACCGCGAGGCGGCAGTCACTGTACCGCCCGCCTTCGCAGCTCAGCCGCCCGACGCTGCAGGTGCCCACGCCCGCGGTGCCGGGCGGCCCCGGGTAGCAAGCCGCGCCTTCCGTGCCCGCGCACGGGCAGCCCGGCGCCGGCGCGGCGCACGTCGCGGGGAGGTCGTCGACCCGGCTGGCGTCGTGGGGCGGCCGCAGGCTGCCGTCCCCGTCCGGGGAGATGGTCGTCTCCCCCGCGCCACCGACACAGCCGGCGAGCCCCAGCCCGAGCCAGATCAGATACCGTCCCTGCGGATGCACGCCGACCCTCGCCACTCGACCCCCTTCGGTGCCATGGTAGAATGCTCCACGGTCCGGAGCAACCCGCAGGGCCTTCTTTCTTGACCAGCCGCGGGGAAAAGAATACAAGACCAAAGCAATCCGTTTACTGGTCCGATCGCTGATCCGGGAGCGTCGAGGCAAGATGTTCGTCACCAGGGAAACCGACTACGCGGTGCGCTGCGTGCTCTTCCTCTGCGGCCGTGGCGAGGGGCTGGTCAGCGTCGGCGAGATCGCGGAGGGGATGGGCATCCCCCCCAAGTTCCTGGCGAAGATCCTCCAGCGGCTGGTGCGCGCCGGCCTGCTCTCCTCGAGCCGGGGGGCCCACGGCGGCTTCCGGCTGCTCCACCCGCCCGCGGCGATCTCCCTGTTGCAGGTCATCGAGGCGATCCAGGGGCCCTCGGCCGCCAACCGCTGCGCGATCGACGCCGCGTGCTGCGAGCGGAGCAGCCACTGCCCGATCCATCCGCTCTGGGTCGAGATCCGTCAGCTCGTCGAGCAGCGGCTGGCGCAGGAGACCTTCGAGGTGCTCCTCGCCCGCAATCGCCAGGCTCTCCCCGGGGCCGCGCCGCCACCACCGACCACGGTCGCCGCTCCCGAGGATTGAACCCGCTGTCGCGTGCGGCACCCGCCGGCCGACGGCGAGGGCCGCACGGTGAGGAGAAGACATGGACGCGGTCTTGCTCGCCCGGGTGCAGTTCGCGCTGACCATCGGCTTCCACTTCCTGTTTCCGCCGATCTCCATCGGGCTGGCCTGGGTGCTGGTCTTCCTCGAGTACCGGGGCTGGCGACGGCAGGACCCGCACTACGTCCAGGCCGGCAAGTTCTTCGGCGGCCTGTTCGCCTTGATCTTCGCCCTGGGCGTCGCCTCCGGCATCGTCATGGAGTTCCAGTTCGGGACCAACTGGGCCACCTACTCCCGCTTCGTCGGCGACATCTTCGGCGCCCCCCTCGCCGCCGAGGGCGTGCTGGCGTTCTTCCTCGAGTCCTGCTTCCTCGGGCTGTACCTCTTCGGCCGGGGGCGAGTCTCGCCCCGCCTGCACTGGCTCTCGATCCTGCTGGTGGCCCTGGGCGCGACCCTCTCCGCCTTCTGGATCATCGCCGCCAACTCCTGGCAGCAGACCCCCGCGGGCTACCGGCTGAACCACGAGCTCGGCCGGGCCGAGCTGACCAGCTTCTACGAGGCCGTGTTCAACCCCTCGACCCTGGTGCGCTACGTCCACACCCTCCTCGCCTCCCTGGTTTCTGGTACTTTCGTTGTGGCCGGAATCGCTGCCTACCTGCTTCTCCGGGACCGAGGTACCGAGGTCGCGACCCGCGCCCTGAAGACCGCCCTCCCCCTCGCCTGCGCGGGCTCGCTGCTGTTGCTCTTCCCCTCGGGCCACGAGCACGCGGCGCAGGTGGCACGCACGCAGCCCGAGAAGCTGGCGGTCATGGAGGGACTCGAGCAGACGACGACCCAGGCGCCCCTGCTCGCCTTCGCCATCCCCGCGGCCGAGCCGCCCCACTTCCGGGCGAAGATCGAGATCCCCGGGCTGCTCTCCTGGATGGCCTTCGGCGACCGCCAGGCCGAGGTCCGGGGCATGGACGCCTTCCCGCGGGACGAGCTGCCCCCCCTGCTGCTGACCTTCGCGTCCTTCCACACCATGGTCGGGCTGGGGAGCCTGTTCATCTTGCTCACCGGGCTCGGTGCGTTCCTCTGGTGGCGGGGCCGGCTGCTGACGACGCGCCCCTACCTCTGGGCTCTAGTCTTGGCCGCACCCCTGCCGGTGATCGCCTGCCAGCTCGGCTGGATCACCGCCGAGGTGGGCCGCCAGCCCTGGGTGGTCTACAAGCTGCTGCGCACGGCCGACGCCGTCTCGGTGACCGTCCCGGCGGGCCACATCCTGGCCTCGATCATCCTCTTCGTCACCATCTACCTGCTGCTCTTCGCCGCCTTCCTCTTCCTGCTGCGCCGCAAGCTGCAGAAGGGGCCGGGCAGCGCACAGACGACCTGAGGAGGTGCACCCATGGACCTGAACCTTGCCTGGTTCCTCCTCTTCTTCGTGCTGATCGCCGGCTACGCGATCCTCGACGGCTACGACCTGGGAGTCGGCATCCTCTCCCTGGGCGCCCGCGGCGACCTGGAGCAGCGGCTGCACCTCAACGCCATCGGCCCGGTCTGGGACGGCAACGAGGTCTGGCTGATCACCGCGGGCGGTGCGCTCTTCGCCGCATTCCCGCCGGTGTACGCGACGGTCTTCTCGGGGCTGTACCTGGCCCTGGTCCTGCTGCTGCTCGCCCTGATCCTGCGGGCCGTCTCCTTCGAGTTCCGCAGCAAGGTGGAGCACCCGGGCTGGCGGCGGGCCTGGGACCTCGCCTTCGGACTGGGCAGCCTGGGGGCGACCGTGCTGTTCGGGGTCGCGGTCGGCAACATCCTGCGCGGCCTGCCCCTCGACCCGCGCGGCGAGTTCGCCGGCACCTTCCTCGGGCTGCTCAACCCCTACGCCCTCGGGATCGGCCTGCTGACCGTGGTGATGTTCGTGGTCCACGGCGCCCTGTACCTGGCCCCCAAAGGCAGCGACGAGATGCAGCCCCGGCTGCTGCGGGTGGCCGCGCGCGGCAGCCTGGTCTGGGCCGCGCTGTACCTGACCCTCACGGTGGCGACGGCCCTCGGCCACCCCGACCTGTTCGCGGGCGGGCTCGGCCGTCCCGCGGTCGGGCTCGGCCTCGTGCTGACGGTCGGCGGCCTGATCGGCGTGCCGGTGGCGCTCCGCCAGGGTTCGCCGGGACGGGCCTTGCTGGCCTCCAGCCTGGCCATCGCGGGGCACGTCGCGCTCGGCGCGGTGTCCCTCTTCCCCAACCTGGTGCCGGCCCTCGGCACCCCCGAGCGCAGCCTCACCCTGTACAACTCCGCGTCCACCCCGCTGACCCTGACGGTGATGCTGGTGATCGCCCTGGTGGGCATGCCCATCGTCATCGGCTACACGATCTTCGTCCACCGCATCTTCCGGGGAAAGGTCGTGATCGGGGAGCACAGCTACTGACGGGCGGGCGGCCGAGGGAGGCGGACGGCCGAGGGGGGCGGGCGGCAGAGGGGGGCGGACGGCCTCAGGAGTCGAGCTCGACGAACCAGAAGAGGTGCTCGGCCAGGATCCGGGAGCCGGCGGCGTCGGTCTTGACGTAGAGGATCTTGCCGGCGGAGCAGTTGCAGGCGGCGCAGGCCGCGGGGCCCTCGGCGGTCGGGACGATGTCGACGCCGAAGACGCGCACCCCCCAGGCGTCCTCCAGGTACCTGGCGATGCACTCCGCGGCGGAGACCGCACCAGCGCAAGCCTCGGCCCAGGGATCCGCACACTGGGTCATGGTGTAGCCCATCAGCAGGACCTCGGCGACCTCCTGGCAGACTCCGTCGATGCAGGCCTCCCCCGGCGCGCACGCGACGTTGGCGCACGCGTCCAGCTCGACGCAGCGCCCCTCCTGGCAGACGTAGCCGTCCCGGCAGCGCACCGCGGCGCAGGGATCGAGGTCGACGCAGACCCCCTGATGACACAGCGCCCCCGCCGGGCAGTCCGCATCGACGAGGCACTGCTCGGCCGCCGCCACGCAACGGCCAGGGCAGTTGCACTCGCAGCGCGGATCGTCGGGCGGACAGGCACATTCGCAGTCGGCCGCTTCCCAGCGACAGCCCGGCGTGAGCAGACACTTGTCTTCGGGCAGCTCGGTGCACCAGTCCGGCTCCGGGGCCGGCACGCAGACCTCGACATGAAAACACTGGTCCACGGCGCAGTCGCACATCGGACAGTCGGGGTCATTGGGGTCACAGGGCGGACAGCCGCACCCCTCGCAGACCTCCATGAGCTCGAGCGCGCACTCGGGGTGCTGGCGGCAGGTCTCGGGGTCGAGGGAGGAGCAGGCCTCGGGCCCCACGGGGAGGCAAGACCCGACGTCGGCGCAGTCCTCGTCCTCACACCGACAGTCCGGGGAGCCGTCCGGACACGCGCAGACGCAAGGGAGCGCCACCCACTGGCAGCCGTTGGCCTGGAGACACTGGTCCCGGGAGAACTGCTCACAGCCGACCGGTCCGTCCGCGACGCAGATCAGCTCCACCACGCAGGCCGGGCAGGCGCAAGGCTCGCAGGCCGCGTTGTCGGGGCACGGGGGGCACTCGCAGTCGAAGCAGTCCGCGATCTCCTCGACATGGCAGCCGGGAGTCTGCTCGCAGACGTCCACGGGCAGCTCCTCGCAGGGCTCGACCAGGGCGGGGACACAGGTGGTCACCTCTTCGCAGAAATCGGGCGGCGGCGCCATCCGCTCCCCCGCGGCGTCGGCCCCGGAGGCCTCGTCCCAGCAGAGCCACTCGGTCTGCAGCTTGCATCGCCCGTCCTGCAGGCACTGCTCCACGGAGCGCAGGCGGCAGTCCTCGGGCGGGCGGACCTCGGTGCAGACCGGGTGGCAGTCGACCTCCCCGTCCTCCCGAGGCCGGGCACACGGCGGCCAGAGCAGCTCGCAGCTCCCATCGAAGGAGCACTCCTCCTCGGTGCGGGCGCCGCAGTCCGCCGGATAGCAGAGGCCGTCGCCGATCCAGATCGGCGCCTCGTCGGCCGGCACGCCGGCGCCCCCACCCTCGCCGTCCGGACACCGGCACTCGCCCGCAGCGTCGGGCTCACACTCGCAGGGCAGGACACCGGAGCCGTAGCGGCAATCGGACCGCGCCCAGCACTGCTCGGCGTCCAGCTCCCGGCAGGCGGGGGGATCGGCGACACAGCTCCCGACCTCCTCGCAGGCCGGGCACTCGCACACCCCGTCCGGGGACTCCCGACAGTCGCACTGGCACGGGGCGACCTCCCAGTGGCAACCCGCACGCAGCGCGCACTCTTCCTTCGATCCCAGGCTGGCGCACTCGCCCTCGCCCTCGCCCTCGGCGCCCTCGCCCTCGCCCTCGGCGCCCTCACCCTCGCCCTCGGCCCCTTCGCCCTCGCCCTCGGCGCCCTCACCCTCGCCCTCGGCCCCCTCGCCCTCGCCCTCGCCCCCCTCGCCCTCGCCCTCCCCTTCGCCGGGGCAGGGGCAGGGCGACCAGCCCCGGGACGCCCCATCGGGGAGCGCGACGCAGGTCTGCCGGAGGATCTCCCCCCGGGGGCAGACGCAGGCCTGCTCCTCACCGAGGCGGCAGATCCCGCCGTCCCCCTCCCCCTCCCCCTCCCCCTCACCCTCGGCGCCCTCCCCCTCCCCCTCACCCTCACCCTCGGCGCCTTGCTCCACGAG
>JAVEVO010000245.1:0-7692 GCA_034005005.1 Myxococcota bacterium
ACCCCAACCAGGGCGGCCTCTGGATCGCCGAGCGGGGGACCGCTCTGCAGGTGGCCGCGCTCGCAACTCCATAACGTGACTGCTGATCCTGGTGGGGGTGGAGGGAAGGAAGCAGGCAAGGCGGGCTCCGCCAGCCCGGCCCCGCCCCGGACCAGAGCCCAAAGCACCAACCCCGCCCGCATCAGCGGTCGGTTCGCTCTATCGGGTAACGATGTATCAGGAGATTCGAACTACTCGTCGATGCCGCCGCCCGAGGTGGAGCCCGTGGGGATCGCGGGCCGGACCGGCCGGGGCAGGTTGATCGTCAGCTCGAGCCGCCCGTGCCCCGCCCGGCGCACCGCCAGCCGCACCTGCCCGCCCGTGCGCTGAGCCTGTGCGGCCGGGCCCCGCAGCAAGCGTCCCAGCGCGGCGCGACTCTGCACGGGCCGCCCGTCCACCTCGACCACCAGATCCCCGGGGAGGAGCTTGCCCTGGGCCGCCGGGCTGTTCTCGGCGACCACGGTGACCAGCGCCCCCTCGGGCTCGGGCAGGCCCCAGGCGATGGTCGGGTAGGGCTCGACCGCGGTCAGCCCGAGCAGCTTGGTCCCCGCGGTGAACGTCGCCTCGAGCCGGGCGGTCGCCCGCGGCGGCAGAGAGCGGCGCGCCCAGGCCAGGTAGAAGGTCTGGCGTTGCCCCTTCTGCAGGAAGGTGTAGCGCTCCCAGTAGCTCTCGCTGGGGGGCAGGGCGATGTCCTTGACGATCTGCTGCAGCGCGGACTCGACCCGCGCGGCGACCGCCTGCTGGCCGCTGCGCAGCTCGGCGAAGAGCGGGCCCGCGGCCGGGTCGAGCCCCGAGGCCATGAGGCGACGCAGCTCGAAGCTGAAGCGGCTGTCCAGGGTGCCGCGACGGGTCCCGGCGAGGCCGCGGATGGTCAGGGCGAGGTTCGGCTGCTTGAGCTGGTCGATCAGGTCGAAGGCGAGCTGGTCGGCCACCGCGACCTCGGCCCAGGCCACGGCCTCCTGCTCGGTCGGCGCGGGGCCCGACTTGGCGACGGCGACGCGCTCGTCGCCGATCTGCAGGGGGACGTCCTCGATCCAGTCGGGGCGCCGGGGAGCCGAGGCCTGATCCCGCTTCGGGGGCACGTCCTGGGGCCGGGCGACCACCACCGGCGCGGGCGGCGGGGCGGCTGAGGTGGGCGCCTGCTTCCCCGTCGCCGAGGAGGCCTCCACCGCGGGGCCGCCGCGCTCGAGGGAGACCAGCGCCACGATCCCCGCACCGAGCAGGAGCGCGACGGCCACTGTCAGCCCGAGCAGCCAGGAGCGCCGCCCCGAGCTCCAGCGGGGCGCCGCGACGGGACGCCAGGCGGGGTCGGGCGTGACGCCGAGGAGGTCGGCGCGGATCAGGCGCAGCCCGCTCTCCAGCTCGGCCGCGCTCTCGGGGCGCTGGCTCGGCTGCTTGGCGAGGCAGCGCATGATCAGGTTCTCCAGCGCGACCGGGATGGGCAGGTCGGGGCGCACCTGCCGCACGGGCGCAGGCCGCTGGTGCTGGTGCGCGTGCAGGTACCCGAAGGGGGTCTCGGCGCGGATCGGGAGCTGCCCCGTCACCATGTAGTACAGGATGACACCCAGCGAGTAGAGATCGGAGCGGTGGTCGAGCTGGTCGCCGCGCGCCTGCTCCGGCGACATGTAGATGGGCGTTCCGCGCACGAGGCCCGCCCGCGTCACGTCCGTCGGCGACTCGTTGGGGTCGACGATCTTGGCGATGCCGAAGTCGAGGATCTTCGCCGTCTCGTAGCCACGCCGGTTGGCCAGCAGGATGTTGTCGGGCTTCAGGTCCCGGTGGACCACCCCCTTGGAGTGCGCTTCGGCGAGCCCCTCGCAGACCTGGATCGTCAGCTCGATGGCCCGCTGCAAGCTCAGCCCACCCTCCTGCTTGAGCACCTGCGCCAGGGACACCCCCTCGATGTACTCCATGGCGATGTACAGGGTGCCGTTGCTCAGCCGCCCGAAGCTGTACAGGGTGACGATGTTGGGGTGGTTCAGCTTGCTGGCGGCCTGGGCCTCCCGGCGGAAGCGGCGCTCGAGCTCACCGGCGTCTCCGGGCTGGGGAGCCACCACCTTCAGGGCGATCAACCGGGCCATGTCGAGCTGCTCGGCCAGGTAGACCGCCCCCATGCCGCCGGTGCCGATGCGGCGCAGGATGCGGTAGTCGTTGCCCACGACGGTGCCGAGCAGGGGGTCCTCGCCGATGTACGCGGCCTGGGGCTGCGCGGGCAGCGGGCGGAGCGGGCCGGGCACGGTCGCCTGGGCGAGGGTGGGCTCCTCGCTGAGGTACTCGTCGGGCGTGCTCCCCGGGCCGGTGAGATGGGGTCCGAGGACCACGGTGTCGGCCTCACGCAGCTCCGGGACGCTGCCGGCCGCCGGGTCGAAGGGCGAGGTGTTGGCGAGGTTGCTCATGCCCCCGCGCTGGTAGTCGAGCACCTGGGTGGGCTGGTCGTCCTCGTCCCGCGGCCGGCTCGGTAGCGACTCGATGATCGGCGGCGGTCCCTCCGGGACGACCGGGGGGCCGGGGAGCGCGGCGGGCTCGAGCTGGATGGTCCGATCGTTCTCCGTGGCGGCGAAGGGCTCGCGGACCGGCTCCACGGTGGGCAGCACGGCGCGGGGCCGTGGTGGGTCGGCCGCGGGCGGTTTGCGCGCCGGCTCCTCGAAGACGCCGGAGACGAGATCCGCGAGCAGGAAGCCCTGGTCGTCGACCTGCGCCGGGAGAGGCAGCAGGGCCTTGCCCGGCGGTGGTGCACTGGGCAGGGAGGGGAGCGACGAGGACGTGGTGGCGCGCCCAGGCACCATGGCCGGCAAGGAGGCTGCGGTCCCGGTGGCGGGGAGCGCCGCGGAGCCGGCCCGATCGGTCAGGTTCTGCGCGGCGACCAGCAAGAGGTTCATGTCGGGCAGGGAGGGCGGCCGCGGCACCGGGGTCGGGGCTGCCGGAGCGGGCCCGGGTGCGACGATCTCCTCCAGCAGGAGGTCGTCGTCGGGCAAGAGCTCCTCCCAGCCCTCCTCCTCGGCCGGCGAGGAGGCCGGCGAGGGGGCCGGCGAGGGGGCCGGCGAGGGGGCCGGCGAAGGGGCCGCCGGCGAGCCGGCCGCGGGCGAGGGGGCAGGCGAGGGGGCCGCCGGCGAGCCGGCCGCAGGGAGCAGCAGCGAGTCGACCGGAGTCTCGCCGAGCAGTGAGTCCTCGCCCGGCGACACCGCCGCGCCCACCGGATCTGCGGCCAGAGCCTCGAGCGACGGTGCATCGTCGGCCACCGCCCCGGCAGGGAGCAGCTCGGCCGCGGCGGGCGCACCCGGGAGCTCGACCGCGGCGGGCGTACCCGGGAGCTCGACCGGGGCAGGCGCCCCCGGAAGCTCGGCCGCGGCGGGCGCCCCCGGAAGCTCGGCCGCGGCGGGCGTACCCGGGGGCTCGGCCGCGGCGGCCGGGGCGGAGACCTCGGGCGCCTCCGCCGGATCGACCACGGCGACCAGGACGGACGCGTCTGCCGGGAAGGGGGCCGGCGACGCGCTGGCGAGGCCGGCGGCCACCTCTGCGGACGTTACGGGAAGGCGCAGCTCCCCCGGCGCGACCGCGGGCAGGTCGTCGACAAGCATCGTCACGAGGTCGTCCCCAGGTGCGGCGGCCGGGATCGCCGCGTCCCCCGCGGGAGCGAGCAGCCAGTCCGGGAGGTCCGGGGCGCGGCCTCCACTCTCCGCGGGCAGCGTGGCCGGCGGCGAGCCCGACGCGGCCGGCGGCGAGCCGGACGAGGTCTCCGGAGACTCGGGGAGGACCGGTGGGAGCTCCGGCGTCGACGCGTCGAGCCCCGGCTCTGCCGCGGCGGGCTCGAACGCGAACGCCGGGATGTCCGGCGATGACGGCGGGGGCAGCGGCGGGGGCTGGGGCAGCCCCGGCCGGAAGACCTCGGGGAGGGTGCGCAGCGCACCCTCGGGCTCACCGAACGGCTCACTCGAACGCGGCGGCCCCGGGAAGGCCACCGCCGCCCCCCCGGCCGGCGGGAGGCTGGACACGGCCCGAGAGACGTGCTCCTTGGACGCTGGGGGCCCGAGGGGGAACAGCTTGCCACACGCGGGGCAGCGGAGGCTCCCCTCCGGCACCTCGGCCTTGCACTTCCGGCAAGTTCCCGCTGCAGCAGCCGCCATGCCCACCGCCCGTGATCGCCAGGGCTCCTCCCGCCGGGCCTCGAGCGCTGCTCACCAGAAAGGGACGCGCGGTGCGAAGGCTGCGGGGCGCTCGCGGCGGGCGGAGCCCGACTCCGCCACCGCCCGAGCTACGCCCCCTTGTACCATTTCATGCTTGGGCGATCAATTTCCGCGGGCAGCCGGGGCGAGGGAAACGAGGGCCGTGCCAGGGGGGGACGATGGTCGAGGACGAAGTGCGGGGCGGAGGAGCGAGGGCGGGGGATCGCGGCGGGAGGCCGAGCTCAGTGCAGCCGCGGCGGAGCCGTGACCGGCAGGGCACCGCCACCGACGCTCCCGGCGAGGGGCCGGCCCAGGTTGGGCGCCACGATCCCGTCGGGGGAGCGGAGGCAGGCCTCCAGCAGCATGGTGCGGGCGTGGGCCATCGCCTCCGGCGTGTCCACGTCCTGCCACCAGGCCGAGCCCACGTCCACCACGTGCATGTGGCCGCCGCGAGCCAAAGTGCCGATGCCGTCGGACAGGGAGCAGTCACCCTTGCGGTCGTGGACCGCGGCGAGGGCGTCGAAGAGGCTCCGGCTGCAACGGAACACACCCGTGTCCACCGCGTCGAAGGTCGTGAGCTGCTTCCCGATCTGGATGATCTCCCGGCCACCGTCGGTCTGCACCTTGGTGGCGTCGTCCATGTCGAAGACCTCGTCGAGCTTCCGGTCCACCGCCAGCAACGCCCCCGCGGGGTCGAGCGTCGCCTCGGCCAGCCGGTCGAGGATCGCCCGCTCGAAGATGTGGTCGCTCATGAGCAGGTAGAACTCCGGCGAGTCGACGAAGGGCCGGGCCGCCAGCACCGAAACCCCGTTGGCGGCCTTCCAGCGCTCGTTGCGGGCGAAGGCCAGCTCGATGGTCAGCCGGGGATCGTTGGCCAGGGCCCACTCGACCTCCTCCGCCCGATAGCCGGTGACGACCACCGCCCGCTGGAAGCCGGAGTTCTGGAGGTTCAGCAAGGTGCGCACCACCAGGGGTACCCCGGCGAGCAACGTCAGGGGCTTGGAGGGCGCCGGCGCGCCGCTCTGGGTAGCCAGCCGGGAGCCATTGCCCGCGGCGAGGATGACTGCTGTCTTGACCATGGTCGCCACCGACTCCACGCTCACTCGTCGCTCTCGTCGTAGTAATCGAGACCGAGATGGGTGATCAGGGGCTCGCCAGCGAGGTGACGGAGCGTGTTCTTGAGCTTCATGTGCTGGATCGAGAGATCGTGCTCCGGCGGCAGCCCGGGCGGAGTCTGCGGGCTCTTGTAGAAGAAGGACAGCCACTCCTGGATGCCCTTCATCCCGGCCCGCGAGGCCAGATCCGCCAGCAAGGCGAGGTCGAGGGCCACCGGTGCGGCGAGGATCGAATCCCGGCAGAGGAAGTTGACCTTGATCTGCATGGGATATCCCATCCAGCCAAAGATATCGATGTTGTCCCAGCTCTCCTTGGCGTCACCACGAGGAGGATAGTAGTTGATCCTGACCTTGTGATAGAAATCACCGTAGAGTTCAGGGTACATCTCTGGCTGCAGGATGGTGTGCAGGACGGACAGCTTCGACGTCTCCTTCGTCTTGAAGGAGCCGGGGTCGTCCAGCACCTCGCCATCCCGGTTGCCGAGGATGTTGGTGGAGAACCAGCCCGACAGTCCGAGCATCCGCGCCTTGAAGCCGGGCGCGAGGATGGTCTTCATGAGGGTCTGGCCGGTCTTGAAGTCCTTGCCGCCGATGGGCACGCCCTCGGCGAGCGCGAGCGCGAGGAGCGCCGGTGTGTCGACGCAGCGATTGGGCGCCCCGTTCATGAACGGGACGTGCTCCTTGATGGCCGCGTAGGCATAGATCATGGAGGGCGCGATGAGCGGGTCGCTGTCGCGCAGGCCCTGCTCGAAGGCCTCGATGGTGCAGTGGACCGGCGCCTCCTCGACGAAGACCTCGGTCGAGGCGCACCAGACCATCACGGCCCGATCGCAGCCCTGATCCTTGATGAAGTTGCGGATATCGGCCCGGAGCTGCTCCGCCAGGTCCATCTTGTCGGGGCCCGTCTTGACGTTGGGACCGGTGATCCGCTTGACGTAGTCGGAGGAGAAGACCGCCGACATGGGGCGGATGGCCTCCAGGTCTTCCCGCACCTGCTCGAGGTGCTCGGCGGTGAGCACCTGGGCCCGCTTGGCCGCCTCGTAGGCGTTGTCGTCGAAGATGTCCCAGGCGCCGAAGACCAGGTCTTCGAGGGGCGCAAGGGGCACGAGCTCCCGGATCAAGGGCGAACGGCCCTCGGTGCGCTTGCCGAGGCGGATGGTCTGGAGCTGGGTGACGGAGCCGATGGGACGAGCGAGCCCGCGACGGGCGGCGCAGACCCCGGCGATGAGAGTGGTCGCCACGGCGCCGAGGCCGGGCGTCAGGACGGCCAGCTTTCCCTGGTGCGGTCGGATCACGGGCTTGTCGGTAGTGTGCTCACTCAACGGACGACCTCCTTAAGGTTCCTCTGCCTGACCTGGTGAGACGGTGCCGGATGAGCCCCCCCGCTCGAGACGGCCAGGCACGGGACCTCGCCACCCCCGCCGGGTGCGCAACAGTAGCACCCTCCCTTCCAGTGTCAACGGCATCCACCGCCCCCCTCCTGCCGGTCGCCCGGCCGCGGCCTCCACCCCGCTCGGCCAAGGCGACCCACCTGCTGGGCGGCCGCCGACGGATCCCCATGCAACTGCTCGGCCAACCAGACAACCACTCGATATTGAAAGACAAGTATGCTCTCGGACGGCCTCGGCCGTCGAGGATTCGACGCGGCACCGTCGAGGCTCGGACAGGGTGCGCGACGGCTCGCGCAGGTCCCTCCCGCAGGTCCCTCGCGCAGGTCCCTCGCGCAGGTCCCTCCCCTGCCAGCGCCGTCCCGCCCCTCAGAAAAATGGGTGCAGCCGGTCCGAGTGGGCGGATTCCTTGCCTATCTCCTCCTGCACCCGGCTCGAGCTGCAAAATCTCTCGCCGAGCCGCAGAGTTCGCAGAGAAAAGTGCCCACTCTGGCTGAGCCCTCTGCGGCTCTGCGGCTCTGCGAGAAAATTCTTTTCGTGCGGGGAGTTGTGCCAAGGCCTCGCTGCTCGCTCACCGGGATGATCTGCACCCCAGGAAAATCCGCTCCGCGTGCTCCGGCCGCACCCAGCCCCGCATTGACGCTTCGCCGGCCGGATGCTAGATGCCTGCCATGCACGACTTCCTCTTTCGGGCCGTGCTCCTGCTGGTGCCGATGATCCTGAGCCTCACCGTTCACGAGTACGCCCACGCCTTCGTGGCCGACCGGCTGGGCGACGACACGCCGCGCCTGCAGGGGCGGCTCACCCTCGACCCGCGCCCCCACATCCACCCCCTGGGGACGCTGCTGCTGCCCCTGCTGATCCTTGCGTTCGGCTCCAGCACCTTCTTTGCCTGGGCGCGCCCGGTGCAGGTGAACCCCCTGCGGGTCCGCCGGACCCTGACCATGGCCACGGGCCAGATGCTGATCGCCCTGGCCGGCCCCGCCG
>JAVEVO010000246.1:0-7635 GCA_034005005.1 Myxococcota bacterium
TGGCCTACGAGACCTCCTTGCTCAAGGGCTACGCCACCCGCTACCTGATGGAGATCCCGCCCGGCCACCCGGCCCAGGTGAAGGGCTACCAGCTCCGCCGCTTCCTCGACCTGTTCGTCTCGGTGGGCTCGGAGCACGTCCCACCGACGAGCATCCTCCGGGAGTTCATCGGCGGCAGCGGCTTCTCCTATAGCTGACCGCGGCCCCGCTCAGCCCTCGACCCGGTTCCGCCCGCCGGCCTTGGCGTCGTAGAGCTTGCGATCCGCGGCCGCGACCAGATCGAAGGGGGTCTTCATCTCGACCTGCCACTCGGCCGCCCCGAGGGAGATGGTGACCTGAAGCTCCCGCCCCTCGAAGACGAAGCGGTGGTCGGCGACCAGGGACCGCAACTGCTCGGCATAGAGCTTGGCCGCGGGCAGGGGAGTCTCGGGGAGCAGCAGGGCGAACTCCTCGCCGCCATAGCGGGCGAAGACCTCCTCCCGGCGGACCCGCCGCCGGACGATGGCCGAGAGCTCCCGCAGGACGTGATCGCCGGTGAGGTGGCCGTACTCGTCGTTGATCCGCTTGAAGAAATCGATGTCGATCATCAGCAGGGAGAGGGGACGAGAGTACCGTCGAGCACGACTGAAGTCCCGATCCATTGCCTCCATGAGGTACCTTCGATTGTACGCCTCCGTGAGCCCATCGATGATGAACATCCGATGGATCTCCTCGAAGTAGGCGCTCTCGAGGTTCCCGGCATCGAGGAACTTGAAGATCGTGCTGCCGAGCTTGACCAGGTCGCCGTGCTCCAGTTGGTGCTCCGCGACGGGGTAATCGTTGACGTAGCTGCCGTTGGTGGACCCCAGGTCTTCGAGGACCACGCCCGCGGGACCATAGTGCAGGTGAGCGTGGCTGCGCGAGACCGCATCCTCCCGCAGCACGATGCTCTGGCCGGCGTCGCGGCCGATGGTCAGGACGCCGTCGCCGTCGGGGATCTGGAAGCGTTGGCCGAGGAGGGCGCCGTAGATCACCACCAGACAGGCCGGCTGCTGCGGGACCGAGGCCGCGACGTGATGGATCCGGGTGATCCGCGTGCTCTCGGAGTCGGCCATCCTCGCCCCCGCACGCCGGGCACCGGGGAGGCTGCCAGGGCCGGCGCGGTTCAGCCGCTGCGGGCCACGGCCCGCTCCGCCATCGAGACCGCTGGCAGGGGGCTCCCCCGGTGGCGGTCCTCCTGGATGGCGGCAATCAGTTGCCGGGCCGGTCCTGCCGGCACGGAGGCCAGCCTCACGACCTCCTGCCCGGGCAGCAGCAGCCAGAGAGTGCTCCGTCCAGCCCCCAGGTCGTACAAGGCTAGCGTCGCCAGGTCAAGCGCGACCCCGATCCCGACGATCAGCAAGCCGACGAGCGCGAAGAGGGGGAAGCCCGCGCGCAAGCTGTCGAGCATGACGAACAGCCCGGCGATGGAGCCGCTGCAGAAGGCGAGGACGCCGAGGAGCAGCAGGGCCGTGGAGCGCCGGTGGTCGACGCCCCAGCCCTGCAACGCCGTGAGCGCGACGGTGTCCTGCCGCTCGCGGACCACCCGACCAAGCAGCCGGCGCCGGCGCTGGAGGTGCAGGGTCTCTCCCTCCAGACTGAGCTGCCCCTGGTGGCGCGCCCCGAGGAGCAGTCGGCCGACGAACAGGACCACCCCGCGCAGGAGCGACCAGCCGACCAGGGCCTGCAGCAGGGTGACCAGGGCGCCCCGCGCCGGACGGAGCACATCGCCCGCCACGGTCAGGGAGGAGGAGGTGGCGGCCTCCGCCCTCGCCGCAGGTGCACCCGCCGGCGGGAGCCGGGCCACCGCCGCGAGGTAGCCGCCGAGCACGCGGCGGCCCGCCGCGCTCCGGCAGCTCCCCCCGATCCGGGCCAGGAGGGGCTCCCCGAGCTGCTGCGGCAGCAGGCGGACGATGACCTCCAGCCGGAGCAAGGCCCGGATCCGCTCCACCGGCCGTACCGGATCCTGGGAGAGGTCCCGGGCGATCCCCTCGGCGAAGCGGACGAACACCTCCTGCAGCAGGGGCTCGTCGAGCAAGGCCGGGAGGTAGCGGTACGGGTTCAAGGGCGAGGAGACGAGCAGCGCGTCGCCGAGGCGGAGCCAGCCGTCGAGCACGGCCGGGCGCTCGGCGGTGCTCAGGGCCTGGAGCCGGGCGCGCAGGCCCAGGCCCAGCAGCGCATCGACCAGCAGCGCCTGCTCGAGGTCGAGGCTCCCGAGCACCAGCCCGTCGAGGAGGTTACCCTGCTCCGGGTCGAGGAGGCCGTCCTCCCAGACCAGCCCCTGGGAGACGACCGCGGCTTCCAGCTCCTGGCGGTCGACCCCCAGCCCCGAGCGGCCGACCGCGACGGCGGCCTCGAGGGACGCGAGGACGGCCAGGCCGAGCCGCGGGGCCGCGGCGCTGTCCTGCACGCGGAGGAGGGCTTTCGGGGAGTCGGGGCCCGGGGGGCCCGCCAGACCGACGCTCATCGTGCGCACGCCTCCTGCAGCGCCACCGGCCGCAGGGCGAGAGCTGCGGCGGCGGACCGAGGGGCAGCTAATACCTCAGCTCGCCCGTGAACGCAACCGGACGGGGGCGGCCCCGAAAGGCCGCCGGTGCCTCGCCGGCTCAGGGAGAGACGGGTCCCGGGTTGCTGCGGCCGAGGACGAAGTAGCCGACACAGACCCGGAACACGCCGAGCGCCGCCATCGCCTTGCCCAGCAGCAGCTCCGGATCGTCCGGGTAGACCTGGACCAGGTAGTCGCGCAGCAGGCGGCTCGGATCGAGCGGCGGGTTCTTGGGCGAGCTGCCGTAGTTGAGCAGGAGGGCGTCGGGGTACCGGTTGTCCTCCTCACCCAGCCGGACCGGGTAGACGTCGTACCAGCCGAAACGGACCGGCGCGTCGCGGACGAGGAGGTCCTCCCAGGGCAACAGCAAGGAGCCGTTCTGCCGGATCTTGACGTTGTAGCCGGCGATCTGCGCCGGCGGGCCCTCCGGGGATCGATAGAAGCCCTTCTTGAACTTGCGGATCCCCAACAGCCGGGTGACGTCGGGCGTGTTGTAGCCTCGGTACTCCCAGCCCGCGAGGTCGTCCAGCGCCGGGGTGGTGCCTCGCCGCAGCACCTCCTCGAGGACGTCGGCGGGGGCCACGGCCAGGGTCTCGTAGACGAAGGGCTCCCCGCGGGGAGTCATGAGCTGCTCACGTCGCGGCATGGCATCGCCTCCCGGGGCCGTCGGCCCCTGCTCGCCCACCAGCCTCCCGCTCGGCTCAGAGGAGACCCTGCTCCCGGTACCAGTCGATGGTCTCTCGGAAGCCGGGCCGGGCGTCGGGGTAGCGGAGCTGATAGCCGGTCTTCTTCAACTTGCTGTTATCATAATGAAAATCACAATCGAGGAAGTCGACGGTCGGCCCCTCGACCAGGGGCTTCATCCCGGGCCGGAGCCGGGTGAGCACGCTCGAGGCCTCGGCCGCCAGCCGGGCGCCCGCCTTGATCCAGGCGCAGCGGAGACCGGGGATGGGGAAGAACCGGCGCCCCTGGAGCTCGGCGACCACCCGGAAGACGTCGACGGAGGTGTAGGGCGAGTCGTCGTTGAGGTTGAAGATCCCCGTGCCCGTCGGACAATTGGCCAGGTGCAGGGCGGCGCCGGTGACGTCGCGCACGTGGACGAGGGGGACGTGGCCGTCGAGGCACGCGGGCGCGAGCACCGGGTTGGCGCGGGCCGCGCTCCGCAGCACCGCGGCGAACCCGTAGACCAGGCGTGGCCCGTACACCGTGGTCGGTCGGAGGATCGTCCAGGGGATACCGCGCGCCGTGCAGAAGTCCATGGTGTGGTGCTCCTGGAACCACTTGGCGCGCAGGTAGTCGTTGGGCGGCGCGGGCGGCATCCCCTCGTGGAACGGGCCCTGCTGGAAGGAGGGCAGCCCGTAGACTCCGCCGGCTCCCCAGAGCACGAAGCGCTGCAGGTGGGGTGCGCGCTGGGCGAGGAGGTCGAGCAGGTTCTGGGTCCCGCCGAGGTTGACCGCCGCGTACACGGACCAGGGGGCCGAGTAGTTGAACACCGAGGCGACGTGGAAGACGAAGTCGAACGAGTCGACGACCGCGGCGAGCTGGCCAGGGTCCCGGACGTCGGCCCCGACGAAGCGGACCCCCAGCCGTCGCAGGACGCTGGGATAGCGGCCGCCGCCGAGGTCGTCCGGATCCAGGGCGTAGGCCGCGGGGAGATCGGTGGCGACCACCTCGTGCCCCGCTGCGACCAGCTCCTCCACCAGGTGGGTGCCGATGAAACCGCAGGCGCCCGTGACGAGACTGCGTGCAACCGCCATGCTGCCTCCTCCTCGTCGGCCCGGGGTCACCTCGTCGAACCCGGACCACGTCCTGCCCGGGAGGCCCGCCCCACCCCGGCCGCGAACGGCTCCGGCGACCGGACGCTGCCCGTCGCCCACCCCGCCAGCCCCGCGAGCCGACCACCGTCGAGAATCTTGACAGATCGATTGTCTAGCCGATCGGGGCCGGCCTGTCCACCGAGGGGGCGGAGCAGGCCACCATTGACCGTCCGGCGGCTGCGGACTACCCTGCGAGGGCCCGCGGCACCGGGAGCAGGAGCCGCGCCACGAGGGTCCGGGAGCGAGCGCATGGCCAGTGAGGTGACCGACCAGGAACGCGAGGGGCCGAGCACGCCGGTCCGTCGTTCCTGCCCGGCCTGCCTGCGCGTCTACGAGGGCGGCCTGCTCTTCTGCCCGCGGGACGGCGAGCGACTCCTGGAGGACGCTCCCCCGCCCGCGGCCACCCCACCGCGCCCCGCGGACCCGCTGCTCGGCCGGCTGCTGGACGGCCGCTACGAGCTGGTGCGCCAGATCGGCCGCGGCGGCATGGGCAAGGTCTACGAAGCGCTCCACCAGGGCACCGGCCGGAAGGTGGCGGTCAAGCTGCTCCACCCCCACCTCGTCGAGGAGACGACGGTCGTCGCCCGCTTCCGCCGGGAGGCGCGGACCCCGGCCCGCATCGACGACCCGGGGGTCGTCGGCGTCTACGACGTGGGCGAAGAGGCCGGGATCGGCGTCTACTACGTCATGGAGCTCGTCTCCGGCCGGACGCTCCTGGCCGAGAAGCAGCGGCGGGGAGCCTTCGACCCCGCCAGCCTCCGGGAGCTGTTCGGCAGCCTGCTGCGGACCCTGGAGCGGGCGCACCAGGCCGGCGTGATCCATCGCGACATCAAGCCGGAGAACATCTACCTCGTCGAGCTGCCCGAGGGCGGTCTCCAGCCGAAGCTGCTCGATTTCGGCATCGCCGGGTTGCTGGCCCAGGACGGCGAGGAGGTCACCCAGCTCACCAGCAGCGGGATGGTGCTGGGCACTCCGGCCTTCATGTCCCCCGAGCAGGCCATGGGGCAGCGCGTCGGCCCGGCCGCGGACCTCTACTCCATGGGCGTCGTGCTGTACTGGGCCGTCACGGGCAAGGTCCCCTACGCCGGGGTGACGCCCCTGGCCGTCCTGCAGCAGCACCTCACCGCCGAGGTCCCCTCCTTGCGCGAGTCGGCCCCGGAGGCTCCCCCGGCCCTGGACGACGTGCTGCGGCGGGCGCTGGCCAAGCGCCCCGAGGACCGCTTCGCCAGCGCGGCGGCGATGCGCGAGGCCCTGCTGGAGGCCCTGCCGGCTCCCGAGCCGGCCGCGGGTGCCTACCTGGTGGGGCTGCTCGGCGCCTCACCGGGAGTCGTCCCCGTGTCGGCCGCGACGGCCGGGAGCTGGCCCCCGCCGGGCCACGACACCCCGCTCCCGCCGGGGAGCAGACAGCCTCCGGCCGCGAGCCCCGCCCCGCCGACCGCAGCCCCCCCGGCGCCGCGCCCGGCCGAGCCGGCGGAGAGCCGCCTCGTCCCCGCAGGGCCGTCCCTCCCTCCCGATCCGGACACCCGGCTCGTCCACGGGCGCGGCAGGGGGCGCTGGGTCGCGGCCGCCTTGCTGCTCGCCGCCCTGGGCCTCGCGGCGAGTGTCTGGCTCTGGGGGCGCGACCAGGCCGCCACACCGGTCGGGGGGATCGCCGAGCTCCCCATGGCTCGCCTGGAGAGGACCGCGCCCCCCCCGACCTCGGCGACGAAGGTCCCGCGCCTCCCGCCTCCTGCCGTGGACGGGAGCGCCTCCGCGACGGCGGCCACCGCCGGGACCGGCACGGCCCGGCCCAGCGGCGCCGCGGCTCCCGCCACGAGCGCGACCGCACTCGCGGTCCCGCTGCCCGCCAAGCCCGGCACCAGCGGCGCCCCCCCGACGACGCCCCCGCCCACGGCTCCGGCGCGCAGCGGGAGCGCCCGGCCCTCCCCGGCCCCGCCGGCCGCGGTCGCGGCCCGCACGGTCCCGGCGGCTCCCCGCCCGCAGCCGCGCCCCGCGCCCACCGCGGCGGAGCCAGCACCGTCGCCTCCCGGGGAGGCTCCGCCCCCGGCAGCCACGCCGGCAGCCACCCCGGTGGCCTCCCCGAAGCCGACCCCGGCGCCGACCCCGACACCGACCCCCGCGCCCGCGCCCGGTCCCGCCGCCGCGACGCCCGCACCGCCACCGGCCCAGCCGGGGATCCTCCACGTGCGCCCCTTCCCGGCGGCGCGGCTGCAGATCAGCTCGGCCCGGGGAGCCCTCTTCGAGGGCATGACCCCCTACCGGGAGGAGCTCCCGGCAGGAAGCTATCGCTTGAAGCTCACGAGCATGGTATCTGGAGGGACGGTGGAGCGGACGATCCTCCTCCGGTCGGGGGAGACGGTGGACATCCGGACCTACTGACCAGAAGGACCAACAGCAACCGAGGCAACCCCTGAAAATGAACCCTTCGCCCCGATCTCGCGCCTTCTCTCGGACCATTCTGCCCAGATGGGTGCTCCGCTCGACCTTGCCGGCGCTGGTCCTCGGCCTCCTCGGCCTGCCCGGTGTCGCCCGTGGCGGCATCGAGGACGAGCGGCTGCTGGCCGGCCTGGTCGAGGGCGAGGGACTGATGCGTCAGGGGGCCTTCGAGCAGGCGGTCACCCACCTCGAGGCCGCGCTGGCGGCCGCGCCCCTGGCCGCCGCGCCCAACCGTGCCCGCGTCCATCTGCAGCGCGGCATCGCGCTGGTGCTCCTGGATCGCCCGGCCCAGGCCCGGGCCGCGTTCCAGGAGGCCCTCTGCCTCGACCCGCGGGTCTCCCCCGCCGCGATCGACCCGAGCCCCGCCACGGCCCGGGTCTTCACGGACGCCCAGGCCAGCCTCCACTGCCCCGAGGCGCCGCCGATACCCGGTCCCGCAGCCCCGCCCCCCCCGGCGGCCGAGGGGAGCGTCCAGGGCACCGTCGGCACGGTCCTGCTGGTGGTGGGCGCGGTCAGCCTCGCGGGCGGCGCGGGCCTGGGGATCGCCGCGCTCGACGCGGAGGAGGACTCGACCAAGCCGGGACAGTCCCCGGACGAAGCCCAGGATGCGGCGAGCCGCGCCGACGATCTGGCCCTGGGCGCAGACATCTGCTTCGTCGCTGGCGGCGCCGCGGCGATCACTGGCCTGATCCTGCTGCTGACCCGGGACACGCCGCCCCCCGCGTCCGGGGCGCGACTGCTCCCCCTCGGCCCCGACGGCACGCCGGGGCTGCTCTTCGCGCTGAACTTCTAGGGAGCGACCATGACCTGCAGGATCGC
>JAVEVO010000067.1:0-36645 GCA_034005005.1 Myxococcota bacterium
CGGCGTGAGCGTAGGACTCCCCGTCGCCCTCGCCCTCGGCCTCGCCCTCGCCGTCACCCTCGCCCTCGCCCTCGCCTTCGCCCTCACCGTCGCCCTCACCCTCACCCTCGCCCTCACCCTCACCTTCGCCTTCGCCTTCGCCTTCCCCCTCGCCCTCGGCGCCCTCGGCCTCGCCCTCACCTTCGCCTTCGCCTTCGCCTTCCCCCTCGCCCTCGGCGCCCTCGCCCTCGCCCTCGGCAGCTCCACCATCCTTCTCTTCCTGTCCGACCGAGTCCGCACAGCCGGCGGCGAGGAGCGGCAGCAGCAACGAGGACAGCAGCACGGGCAGCACCAGTCGCATGTTCGACCTCCCACGATCGACGTCACGCGGCCAGGAATAGCGAGCGCCTCCCCGGGTGGCAAGGCTCGCCGCGCCACCAGCGCTGGGGTCGGTCGCCCCGGTCGCCGACCCGCCGGAGATCCGGCCGGCGCCCCCGCGGTCATCCCCGCCGGCTCCCTCGACGATTCGAACCCCCCGGCACTGCACGATTATTTTGGTGATCGTGCTGCTGCCGGTTGAACCGGCGATTCTTCCTGCTATCCTTGTCGCACTGCTGATCTCGGTGGACTGCACCGAGTCTCCCGCTGGAGGTTCCCATGTTGCCGCGACTCCGCCACTTCGCCGTTCCGCTCTGCTGCCTCACCCTGCTCGGCAGTGCCCCCCTCGCCGGTTGTGCGGGGGAGGGGGATGACTCCTCCCCCGGGATCGCGAGCGACGACGTCGTCGTGCTCCCCGGCAAGGAGGACAACTTCATCGCGCTCAGCGCCCGGGAGTACCTGCTGCAGGGGACCAGCTTCGTGACCCTCGAGGAGTCCTACCGCGGCAAGAGCGACGAGGAGAAGCTGGCCCGGGTGAAGGAGCTGATCCCCCTGAAGAACATCCAGATCGGGTGGTTCCTCAACGTCTACCTCTCCGAGAAGAAGGCTGGTGACCCCAACGCCGGGTACGGCGGCTTCCATGCCCTGGTCCGGGAGGGCAGCTACGAGAACTCCGCCATCGTCGCGGACGAGCAGGACGAGCTGGTCTACCACTTCCAGGTCGCCTTCGAGATCGGCGGCGAGACCTCCTTGCTCGAGCACATGCCCCTGACCCACGTCGCGGGCGACGTCTACTCGTTCACCCTGGCGATGGCCAAGGTGAGCAACAGCGCGCTCGCCCGGCTCGACATCAACTCCGAGTGGTACCGCAGCTACGGGAGCTGGTCCCCGGAGGGCAAGGCCGCGAGCGAGCTGGAGAACATCGAGCTGACCATCCAGCCCGAGGATCTCTCCCAGGACGCGTACTTCGACACCAACCGGCTGTTCGCCGACGGCAAGGTCACCATCGCGGTCCACTTCGGCTGGGACTATCACAGTGAGTACCACCTGAAGCACAGCGAGTCCCTGTACGACTGGCTCCTCGATCGGGGGTACGAGTCCCCGGTCGCCTCCTACGATCTCTACACCCGCACGAGCGGCCCGCTCACCCGCACGATCCTCGCCGGCGGCCAGGAGGTCGTCGTCGAGATCTCCCTCTTCTGGGGCAAGGCGGGCACGGACACCGATCCCGACACCGACGCGGGCGGGATCGTCCTCGAGAACGACATGCGGGAGAGTCTGGCCACCCGCGAGATCATCGCTTATTCCGGCCACTCCGGGCCGTTCTACGGCTTCGCCCTGGCCAACTGGAAGAAGACCGAGGAGGGGGACCTCGACGACGCGGAGATCGCCGGCCTCGATCTGCCCGCGGACGTCTACCAGGTCGTCCTGGCCGAGGGGTGCGACACCTACGGCATCGGCGAGGCCTTCTGGCACAACCCCGCCAAGGCCGACCGGCACGACCTCGACGTCATCACCACCACCGCCCCCTCCAACGCGACCACGCCGTCCGCGGTCCAGGACTTCCTGTCCGCCCTGGTCGGCACGGACGAGGACGGCAACCACCTCGTCACCCGGGTCGGCGACCTGCTCGAGGACCTCGACGACAACAGCTACTGGTTCAACACCATGTACGGGCTGCACGGCGTCGACGACAACCCCCATGCGCACCCCTACGCCCAGGCCGCGCAGCTCTGCGAGGCGGGCTGCACCGATGCCGAGGACTGCGGGGGCGCGGGCAATCGCTGCGTCACCCTGACCGCGGGCCGCGCCAAGGTCTGCACCTTCGAGTGCACCGCGGACGATGGCTGCCCCGACGGCTACGGCTGCACGCGCATCGCCACGGGCGGCTACCAGCAGGACACCTTCGTCTGCACCCCCGCCAGCGGTCGCTGCGAGTAGCCTCACCCCCGACCTCCCTCCCGATCCCGGCTCCCTCCCCCCGCCACCGGAGCGACCCATGCCCAGCAAGGCGACCCTCCAGGCCTACGAGCTCATGCCCTACCCGAGCTACGCCCACCCGCACTGCCACCCCGACCGCCTGGCGGTGATCGCCGCGCTGCACGGTCTGGTCACCGCGCCGGTCGAGGGCTGCCGGCTCCTCGAGCTGGGGTGCGCGACGGGCGCCAACCTGCTGCCCCTGGCCGCCTCCTTCCCGGGAAGCTCCTTCGTCGGCGTCGACCTGTCGCCGCGCATGGTGCGGGAGGGGCAGGCCCAGGCGGCCGGGCTGGGGCTCACCAACCTCACCTTGTTGCAGGCGGACATCCGGGAGCTCGACCTCGAGCCGGGGCAGTTCGACTACCTCATCTGCCACGGGGTCTTCTCCTGGGTGGACGCGGAGGTGCAGCGCCGGATCTTCGAGCTCTGCCGCCGCTGCCTCACCCCCCGGGGGATCGCGTACATCAGCTACAACGCCCACCCTGGCTGGCGGTTGGCCTCGATCGTTCGGGATTTCTTGTACTTTCCGGGAGCACACTCGCCCGTCGGCCTGCCGCCTGCCGCCCAGGTCGCCGCGGGGCGCCACCTGATCGATAGGCTCAGCAACCTCACCGCCGAGCGCACCGGCCCCCTCGATCGCTTCCTCGCGGGGGAGGCCCTGCGCTGGGCCCGGCACGATTCGGGCTACCTCGCGCACGAGTACTTCGAGCCCCACAACCAGGCCTTCTACCTCACGGATTTCCTGGCTGGCGCCGAGGGGCTGCAGTACCTCGGTGATGCCGATCCGGGCCTGCTGCTCCTCGCCGAGCGTCCCGGGCCGGTGCGGGACTTCCTGGCGGCCTGTCCGGGGCGGGTGGAGCAGCAGCAGTACCTGGACTTCCTGGAGACCCGGCAGTTCCGCCGCACGCTGCTCTGCGCGGCCGGGCACACCCTGCTGGCCACCCCCCGCCCCGAGACCCTGCTCGAGCTGCGCGTCAGCACCCCCTCGCCGGTCCAGGCTCCCCCCCGCGGGCAGGAGGGGCCGCTGTTCCTCGGTAACGGCGAGGAGAGCGAGGCCATCGCCGATCCGTTGCTGCAGCAGGCCCTGCGCCTGCTCGGCGAGGTCGCGCCGGCCTCCTGGGCGGTCACGGAGCTCTTCGCCGCCGCCTGCACCGGCCTCGGCGACCCGGCCGCCGAGGGACCGCCGGACGCCTGCCGACCTCTGGAGTTCGCGGGCGAGCTGCTCCGGCTCTTCGGTCGGGGCTTGCTGGAGCTGCATCGTTGGTCACGGCCAGTCACCGGAAGACTGTCCGAAAGTCCCGAAGCCTCCGCGTTCGCCCGGGCCGAGGCCCGGCTCGGCTGGCAGGCCACCTCCGCGCAGCACTTCCGCATCGACCTCGATGGCCTGGAGCGCCGCGTGCTCCCCCTCCTGGACGGTCGGCTGAGCCGGGCCGAGCTCCTCGACCTGCTGCGGCAGACGTCCATCCCGGCCGGCCCCGACGAGGACGAGGGAGCCTGGGACGGCCTCCCCGAGGAGGTCCTCGCCGCGAACCTCGCCGAGGCCCTGGACCGCTTCCGCCGGCAAGGCCTGCTCGTCGCGTGAGCCGCTCCCCGGCGGGTCCGTGCTGCACGATCGGCCGTTCAGCTCTCCGGGATCATTGTGAAATCGCTAGTTTATGGAAGTGCTTCGGGAAGTGTCCGCCGCCGGGAGGGGCACGTCGAGGCGGTAGACGCCCCGGGCGATCTCGGGGAAGAGCTCGGCGACCTGGGGGTCGTGGCCCGGGATCACCCGGCGCAGGTCGCTGACGCTGCGGCGCATCCGCAGCAGGGCCGCCTCGTTCTGGGCGCGGGAGACGCAGCTCCCCACGGGCTGCAGCTCGGCCACGTTGCGCATCAGGTAGGCGTTGTCGGAGGCGAGCACCAAAGTACCAACGGCCGTGCTCACCTCGACCCACTGGCTGCCCGGCGTGTGTCCACCGCCCGGGCAGAGGAGGACCCCCGGCAGGACCGGCTCCTGGTTGTTGCCGAGGAGGATCAGCCGGTCCTCGTTGGCGGCGATGAGCATGCTCTCGTAATCCGCGAGGGAGACCCCCCAGCGCAGGTCGCGCAAGGGCCCCATGGCCGAGAGCACGTACATGAACTCGGCCTCGCGCATCCAGATCCGGGCCCGGGAGAAGAGCGCCAGGTTGCCGGTGTGGTCCGCGTGGCCATGGGTCAGCACGACGTCACCCACCTCGCGGGGGTCGATGTCCAGCTCGGCCAGCAGCTCCTGGACCTGGGCCACCGGCGTGACGCACCAGCGGCGGAGGAGGTGGTCGGCGTGGAAGCCGGTGTCGACGATCACCGCATGACGGCCGCGACGCAGCACCCAGCAGAACCAGCCCATGGGGTGCATGACCCCCGGCTCCTCCCCGGCCACCATGTCGGCCAGGGGGTAGGACTTGGAGCGCCCGTACTGGAGCGCGTACACCTCCCACGTCACCCCGTCCCGCTCGGCCATTCCTCCTCCCTCTCCGTCAGGCCCGGATGCACTGTAGGGGTGAGCAGGCCCTGGAGCAAGACCGATGGCGGGAGGCCCCGCCCGAGCAGGTCAGCGTCGCGTTCCGGCGCGGGTGGCCGCGCCGCGCCGCCGACGTCGCGCCCCCAGGGGGGTGCGGGCGGTCGACGGCGGCGGCCCCACGGCTGGCGCGCTCCGTCGCTCTGCCATGGACCACTGGCCCTTCTCTTGCTAGATTCCCCCCAGACAGGCTTGGGCGATCAGGATGACACCATGACCAGGATAGCGAGATTCTCCTTGTGTTTCGCAGTGTTGCTCGCCAGCGCCGGGTGCGAGGACGAGGAGGGGCGGCGCGGAATGGACGTCCCGAGCGAGGGGGAGGGCGAAGAGGGAGAGGGGGAGGGCTCCGAGGGGGAGGGTGAGGGCGCGGAGGGTGAGGGCGCGGAGGGTGAGGGCGCGGCGGGCGAGGGCGCGGAGGGCGAGGGTGCTGCGGGCGCGGGGGCGGAGGGCGCGGGCGCGGAGGGTGAGGGCGCGGAGGGCGAGGGCGCAGAGGGCGAAGGCGCGGAGGGCGAGGGCGAAGGTGCCGCCGAGTGCGTCGCGGACTCGCTCGAGGTCAACGACGTGCCGGCCCAGGCCGCGGCCTTGCCGGCGATGCTGGTCGAGGGCCTGAGCCTCTGCGCGGGGGACCAGGACTGGTTCCGGCTGCCCTTGACGCGCAACGACGGCGTGGTCATCACCGTCCAGGGCGACGGTCTGCAGGTGGCCCTACGCGCCCCCGACGGCGTCGCCGACGTGGCGGCCTCGGTGCCTTTCCACGGAGGAGCCCAGGCCGCCCGGCAGCCCATCCCCACCAGCGGCAACTACCTGATCCTGGTCAGCGGGGCCGTGACGAGCAGCTACACCCTCGAGGTCGAGGTGATCAGCGGCGGCGAGGGCGAGGGCGAGGGCGAGGGTGCGGAGGGGGAAGGTGAGGGCAGCGGCGGCACCTCCTGCTCCGAGATCTATAGCTGCGCCGGGGAGTGCGGGACCCAGAACTGCTTCGACGATTGCGTCGCGCAGGGCTCGGCCAGCGCCCGCAACGACTGGAACAGCATGTACGACTGCTGGGAGCGGAACTGCGCGCAGTACGCCAATGATCAGAACGGGTTCCAGAGCTGCGTCCAGACGTACTGCATGAACGAGACCATGGCCTGCCTGCAGGGAGGCGAGGGCGAGGGCGAGGGGGAGGTCGGGCCCTGCCAGGACGATGGCTGGGAGCCCAACGATACGGCCCGGGACGCCGCCACGATCCAGGCCGGTGAGACCATCGGCGTCGTCTGCCCGCGCAACGAGGACTGGTTCGAGGTCGCCGTGCCGGCGCGGGAGACCCTCACGGTGGACCTGCTCCCCGACGACTTCTGGAAGGATTTCAGCCTCTACCTCGTCTCGGCCGAGGGTGCGGAGCTGTTCGCCGCCGCGACCTTCTGGCAGGCGATGGAGACGGCGACCTACACCGCGGTCAACGACGAGCGGGTCTTCGTGCGGGTGATCGTCGACGATCCCTTCGGCCTGCACACCGCGGCCACGGGCTACACCCTCGGCATCACCCTCGGCGACCCCGTGGAGGAGCCCTGGTGAGAGGCTCGCGACGCTGAACTGCAACGACGAGGAGACGCCATGGATTTCTTCGAGGTGCTCCGGAACCGCTACAGCGTCAGGGCCTACCGGCCCGATCCGGTCCCCGACGAGCTGCTCCAGCAGGTGCTCGAGGCCGCGCGGCTCGCGCCCACCGCCTGCAACCGGCAGCCCTTCGTCCTCCACGTCTTGCCCACCGCCGGCAAGGAGGCCGCGCTCCGCCGGATCTATCCCCGGGACTGGTTCATCGCGCCGCCCTACGTGATCGCCGTCTCGGCCCTGACGGGGCCAGCCTGGGCCCGCAAGGACGGCAAGAGCTACGCCGAGGTGGACGCCACCATCGCCTTCGATCACCTGATCCTCGCGGCCGCGGCCCTCGGGCTGGGCACCTGCTGGATCGGCGCCTTCGATCCCGATGCGGCCCGGGCCGTGCTGGGCCTGGGCCCCGACGAGCAGCCCCTCGCCTTCACCCCCCTCGGCTGGCCCGCGGACCTCCCCCGCACCAAGCAGCGCAAGCCCTTGAGCGAGCTCGTGCGGCAGCGCTGAGCGGTCTCTCCCGCCCGTCCGCGCCGCGCAAGTTCGCGCCCTGCACTTTTCCTCTCCCCCGGCCGCCGGAAGCAGACTATCTTGCCCGCCCGGCGTGAGGCACGAGGCACGAGGTACGAGGAACGAGGAACGAGGAACGAGCACGAGCACGAGCACGAGCACGAGCACGAGCACGAGGAAGGCAGGGGTTGACCGTGGATTCGAGGACCGTCTCAGCGCCAGGGGCTGGATCGTGAGCAGCCAGGACCCGTCACCGCTCGCCGGGGAACCCCCCGAGGGCGAGCTGGCCGACTTCCTCGGCCCCCCGCCGGGCTCGCCGGGCGCGGAGACCTGGCAGAGCGCGCTCTCCCGTCGGCTGCGCAGCTTGCTGCGGACCGCGCCCTTCCACCGGCTAGAGGCCGCGCGCCAGCGCGGCGAGGGGGACCTCCCCTTCCACGATCTGCGCGCGCTGGCCCTGCGGGCCCTCGATGCGACCATCGAGAAGATGGGGCTCGGCGAGGGCGCGACCCGCCAGGACCTCGACGAGGCCCTCAATCCCCTCATCCGGGCCGCCGAGCCGGGGATCGCCCCGGAGCGGGCCGCGGAGATCGTCACCCTCGTCCTGGACGGCCTGCTCAACGAGCGCGAGCGCCGACAGGCCTTCTCCGAGGCCTACGCCGAGTTCGGCGAGCGCGGGGTGACGGCCCGGCAGCTCTCCTTTCACCTGCTCCGTGAGGAGGAGCTGCCCTCGGGGCTCATCGTGGCCCGGGCCACCACGGAGGGCGTCAACCTCTACGCGGGGATGCTGGAGTACGACGTCGAGGACGCGCAGACCGCGGAGGAGGCGGTGCTGCGCTCCCAGATCCGCCGCGGGCGCATCGCCGAGGCGGTGGCCACCGCACAGCGGGCCCGGCTGCGGAGCATCGAGTACGAAGGCAAGCTGCTCGGCATCCTCCAGACCACGCGCCGGGACGTCAGCCAGGTCGACTGGGTGCACGAGGTCCTGACGATGCTGCAGGAGGCGCGGCTGCACCTGGAAGAGCGCCAGGAGGTGGAGCTGGCGCTCATCGAGTCGGTGGAGGCCAAGCTGGACCGGGCCGAGGCCGCGGTCGCTCCCCAGTACGTGGCCCTGCTGCAGACCCTCAAGGAGTGCCACGCCCGCCACCTCCGCCTCCACGGGCGGCTCATGGGGGCGAATCAACAGTACCTCGACGAGCAAGAACGGCAGTCCTTTCGTCCCAGATTGCTCTTGCCCCTCGCCGATCTGGAGGCCGAGGTGCTCCGCCCGGCCCTGGAGCTGCCCGTCGGGCTGGTGGCCGGCTTCGCCGGGCGACTGCTCGCCGACTTCCACCCGCCCCGCGTGCGGGCCCTGCTCAGCTTGCCCCTGCTGATCGACCGGTTGCTCGCCCCCCGGCGGGCCGAGGAGGCCGCCTACGATCAGCCGTCACCCGACCTCGACCTCGTCGATCAGCCGGATCCGCCCTTCACCCGTGAGGACGAGCTGGCCGTCGAGGACCTGCTGGCCGAGGTGGGGACGAGCCCCGTCGCGCTCTCCGCCCTGCTCGCCGAGGCCCGGGATCGGGGGCTCGGCGCGGGGGCGCTGCACCTGCTGGTCCTGCGCACCCTGCAGGTCTTCGATCGGGAGCTGGAGGCGATCCCCTTCCGCTCCGAGGCCACTGGCCAGCCACTCCGGGACCCGGCGTTCGTCGGCGACGATCTCTGGCTCAGCCGGGATCTCGGCCGCACAGAGGACAGCCATGCATGACAGCGACCTCGGCGAGGACGTCGGCACCCTGCTCGCGTTCGCGCTGAACCCCCGCTCCCGGCCCGGGCAGGAGCCGGTCTACGACGAGCTGCTGCGCCGCTTTCGCAGCGAGGCGCCCCTGCGGGCCCTCTTCCTCGCGGTGCTGCGGGGGCTCGGCCTGACCCTGCTCGACGCCGGCGAGCACGGCATGGTCCTCGGCGCCAACGAGGACAGCCTCTTCGCCTTGCGCCTCGCCGACTACCGGCAGAACATGTCCACCGAGGATCGCCTCTGCCACGGGCTGGTCCAGCTCGCCATCGCCGCGTGGTGCTTCCCCACGGCCCAGAGCCTGGCCGATCCCGAGGCGGTCGTCTTCCAGCTCTCGACCAGCCGGGTGGTGCGCTACCTGGTGGACCTGTGCACCACCCTCAAGGCCCGGGGCGAGGTCGACTCGGAGCTGGGGACTCCCGAGCTGCGGGAGGCCTGGCGGGCGGTCCTCGAGCGGGCCGAGACCCGCTCGACCCCCGACGGGCGGCGGGCTCCCCACACCCTCGTCGGGATGGTCGCCTACGCCCTGGCCAGCCTCGAGCGGGGCGGCCTGCTGCGGCGTGTGAGCGACGACGAGGGGGGCACCTACCGGACCCTGTTCGCCTACCGGGTGCAGGTGCGGGAGCTGGGAGTCCACCGCGCCTTCGCCCTGGTCCAGGAGGCCCGGCGCACCCTGGGGACGATCTGAGAATTGTCTATTCTTTCAAAGAGTTAGCACATGCCACGACTGCTCCGGATCGGCTTCTCCGCCATCGGCCACAGCCACGCCCGGCTCGCGCCGCTGACCCTCGACTTCCGCCACGATCGCGGCACCGGCACCGACTCCGTGCTCTGGCTGCGCAACGCCGGGGGCAAGTCCTCCATCCTCAACCTGTTCTTCTCGATCTTCCGGCCGGACCGCCGGGAGTTCCTCGGGACCAACGCCGAGGGGAAGGCGCGGCGGCTGGAGGACTACGTCAAGGGTTCGGACCTCGCCTTCGTGGTCACCGAGTGGGACGTCGATCCCCCCGCCACCGCCGACCTCTTCGACCAGACGCCGCGCGGTGTGCGGGTGGTCGGCCAGGTGCTCGCCTGGCGCGGTCAGCAGCGCTCCGGGGACGTCTCTCGCCTGCGGCGGCTGTTCTTCAGCTTCCGCGCCGACGCGGACCGCCACGCCGCGTTCGACGACCTGCCCATCGCCGGGCTGAACCCCGAGCCCGTGGCGAGCTTCGAGGATTTCCGCGTCTGGCTGCAGGAGCTGTTCCGCCGCCACCCCGATCTGGAGGTCGTCCAGGAGGAGAGCCAGAAGCGCTGGATCGACCACCTGGAGCGCCTCGGCCTCGACCCGGAGCTGTTCCGCTACCAGATCCGGATGAACCTGCGCGAGGGCGCGGCCGACGAGCTGTTCCGGTTCGATCGGGCCACGGATTTCGTGCGGTTCTTGCTGGAGCTGGCCCTCGACACCACCCGCGCCGACCAGGTCTCGGCCAACCTCAGCCAGTTGCGGGAGCGCCTGCGCCACCGCCCGGAGCTGGTGCTCGAGGAGAGCTTCGTCCGGGCCGTGCTCGCCGAGCTGGAGCCGCTCGTGGACGAGGTCGCGCTCCTGCGGCAGTCCGAGGAGGACCTCACCCTCCTGCGGCAAGAGGCCGGGGGGGTGGGCCAGGCGCTGCTGATCGCGGCCGAGACCCTCGCGGCCCGGGGGGCGGCGGCGGCCGAGGAGCTGGCCGCGGCCGAGGCCGCCGAGACCGCCGCGGCCAGCCAGCAGCGCAGCAACGACCGCTGGGCTGCCGGCCTGCTGCGGCTCGCCCGCCGCCTGGGGCTGGCCGAGGCCCAGGCCCGGCTGGACGCGGCCCAGCACGGCCGCCAGGAGGCGGACCGTCGGGTGCGCGAGCTGCGCGCCGCCCTCCTCCTCGCGGAGCTGCGGCGCCTCCAGGCAGAGCTCGGTGCACGGCAGGAGGCGGTGCGGCAGAGCGAGCTGGCCCGGGAGCCCTTGATCCGCCTGCTGCAGCAGGCCGGCAGCGTCTACTGGGAGCTGGCCGACGCCGGGCTCCGGCTGGTCAAGGAGAACCTGCGGCAGCGGGAGGAGGAGCTGCAGGCCCTCGCCCAGCGTCTCGACGTCCTCCGTCGGGGGGAGCTCTCCCGGCAGCGCGAGGAGGCGGAGGTCGGGGAGCGGATCCGCACCCTCGAGGAGCAGATCGCCCGGCGGGACGCCGCGCGCGCCCGGCTGCGGCAGCAGGGCGTCATCGAGCAGCGGGAGGAGGCCGCGGACGCCCTCGTCCGCTGGGGGGAGCTCCTCGTCCGGGCCCAGCGGGGCGGTGAGGAGGCCGAGCAGGAGGAGGAGCGGGTGGCCACGGCCCTCGCCGAGGTGGAGGAGCAGCGGCTGGCCCTCGAGGCCGAGAGCGTGCTGCGCACCGCGGAGGTGCGGCAGGTGCGGCAGCAGCTCGAGCGCGCCGAGGCCTGGCGGGACCGGCTCGCGGAGCACCCCCGCCTGGCCGACGTGGAGGAGGCCGAGTCGGTCGATCCCTGGGCCGACGGGCTGCTGGCCCGGGTGCGGAGCCGGGCCGAGGCCCTGCACCGGCACCTGCTGAAGCTGCGGGTCGACGCGGCCGAGGACGAGCGGGCCCTGACCGCGGTGGAGCAGCGCGGGCTGCTGCCGCCCTCCCGGGACGCCGAGGAGGCGCTGGACGGGCTCCGCGAGCGGGGGATCCCCTGCTTCTCGGCCCTGGAGTACCTGGCGAGCAACGCCTCCGAGGAGGAGGCGACCGCCCTGCTGCTCTCCGACCCGGGACGCTACAGCGGCCTGGTCGTGCCGCGACCCGAGCTGCTGGGGCGCGTCCAGGAGATCGCCGAGCGGGTGAGCGAGCGGCTGCGCGGTCCCGTGGCCGTCACCGTCGCCGGCCTCGAGCCGGGCCCCGAGGTCGCCATGCGGGTGGTCCTCGGGCCGGGGCAGCGGGGCAGCTACGTCCCCCGCTGCGCGCAGGAGCGCCAGGCCGAGCTGGCCGCCTTGCAGGCCCGGCGCCGGGCCGAGGAGGAGCGGCAGCGCGCGGAGCAGCGGGAGCTCGAGGCCGTGGCCAGTGACCTCGCGCGCCTGCTCGAGGAGCTGCCGCGCCCCCGCTTCCTGGCCCTCGGGGAGCAGCTCCAGACCGCGCAGGCGCTCCGCGACGTCGCCAACGCCGGCCTCGCCCGGCTCGGTGGCGAGCGGACGCGCCTCCAGCAGCGGCGGGACGACGCCCGCAAGGCGGGCCAGCGTGCTCGCAAAGAGCTGGATCAGGCTCGCCAGGCCTCGACCCGGCTGCAGGAGCACCTCACCACCCACGAGAAGGAGCTGCCGCAGCTCCGGGAGAGCCTGGACCGCCTGCGGCTGCACCAGCAGGAGCTGCTCGCCGCGCTGGCCGGGGCGCGGGAGGAGATCGAGCAGCAGCGGGAGCAGCGGCGCACCCTCGAGGGGCAGCACCGGGAGCTCTCCCGGCTGCGCCAGCAGCGCGAGGCGGAGCGGGACGCGATCCACCACCGCAGCGCCGCGCCCGTGCCCGTCGAGGGAGCCACCCTCGAGCAGGCCGCGGCCCGCTACCGCCAGTTGCTGGCCACCTACCAGCACGAGACCAGCGAGAACCGCCTGCAGTGGGAGCTGGAGCAGGTCGAGCGCACCCTCGGAGAGCAGACCGCGCGCTATCGGCAGGCCGCGGAGGGGATCGACCCCGCGGCCCTCGAGGCGTTGCTCGCGCAGGGCGAGCTCGCCGCCGCGCTGGTGCAGGCCGAGAGCCTCCTGGCCTCGGCGACCCTGGCCGTCGGCGAGGCGCGCCAGGAGGTGCGCGCCGCGGAGGAGCAGCTCAAGGAGCCCCCGATCCGCCGGACCGCCGACGACCTGCCCCCCCTGGAGCAGCCCGTCGAGACCTCGGCCCAGGCCTGCCAGCTCGCCGAGCAGTACCGCCAGGGCGCGGAGCAGGCCGCGGCGGCCAGGGAAGAGGCCACCCGGCGGCGCCACGCGCAGGAGCGGGCCGCCGAGGCCTGCGCGGTGGCCGCGGAGCAGCGACGGATGCAGCACCAGCTCCTCGAGAGCAAGGTCGACCTGCTGCCGCCCGAACGGCCGCCCGCCCGGATCCCGGAGACGAGCGACGGGGTTGCCCTGCTCGTGCGGGATCTGCTGCAGCGGTTCCACGAGAAGTTCGGCGCGTTCCAGCGACGCCGGCAGCAGGCGGCCGCGACGGCCGAGCGCGCCCGCCAGGTGGCGCTGGACGATCGCTTCGCCGCCCACCGCAGCCAGGTGCGCGAGCGCCTGAAGGCCGAGCCGGCCGAGCTGCTGACCCTGGCCGCGGAGTATGCACCGAAGTTGCGGGATCGGCTGGAGATCCTCCGACGCGACCTCGCGGAGCTGGACAGCCACCGGCGGCTGCTCATCGGCGCGCTCGACGGGGTCGCGGCCGAGGGGATCCGCCTGCTGCGGCGCGTCGGGCCGGCCAGCCAGCTCCCGCCGGCCCTGGAGGGCTGGGGTGGCCGTCCCTATCTCGAGATCCGCTTCGAGATCCCGTCGGTCGAGGCCGAGCGCCAGCAGCGCCTCGAGCCCCTCGTCGATCGGCTGGTCCAGGAGGCCCACCTCCCCGGCGGGCTCGAGCTGGCGCAGCTCGCGGTCGAGGAGCTCACCGGGGAGCGTGGCTTCGAGGTCTCGCTGCTCAAGCCCGACACCGTGCTGCGCCCCGAGCGCTTGCCGGTGACCGCCCTGTCGACCTTCAGCCGGGGCCAGCAGCTCACCGCAGCGGTCCTTTTGTACTGCACTCTGGTCCGACTCCGGGCCCTCAGTCGGGGGCGCGGCCACGGACTGCCCGACGCCGGGGTGCTGCTGCTCGACAACCCCATCGGCACCTGCTCGTCGGTCCCCTTGCTCGAGCTGCAGCGCGCCGTCGCCCGGGAGATGCGCGTCCAGCTCGTCTATACCACCGGTGTGCACGACCTCGAGGCGCTGGCGACCCTGCCCAACGTGATCCGGCTGCGCAACGCGTACCGGGAGCGCCTCACCGGCGACAACCATGTTACGCTGGAGCAGGACGAGACCCCGGCGCCGGCCGAGAGCGCGGTCAGCAGCGTCCGGGTGATGGAGGTGGGGCGCTGATGACCCTCCGGCCGCGCCCGGCCCGCCTCCCGGGAGGAGGACCCCCATGAGCAGCCCGGCGGCCGATACTCTCCTCCGGCAGCTCCGCCTCCTGGCCGAGCAGACCGGTCGCCTCCGCCTGGAGCGCCCGGCCCTCTGGAGCGCCTTCCTCGCCGCGGATCCGGAGGGGGCGAGTCGCGCGGACGCCCGGCCGGCGCTCGTCGGCCTGCTGCAGGAGCTCGCCGCGGCCGGGGAGCTGCAGCTCCCCCGGAGCCTGCGGAGCTTCGACACCACCGCCGCGCCGCCCTTCCCCGAGTGGCTGACCCTCGCCCGTCCGCCCGCGCCGCCGGCACCCGGCGAGCCCCTGCGGCCCCACGATCCGAAGACGGTCCCCTGGGCCCCGGAGCTGGCCTTCGCCAGCGCGATGGGCCGGCTCGGCGACGAGACCTGGAGCGATCTCCACGCCTTGCAGCGTTTCTTCCAGCAAGGCGGGCGGCGGCGGCCCTTCGTCCCGGCGCGGGAGCGCTCGGTGCGGATCTTCGGGGACGAGAAGCAGCTCGACCGGGTCGCCCGGTCCCCCCTGTTCGGCATCGGGCGCCTCTCGTACGAGGTGCTGCGCTGTTTCCCGGTGGTGCCGCCCCTGGTGTGGGACCCGGGGCCGGGCCTCGACGCGGGGCCGATCCTGGTCCTCGAGAGCCACCACACCTTCTACTCCTTCTGCTCGTGGAACCGCACCCGAGGCCGCTACGCGGCCATCGTCTACGGCGGCGGCGCCAGCTTCGGGCAGTCGGTGGAGTACCTGCTCGACGTCACGGGCAAGGTCCACGCCAGCGGCGAGCTGCTGTACTTCGGGGACCTCGATCCCGAGGGGCTGCGGACCGCCAGCCGGGCGGCCGAGGCCGCTGCGCGCCTGAGCCTGCCCCCGCTGCGGCCCGCGGTGGACTGGTACGCGCGGCTGCTGACCCTCGGCCGGGAGCTCGAGGCACCCATCCTCGCCGAGGCGGGGGCCGGCCAGGTCGATGCCCGCGCCCTCAACTGGCTCCCCGAGGGGCTGCGTCCCGAGGTCGCCGAGCTCCTGGCGAGCGGACGACGCCTGCCCCAGGAGCTTTTGGGCTGGGAGGTGCTGGATGGCTGCTGAGGCGCCGGCCGGCCGCGGCGCCCGCGGGAAGGGCGCCCCTTGTCTTTTCTGCTCCCCCGGAGCACAACATGCTTGCTCGCGTGCTAGCCAGTGAGGAGGAGGCGAGATGCCGATCCAGGAAGAGCTGCGCCGGTTGCTCACCGAGGCGATGAAGGCCAAGGACCTCCGGACCGCCGACGTCTGTCGGATGCTCAACACCAAGGTGATGGAGCGGCGGACGGCCAAGGGATTCAAGGGCGAGGTCGACGATGCCCTGCTCGTCGACGTCATCGGCGCCTACCGCAAGTCCCTGGCCAAGGCGAAGGAGGAGTTCGTCCACCTCGGCGAGCAGGGGGCCGAGCAGGCTGCCCAGTTGAGCTGGGAGATGGACTTCTGCGACCGCTTCCTGCCGCAGAAGATGTCCGAGGACCAGCTCCGGGACATCGTCCGCGCGCAGCTCCAGGCGACCGGCGTCACCGACCCGAAGCAGCTCGGGCGGGTCGTCGGCGAGATCATGAAGGCCCACAAGGGGCAGGTCGACGCGGGTGACGTCAAGCGGATCGCCGAGGCGGAGCTCCTCCGGGGCTGACCCGCATCCCCGCGCCCCCGCTCGCCGTGGTCCAGCCACTTCGTCTGGGAGGAGGGTTTCCGGGATGCGACTCGCGATCGTCGACAGCGAGCTCTGCGTCGGCTGCCAGAGCTGCATGTTCGCCTGCGCCCGGCGGCATGGTCAGGGGGGCCTGGCCGCGTCCTGCATCGGCGTGAAGAGCGCCGGCGGGATGCGCAACGGCTTCACCGTCGTGGTCTGCCGGGCCTGCTTCGACCCCCCCTGCGCCCGGGCCTGTCCCGAGGACGCGCTGGTGGTGCGCGGCGAGCAGGGCGGCGTGACCCTCCTGCCCGATCGCTGCCTCGGCTGCGGCTGCTGCGTCCCCGCCTGCCCCTACGGCGCGGTCTTCTGGGACGACACCCTCAACAAGCCGCAGATCTGCGACGGGTGCGGCTACTGCCCGAGCTTCTGTCCCCACGGGGTCCTCGCGGCCGAGCGGCGCCCGAAGAAGGCCCGTCCGCCCGCCGCCGCTGCGGAGGTCGACCATGCTCCCTGACGATCCCCTCTGCCGGATCCTGCGGGTCGATCTCTCACGGCGCACCTTCTCGGTGGAGCGTCGGCCCGAGCTGTTCGACGAGCTGCTGGGCGGGACCGGGGTGGGTGTGCGGCTGCTCGCCGAGGGGTGCCCCGCCGGCGTCGACCCCCTCGCCCCCGAGGCGGTCGTCGTGCTCGCGGTCGGCCCCCTCACGAGCCACCTGCCGCTCATGTCCAAGGCCGTGGCCCTGTTCAAGTCCCCGCTCACCGGCAACCTCGGCGAGAGCCACTGCGGTGGCCGGACCGCGGTGGCCTTGCGCCTGGCCGGTCTGGGGGCCGTGGTGATCACCGGGCGCAGCGAGCGCCCCTTGTACCTGGCGATCCACGGCGACGAGGTCGGCTTCCGTGACGCGTCGGCCCTGTGGGGTGCGCGGGGGACCGGCACCGTCGGGCGGGTCATCCGCGAGCGGGAGCCCGGCGCGGGGCTGCGCAGCATCATGCGCATCGGCCGGGCCGGCGAGCGGGGCGTCCGCTACGCCTCGGTCACCTCGGAGACCTACCGCCACTTCGGCCGTCTCGGCCTCGGCGCGGTGCTCGGGTCCAAGGGCCTCAAGGCGATCACGATCTCGGGCAAGCGCGCCCTGCCGTTGGCGGACTTTTCGGCCTACCGCAAGCTCTACAAAGAGACTTACGATATGGCCGTCGAGACGTCGATGATGAAGAAGTACCACGATCTCGGCACGGCCGGGAACGTGGCCTCCCTCGATCGACTGAGCGCCCTGCCCGCCAAGAACCTGACGGTCCGTCGCCTGGACGGAGTCGCGCAGATCACCGGTGAGGCCTTCGCCGAGGGCTATCTGGGCCGCCGACTGGCCTGCGCCCACTGCCCCGTGGGCTGCGTCCACATCGCGGCCCTGCGTCAGCCCTACGCCCAGGAGGCCTACTTCTACAAGACCTCGCTGATCTCCTACGATTACGAGCTGATCTACGCCCTCGGCGCCATGCTCGGCGTCACGGACCCGGAGGGGGCGCTGCGGCTGATGGACGAGGTGGAGGTGCTCGGCCTGGACGCGATGAGCGCCGGGGTCGTCCTCGCCTGGGCCACGGAGGCCCAGCAGCGGGGGCTGGTGGGGACGGCGGAGACCGACGGGCTGGCCCTCGCCTGGGGTGACTGGCAGGTCTACCTGGCCGCGCTCGACCGGATCGTCGAGCAGCCGACCCCGTTCTTCGAGGCCCTCGCCCTGGGCGTGGACCAGGCCGCGGCCCAGTACGGCGGGAGCGAGTTCGCGCTCGCCTTCGGCGGCAACGAGATGCCCGGCTACCACACGGGGCCGGCGGCTCACGTCGGCTTTTTGGTCGGGGCACGCCACTCGCACCTGTGCAACGCGGGCTACAGCCTCGACCAGAAGGCGCTCAGCGAAGGGCGGACCCTCGAGCCCGCCGGGCTCGCGACCAAGCTGATCCAGGAGGAGAGCTGGCGCCAGGTGCTCAGCTCCCTGGTCTCCTGCTTCTTCGCCCGGGGGATCTACACCCCGGAGCTGGTCTCCCGGGGGCTCGCCTGCGTCGGCTGCGCTGGCGACCCGGCGAAGCTGGAGCAGATCGGGGAGGCGATCTACCGCGAAAAATATCGGTACAAGCTGCGGGAGGGCTTCACCTTCGAGGGGCTGCGGCTGCCGGCGCGGATCTTCGAGACCCCCTCCGGCGCCGGCCCGATCGATCCCGAGCTGGTCCGGCAGACGATCGCGTGCGTCGCCGCGTTCCATCAGGAGCCACGCGCGGGCAACGGGTAGGGTCATGGGCAAACTCGTCGTGCAGGTGTGCGTGGGCCTGAACTGCTCCTTCCATGGTGCGCTGCAGCTCCTCGAGGCCATCGAGGAAGACACGGTGCTGCAGGCGGGCTGCGACGTCGAGGAGGCGCCTTGCCTCTGCGACCTCTGCGAGGGCGGAACCCGCTCCCCGGTGGTCCGGGTGGACGGGGAGCCGGTCTGCGGGCTCGACGTCGCCAGGCTCTGCGACCTGCTCCACGAGCGGCTGGGGGGCTGAGCCCATGCCCGAGATCTTCGAGCGGCTGCGCGGGCTGTACTCGCCGCTCACGGACCTGCGCCGGCGCACCTTCGCCGCGCTGGCCCGCTTCGTCTGGGAGGAGCGCCCCCTCGCGGACTTCGACCGGCTGCCCTTCGAGATCCTCGATCTCCGTCGACCGACCTACCGCTGCTGCACGTTCCGGGAGCTGTCCATCCTGCGGCAGCGGCTGCGGCTGGCCATGGGGTTGCCCCTGGTCGAGGAGCAGGACAACCGGCCGGCGTCCGAGGGGATCGCGGCGGCCTTCACCCCGGCCAAGGTGATCACCGCGCCCCTGGTGCAGGTGCTGCGTGCGGCCTGCGAGAAGTGCCCCGCGGACGGCGTCGTCGTCTCCGACCGGTGTGCCCGCTGCCTGGCGCACCCTTGCCTGCTGGTCTGCCCGCGCAACGCGATCACCATCGGCAAGGCCCGGGCCGAGATCGACCTCGCCCGCTGCGTCCGCTGCGGGCGCTGCGTCCAGGCCTGCCCCTACCAGGCGATCACCCAGCCGCAGCGGCCCTGCGCGCTCGCCTGCGGCGTGGACGCGATCGGCTCCGATGCCGAGGGTTACGCCACCATCGACCAGGACAAGTGCGTCTCCTGCGGCCTGTGCATCGTCTCCTGCCCCTTCGGCGCCATCGCCGACAAGTCGGAGATCGTCCAGACCCTGCTCACCTTGAAGCAGCGCCCGGCCGGTGCGCGGGTGGTGGCCATCGTCGCGCCCTCCTTCGTCGGGCAGCTCGGCCGTCTGGTCACCCCCGCGGCCTTCTTCGCCGGGCTGCGCCAGCTCGGCTTCGACCGGGTGATGGAGGTCGCGTACGGCGCGGACTGCGACACCCTGCTGCTCGCGGACCGGCTCGCCCGGCTCGCGGCGGGGCGGCAGTTCGCGAGCACCAGCGAGGAGGCCCTGGAGGGGGGCGTCCCGCCGTCCTTCCTCGGCACCTCCTGCTGTCCCTCCTGGGTGGAGACGGCCCGCCGGGAGTTCCCCGAGCTCGCGTCGCAGATCGCCGACTCGTTCCCGCCCATGGTCGAGACCGCCAAGAAGATCAAGGAGGACGACCCCACGGCCCAGGTGGTCTTCATCGGCCCCTGCATCGCCAAGAAGGGGGAGAGCCTCGGCGAGCCGATCCGGCAGTGGGTCGATCACGTCATCACCTTCGAGGAGCTGGCGGCCCTGCTCGTCGCCCGCCAGATCGACCCGGCCCAGCTCCGGGACGGTGCCTATCCCGAGGTGCAGGACGGCAGCGGCGCGGGCCGGGGCTACGCGGTCGCCGGCGGTGTCGCCGAGGCGCTGGTGGCCACCGCGCGGGTCCGGCACGGGGTCGAGGACGTGCCCTGGCAGCGGGCCGACACCTTGCGGAGCTGTCGGCTCCTGCTCCGGGAGATCGCCGCCGGGCGCACCAGCCCGCTGCTGGTGGAGGGGATGGCCTGCCCGGGAGGCTGCGTCGGCGGGCCGGGGACCCTGCTCGGGCTGAAGCAGGCCGCCCGGGAGGTCGCCCGCTTCGTGGAGCGGGCCAGGGAGCCCTTGCCCCGGGAGCAAGGGTCAGGGAGGGAGGGCGAGGCATGAGCATCCGTGTTTTCATTACTGGTGGAACTTTCGACAAAGAGTACAACGAGCTGGACGGCACCCTCTACTTCAAGGATTCCCACCTCACCGAGATGCTGCGCCTGGGGCGCTGCAAGCTCGACGTCGACCTACGCACCTTGATGATGATCGACAGCCTGGAGATGACCGACGACGACCGGGAGCTCATCGTCGAGCAGTGCCAGAAGTGCCGGGAGCGGCAGATCCTCATCACCCACGGCACCGACACCATGGAGATCACCGCCCGGCTGCTCGGGGAGCGGGTGCAGGGCAAGACGATCGTGCTCACCGGCGCGATGATCCCCTACAAGTTCGGGAGCTCCGACGGCCTGTTCAACCTCGGCGCGGCCCTGGCCTTCGTCCAGGCCCTGCCCGCGGGGGTCTACGTCGCCATGAACGGCCGCTGCTTCACCAGCGACAACGTCCGCAAGAATCGCAAGACCGGCGAGTTCGAGGAGCGGGGAGGCGTCTAGCCCATGCACGAGCTCATCCGCTGTGCGGCAGTCCTCGGTTGCTCCCTGATGGCTTGCGTGCCAGTGCCCGGCACCCTCTCCCGGGAGGAGCTGTATGGCGTCTGGCGTGGCGAGGGTGCCGAGACCCTCGAGCTGCGGCCGGACGGCTCCTGCCGGCGCGTCCTGGCCGACGAGGTCTCCCACGAGGGGCGCTGCAGCCTCAGCATGGGTTGGCTGACCGGCGACGCGGGGCCGGGGCAGTCCTGGCACCACGTGCCGCGCTCCCCCGCCCCCGGAGTCCTGGAGCTCGTCTCGGCCGGCGGCGAGGTGCGGCGCTACACCCGGGTCGACGAGGCCGCTCCGGTAGGCATGGCCCCGGCCCTGGCTTCCCCGGCCCCGACCCCGGCCCCGGCCTCCCCGGCCCCGGTGAGCGCCGTCGCGACCCCTGCCGCGCTCGCCACCACCCATGGAGCACCGCCCGCGGCTGCCCGGACGGCGCCGCCGCTCCGTACTCCACCTCCCTCGGCGGCTCCTGCGGTCATCCCCCCCGCCCCGGTCGCCCCGCCCGCCGCGACCAGTCGGGGGGCCGTGGGCCCGGGCGTCGCGACCACCCGCCCGGCCGGCGACCTCCCCCTGAGCCCGCCGCGCAAGGCCGCGCGACCTGCGCCCTCCCGGGCCAAGCTCCCGACGTTGATCTTGCAGCGGCGCTGGGAAGAGCGCGAGCACGCCTTCTCCATCCTCGTGCCCAAGGGGTGGGAGATGGTCGGGGGGATCTTCAACGTCGACCCGCGCACCACCAACGGCTCGGGCAACAGCCTGGCGCCGAAGTGCGACCTGACGGTCCGGCGCGACGCGGCCGGGACGGTCGCCTTGCGGCTGCTGCCCGAGATCAACTACGCTGATCTGTCTTCACCGCAATTTTCCGCTGGGGGTGCTTTCTTTCCGGTCGGCTCCTCGTACCAGGGGATGCCCGTGCGGCCGCGGCCGGCCGCGACGCAGTTTCTGGACGATCTGTTCCGGGAGCTGCGGCCCCAAGCCCGGCGGGTGCAGGTGGTCGAGCACCGTCCCCTCCCCGAGCTCGCGCAGACCCTCGCGCGCAACGATGCGCCGACCGCGGCCCGCCTGCAGCAGCTCGGGCTGCCCCCCAACCAGTACGACGCGGCCCAGCTCGTGGTGGACTACTGCGAGGGGGAGGTCTGCTTCCGCGAGCTGCTCGCCACGGGGCTGACGGACATGCGGGGCTCCGCGGCCATGTGGACCAACACCCGGACCCTCTCCCTGCGCGCCCCAGTGGAGGAGGCCGCGGCCTGGCAAGCCTTGCTGCTGACCCTGTACCGCTCGGTCGAGATGGACCCGCGCTGGGTCCAGGCGCGGGACCGGGCGGTCGCGCAGCGTGGCCAGGCCGCCCTGGCGACCCAGCGCCACGTCGCCCGGGTCGCCCAGGAGATCGTCGATCACCGGGCCGCGACCCACGCCGAGATCCGGCACGAGGACTACTTGATGCTCAGCGGCCAGGAAGAGTACCGCAACCCCTTCACCGGACGGACCGAGCAGGACACCTCGTCCTGGGCCCACCGCTGGACCAACGCGCAGGGCGAGATCATCTACACCGACGAGAACTCCTTCGATCCCAACAAGATCGAGGGGCTCGACCGGGAGGAGTGGCGGCGCAGCCCGGTCCGCCCGCGCTGAGCCGCGACCGCTCGCCGGCCTCAGGGCGGGGTGGGGCAGCGCCGGGCGAGCAGCTCCTCGGCCGCGCGGCAGCGAGGGCGGTCCGCCGCACAGAGCTCGGCCAGCTCCTGGTCCGCGGGGTGCTCCGTCGCGAGACGACAGATCCGGTCGGCGAGCAAGCAGATGCGCTCGACGAGGACGCGGGCCTCGGGGCAGGGTGGGGGAGGGGAGGGCGTGCTGGCCGGGCCGTCGGGGAGCATGACCAGCCGTCGCTCCACCTGCAGCAGCTCGGCGTGGGCCGCCTCGGCCTCGGCCTGGCGTGCCCGGCTGCCCCCCTCGGCGATCTTGTGGGTGCCAGCCTGCGCGCCGCAGCCAGCGGTCAGCAGCGCCCCCGTCCCGAGGGCCAGGACGAGCGCCATCTTGCCGATGTGACTAGGGATTCGGGGCATGGCCACCCTCCGCGCCCCCCGCGGGCAGCAGCTCTTGCAGCAGACGCGCGTTGATCTCCAGCGCCCGGTGGTAGGCCCGCGCGGCCTCCCCGTCCCGGCCCTGCCCTTCCAGCGCCTGGCCGCGCAGCAGGTGCAGCTCCGCGGCGGGCACGTCGCCCGCGTCGCCGAGGGCCAGACCCTGGTCCGCCAGGCTCGAGGCTTCGACGGCCGCGCCGCGGCGAAGCTTCAGCCAGCCGAGGCGGCCGAACAGGTCCTGGCGCACCCAGCGGCAGTCCGCCGCGACCAGGCCGCCGCACTCGGGGTCGGCCAGCAGCGCCTCGAGGGCCCGCTCGGCCGCCGGGAGATCCCCCCGCGCTTGCGCCTGCGCGGCGCGGTTGCCGGTCTGCTCCAGGTTGGCCAGAAAGGCCGCCGGGCCTGCCGGCGGGTCCCCGAGGCACCCGTCGCCGACCAGGGAGGCGACGAGCAGCAGGCCGAGCCGGGCCGCCTGGCCTCTGGTGCTGGGCTTCATCGATCCCTCCCGTAGCGGGCGGCCAGCGCCGCATGCACCTCGGCCCGGTAGGCCTGGCGCAGGTGCTCCAGCTCCGGGGGAGCAGGCTCGCCCTGGGCCAGCTTCGCCTGGGCCGTGAGGAGCGCGAGGCCCGGAGGTGGCAGCGGGGTGGCCGCGGGCGGGCCGGAGAAGGTGAGGAGCACGGCGGCGGTGGCCCCGGCGGCGAGGGTCGCGGCTCCCAGGGCCAGCCAGCGGCCAGGCCGGGCCCGGTCGGCGGGCGCCGGGCGTCCGTCGGGGGTGACCGCGGCGATCCGCTGCCAGACCGCCGTGGCCCGCTCGGGCGTGAGCTCGCCCCGGACCGGGTGCAGCAGGAGCCGGGCAGCCGCCAGCTCCTCGGCCACGGGCCCGGGGGCCAGCTCCTCCCCCTCCAGCAGCCGGCTCAGCCGGACGGCGTCCCGCTGCTCCGCGGGGGTCGGCTCCTGGTCTGGCCTCATGCTCCCTCCTCGGATCTGGCGGCCGAGCCGCGCTCCCAGGCCTCCCGGAATGCGCGCACGGCGCGCAGCAGCAGCACGTCGAAGGTCTCCACCTTCACCCCCAGCGAGCTCGCACACTCGGGCCGGGAGCGCTCCTGCAACAGGCGCAGCTCCAAGGCCTGCCGGTAGCGGGGGTGGATGGCCGCGAGGGTGCGGTCGATCCGTCCTCGCAGCAGCAGCCCCTCGTCGTGCCGGGTGAGCTGCTCCTCGGCCGAGGGCGTGGGGGGCCGCAGGGGCTCGAGCAGTCGCTCGTAGCCTTGCAGCGCCCGCCCCGCGCTGGCCCGGCGCCGGTGCAGGTCGGTCGCCTTGTTGATCGCGATGCGGGTCAGCCACGGGCCGAGGCTCTCCTGGCGGGGCTCGTAGCCGGGGAGCGCCACCAGGGCCGCGCAGAAGGTCTCGGCCAGGGCCTCCTCGGCCGCGGCCGGGTCGCCCAGCCGCGGCAGGAGGATCCGCCGGTATAGTTGGGGGGCGTGGAGGGCGTACAGCTCTCCGAAGGCCGTCCGGTCTCCTCGCCGCGCCCGCGCGACCAGGTCCCCCTCGGCGTGGCCCGGCTCCCGGGCCGCGGGGCGCAACAGGCGCTGGATGCCGTCGAACAGTCCCACCACCCCTCGCTGATCCGCGACCAGAGGCCGCCGACCTCCAGCACCGGACTCCGGGCCGCGCCCACCCCTCGTCCAGGAAACGGGAGAGCCCGCTCGATCCTTACACTCTCCGGGCGAGCTCCGGGTGACCGCCGGGCGGCTGCTCACTATACACCGCCTGGTCAGGCCCCGGGAGGCGCACGGTCGGCCCCCGGTGGCCGCGAAATCGTCCGCCGGGTGTAAGGTGCCCGTCCGTCGCCCCGTTGTCCTACCAGCAAAGGGGGAGCGACGCTCCCCGCGACTGGCAGGAGGAGAGGCGATGTCGACGTATGCCCGGAGCTCTCTCGTTGTGCGGTTCGTCTTCACGGTGGTGCTGGCGTCTGGCGGTGCGGGCTGCGGTGCGCACGCCAAGTCCGCCGCGCCGCGGCTGGAGACCTTGCTGCCACCGGCCGCGGCCCACCCCCGGCTCGATCGTGACTACTTCAAGGGCGACAACTCGGGCGTGATCTCGGAGGCCGAGCTGGAGCGGGTGCTCTCGGCGCCGGTCTATCTCGAGGAGCGGGCGCGTCTGGGTGTGGTCCAGGTGGTCGACAAGTACGGCGTGGACCGGGAGATCCCCCTGGTGAGCGTCCCGGCGCAGCTCGCGACGACGCTGGAGGGATCGGGCTTCTTCGAGATCGGCACCGAGGTCTCCGTCGACTGGCCGGCGACCAGCGGCATCGCCGGGCTGCGGGAGCTCGCGGCTCGCTACCGGGCCGAGTACCTCCTGCTCTACCGGCACCGCTTCGTGGAGCGCAGCTACACCAACAACCTCGGCTGGCTCTACGTGATCCCCATCGGCGGGCTGTTCGCGCCGGCCGCGACCTTGCGCTCCGAGGGTGTGCTCGAGGCCACGCTCTTCGACGTCCGCACGGGGACGATCCTCTTCACGGTCCTCGAGCGGGTCGGGGGCGAGCGGGATGCCAACGTCTTCTCGCAGGCCCGTCGCCGCGAGGCCCTGCACGCCGACCTGCTGCGGCAAGCGGCGGATCGCCTCGCGGCGAGCGCGCTGGCCAAGACCCGGGTGCTGGCCGCCGCGCGTCCGGGCGCGGCCGCACCGGTGGCCTCCCGGGAGCTGCCGGCTCGGGAGCAGGTCGTGGCCGATGCGGGGAGCAGCACGGCGGCCGCCGCGCCCTGAGGGCCGACGGGGATGGGCCCGGGGTGGAGGAGGCGACGCCCCCTGCGGTGCCCCCTCCGGGGACGCTCAGCGGATCATGTAGAACGGCTCCGCTTTGCCCTCGAGCGCCCGGATTTCTAGCTGTACTTCCTGGATATCCTTCGCTTTTGGCCCAACCCGGGTCAGATAGGTCTGGAGCAGGCGCCGCGCCTCGGTCTTCTTGCCCGCGTCGCGCAGCAGGTAGCCGAGCAGCTTCAGCGCCTCGGGGTGCCGGCCTTCGCCGTCGAGCTGGACGAGCTGCTGCAGCACCCGGGTAGCCGCGGCCCGGTCGTCGCGGCGCAGGTGGACCCGGGCCAGCCCGTAGAGCGCGTCCACGTCCCGCGGGTCGCGGGCGATGAGCAACTGGTAGTGTCCCAGCGCCCGGTCGGGCCGTCCGAGCTGCAGCTCGGCCTCGCCGGCCAGCAGCCAGGGCTCCCGGCGGGTCTCGGCGGGGGTGAGCAACCGCGCCAGGGCCGCGCTCGCCTGCTCGGCCCCGCCGTTGTCCAGGAGGATCCGGGCGCTCACCAGCGGCAGATCGGGCAGCTCGACCGCGGCCTGCGGCGCCGCCCCCAGGGCCTGCTGGAGCGCGAGCAGGGACCGCAGGGCCTCCTCGGCCTTGCCCTGGCGTTGCTGAGCCGAGGCCAGCAGCAGCAGCTCCGGGGGCGTCAAGGGGGAGCGCGCGCTCGCCTGGCTCAGCTCGGCCTCGGTGCCGGCCGCGTCCCCCTGCGCGAGGAGCAACTGGGCGAGCAGCGCCCGGGCCGGGGCGCGCTCCGGGTCGAGGGCCAGGGCCTGGCGCAGGGCAGCGATGGCCTCGGCCGTGCTCCCTCGCCGGGAGAGCTCCTCGGCCTGCTGCTGTGCGCGGGCTGCGGCGGCACGGGACGAATCCCCGGGCCCCGCGGCCGAGGGGGGAGCGTCGTCCGGGGAGGCGACCGGCGGAGCCGCCGGACGGTGCATCGAGAAGACGCTCACGAGGAGCACGCCGCCGAGCAAGAGCAGACTGCCGCAGCCCAGTCCGAGGATCAGGGGGCGGCGCGAGGGGGCGGCGGTGGGTGCCGGAGCCGAGACCCGGGCCGGCCGCCGTGACGAGGCCGGGCGGTCTGCGGCGGCGGGGGTGCGGGCCGCCGAGGCGAGGCGTCGGCCTGCGGCCCCGGGCCAGGGGGCGGTCGGCTCCCGTCGCCCGGCCAGCCCCGGGCCGGCTCGCTCCGCGTCCGTGCAGAGGCGCAGCTCCTCGCCGACGGGGAGGCTGCCCGGGTAGCGACGCGCCTGGGCCGCCTGCCGCAGCACCTGCTCGTCGAGGGGGGCGGCGGCCGGGGCCTCCTCGACCAGGTCGAACACCTCGCCGGCCGACTCCTCGACGAGGTCTCCCGGGGACTGCAGGTCCAGGGGCGTCACGGCGGGCGCACCGCTCGCCGGAGTCGTCCCCTGACGCAGGGCCTGGGGGAGCAGGGACTGGGGCAGGGTCGCGGCGCGGGCCGCGGCCGGCGGGGGAGGGGAGGCGGCCCCGCGGGAGGCCGGCGCGGGCGTACCCGGGGGCGGCGATGGCAAGGCGGCCAGCGCGTGCTGCAGCTCCCGCAGGGTGGCCGGGCGAGCGCCGGGGTCGGCGGCGAGACCGGTGCGCAGCAGGGCCACCAGCGGATCGAGGACCTCACCGCCCGGCCTCCCGGAGAACGGCCCCGCGGGCCCGAAGAGCCCGCCCGGCAGGAGGTCGGCGCTCGCGCTCCAGGGATCGTGCCCGTCGCCGGTGAGGGCCTCGTGGAGGATCGCGCAGACCGCGAAGACGAGGCTGCGGACGTCGGGCAGCCGGCCCCCCGTCAGCTCCGGGGCCTGGTAGCGGCGTGGATCCGTCGCGGCCCCGAACCCCGGCTCGGCCAGGGGATCCTGCGGCAGCAGGAGCTGCGGCAGATCGAAATCGAGCACCTGGACCGTGAGCGAGGGCGTGCCCGGCCGGGAGGCGGGGCGGCTGACCCAGACGGCGCGGGGGCGGAGCGCAGGGTGCACCACGCCCCGCTCCAGGGCGTGGTCCAGGGCCGCGAGCAGCAGGTGGCCGAGCTCCAGCACCTCGGCGCGTGACAGCCGTTCCTGGCGCAGCTCGGCCAGGGGCGTGCCCACGACCTGCCGGAAGAGCAGCAGCCCGGTCCCGTCGGGAGTGACACCCGACGCGACGAGGGGGACGATCCCCGGATGCCGCAGCTCGGCGACCTGCGCGGCCGCCGCGAGGAACCGCTGGCGGGTCTCCTCGCTCGGTGGGCGCAGCCCGGGCGGGATCACCCGGAGTCGCAGCGCCTCACCCGTCTCCGGCTCCCGCACGCGATAGTCGCTCGTCCCGGCCTGGCTGCCGAAGTAGCCGATCACCGGATAGCGGCCGAAGACGACGGTCCCGAGCAGGGGGTCGAGGGGCGATCGCCGGTGCTCCTCCTCGGGGACCAGCGGGCTGCCGTCCTCGGGGCAGACGGTCTCCGTGAAGCTCGCGGCGACGTGGCCACACCGGTGGCAGACTTGCTTGTCCTGGCTCATCCTCGTCCATCCTCGGCAGCGCGGACCGCTCTCATCCTACCAGCTTCGGGGTCGAGGCGGACCGGGATGCGCGTCCGGCCCGGAACCCCCGCCCGCGCCCTGGCTCGGGGAGGGCCAGGGCTTGCCTCCGGCGCGTCCATGGGGCAAGAACGGGCTGCTGCTCTCTCTTCCTGGAGGTCGGATGCGCGCTCCCCCACGCTGGATCCTCGCCGCGACGCTGCTCGCCCTGCTGCTGCCCGCGCTCCCCGCGGCGGCCGGCCCCGGGCCGGGTGGCGTCTATGATCTGCCCGAGGCGGACTTCCACGACCAGGTCCGGCTCGACGTGCAGACGCTGCAGCAGCACGACGCCGGCCTCCGGCGCGTCCTCTTCGACCTGCGCGAGTCGGGCGTGCTGCGGGTGTCGACCCGCGACCCCCTCTCCGAGGAGCAGAAGCAAACCCTGCTCACGAGCTGGGCGGCACTTTATGACTATATCTGGAGCGTGGAGGTGATTCGTCAGTACTACTGGGACTTCCTCCAGCTCCCGCCAGGCCAGCGCGACCGTCACCTGTGGGGCTACCTCCTGACCCACGCGGCGCTGACCATGGAGCTGGCCGCCGGGTTGACCTACGCCGATCTCATCGGCGGGGACCGGCAGCTCGACCGGCTGCTCGACGAGCCCCACGCGGAGCTGGGCGTGCCGGCCCGCGCCTTCGCGGCGCTGAACAAGAAGGTCATCCACGTCTCCACCACGACCCAGCTCCTCACGGGCGACGCGTACGCCGCGGTCGCCCGTCCGCTCCTGCGCCAGGCCGGGTTGCAGGACCGCCCCGAGGTGGTCTGGCTGCAGCAGGCCAGCGAGCGCAACTCCAACCTCGCCCGGGATCGGCTGAAGCGCCGGGGGGTCGCGCTCTTCCTCGGCAACGCCGCGGACATCTTCCGGGACGAGACGGCGCGCGCCATCTTTCCGGTCCAGCGCGGCGTCGCGGAGTGGTTGGGCGATACGCGTGTCCGGCGGCTCGGCCAGCCCCTGATCTCCCGGGCCCAGGCCGAGGCCTTCCGGGCTGGCCTGGAGCCCGGCGATATCCTCGTCGCCCGGCAGAACTGGTACCTCTCGAACATCGGCCTGCCCGGCTTCTGGCCCCACGCCGAGCTGTACCTCGGCTCGCCCGGAGCCCTCGCGGCGTGGTTCGACGCGGACGCCGCGACCACGGCGTTCGTGCGCGGCGAGCCCGAGCAGGTGGCCAGCTTCTCCGCCCTGCTGCAGGCCCGCTACCCGCGGCAGTGGGAGGCCTACCAGGGCCTGGACCGGGCCGGCGAGCCCTGCGTGATCCTCGAGGCGATCAGCGAGGGGGTCTCGTTTTCGTCCCTGGCTCACGGGATGCTGGTCGACTACCTCGGCGCGATGCGCCCGCGGCTGCCCCGGGTCGAGAAGGCCAAGGCGATCCTGCGCGCCTTCTCCTTCCAGGGGCGGCCCTACGATTTCGACTTCGACTTCTACTCCGACGCCACCCTCGTGTGCAGCGAGCTGGTCTACAAGGCCTACGCGCCCGGTGAGGGGCAGCAGGGGCTGCGCCTCGAGCTGGTCAACGTGGCCGGCCGCCGCACCCTGCCGCCCAACGTCCTGGTCCGTCAGTTCGATGCGGAGTACGACACCCCCGACCGGCAGCTCGATTTCGTCGGCTTCCTCCATGGCCGGGAGCGGGAGCGCGACGCCCGCGCGGGGGATCTGGCCGAGTTCCGCGCCTCCTGGCGGCGCCCCAAGTGGGACGTGGCCCAGAAGTAGCGCCGCGCCGACCGAGGCGCTCTCCCCGCTCCCAGACCACTGCCTCCCCCGTTCCCTCTCCCGCATCCTTGTGCTAGCCTGCCTCCGCCTTGCTCGGGAGGAGGTCGGGATGCGTGGTCCGTCGCTGTTGCTGGGAGTGGTGCTCCCCCTCGTCGCCTGTTCGGGAGTCGACCCTGCCGCGGGGCCGCCTGCGTCGGCGAGCCCGGCCAGCCCGGCGAGCTCGGGGGAGGCCGTGGCTGCTGCTCCCCCCGCGCCGGGGCTGGCCCCGCCCGGCCCCCCCCCGGGCGCCGCGTCCCCGGGCGCCGCGTCCCCGGGCCTCGCCCAGTCCCCTCCCGGGGGGCTGACGGTGCGGGGCAAGGTGCTGGAGCGCATCGACGCCAGCGGGTACTCCTACCTCCGGCTGGCCACCTCCGAGGGTGAGCGGTGGGCCGCAGTGCCGGAGACGACCCAGCAGGTTGGTGCGGAGGTCACGGTCACGGGCGGCATGCCCATGGACGGCTTCCAGAGCAAGACCCTGAAGCGGAGGTTCGACCGGATCGTCTTCGGCGTCCTGGCGGGCGCGGACGCACGCGGGGCTGCGCTGCGCCCCGGGGCCATGGGCAGCGGCTCCTACCACGGGCGCCGGTCCGGCGAGGCCCTGCTCGAGCCCATCGACATCGCGACGATCCAGGTGCCGCGGGCGCCCGGTGAGGACGGCTACACCCTGGCCGAGCTCTACGCCAAGCGCCGCACCTTGCAGGACCGGGAGATCCAGGTGCGCGGCAAGGTGATCAAGGTCACGGAGTCGGTCATGGGCCGCAACTGGGTCCACCTCGCGGACGGCACCGGCTCGGGGCGTGCCCGGGACCTCACCCTCACCACCCAGGACAGCGCCCTGGTGGGCGACGTCGTCCTCGCCCGGGGCCTGCTCCGGATCGACCGGGATTTCGGTGCGGGCTACACCTATCCGTTGATCCTCGAGGACGCGCGACTGTCGCGCTGAGCGACGGCCAGGGGCGCGCCACCACGTCGCCCAACGGCCCTCAGGGAGCGAGCCGGAGCCAGCGCGGGGGACCGGCGCCGTCGTCGAAGACGACGGTCAGGCGACCATCGGGACCGCGCGCTCCTCCTTCCGGCTTCCAGCCACGGAAACTGGCGAGCAGTCGGGGACGATGGTCACCCGCGCGCTCGGGGAGCGGGGAGGCGAGCGGGAGCAGCCAGACGCCGCCCCACTCCTGGTGCGTCGCGTCCGGCGAGGTGGAGAGGATCCCCAGCTCGCCCTCGCCTGCCGGAAACAGGTCGGACACCCCCTGAGGCACCAGGCCGCGTGCGTCGGGCAGGGTGAGGTCCAGCCTCGCCAGGACGGTGAGCTGCTGCCGGACGAGGCGCCCTCCCCGCAGCAAGGCTGCCGGGTCCGCGAGCCGCCAGATCAGCGCCCGCCGATCGGACGTCAGGGGTTCCTTGAGGCCGAGCAGCAGGCTCCCTTCCCACCAGGCGATCCCCTCCAGATCGAGGAGCAGGTCGCGCAACGCGGCGCGTGGTCGCGACCTCTTGCCGCGAGCCGATGCGGGGCGTGGCGAGGCCTCCCGGGCGAGGGCCTCCCGGGACCGCTCGCCGAGCCCGAGCCCCTGCAGCCACTCCAGGCCGCCCGGCCCTTCGGCCGCGTCGAGCACCGCCTGGAGCAACTGGGTGCGGCCGACCACGGTCAGCTCCCGGGCCGGGCCGAGGGCCACCTCGAGCAGGAGCTGGCGGCTCCGGGGGCGCCTCCCGTGGCGGTTGACCGACTGGGAGCAGACCACCCAGATCCGGCCGGCACCGCTGGTCAACCCTTCGATGTCATTGATCTTTTCAACGCCGGCCAGGACGGTCGGGGCCGGGTCGAATTCGCCGCTGGGCGCCAGGGTGAACAGCCAGGGCGCGTGGTCGTCACGCTCCTCGGTGCCGGTGTCGTCCGACGCGACCAGGAAGCGCTCCAGCTCGGGCACCCAGAGGAGGCCGGAGGGCTCGAGCCGGCTGCGGTGGGCGAGCGCAGGGGGGACGGTGAGGAGCGGCGGGGGACTCTGCGTGGGCGTGCCCGCCCCGGCGACGGGGGGCGTGGCCACCGCCGCGGCGGGCCCGCGCGGCTCGTCCGCGAGGAGGTCCGCGGGCTGGCCCGTGGCCGCCGAACAACCTCCGCCGGGGAGCAGCAGCAGGAGGAGCCAGCCGGCCTCGACGCCGGCCTTTCTGCGTCCTCGACACCGTGGATCGCGCGGTACCTGCCCCATGGGGCCGCTCCTCGACGAGGTCGTCGCGGCCGCCGCTCGCCTCCCGCGCGACCTCGCCCGTCGAGGATACCACCGGCCATCGACCAGAGCGAGTCGCCGCCGTCCGGAGCCGGTCGCCTAGGAGCGTGTTGCGGAAAAGTCCGTCGCGAGGCGGTCGAGGCGCGGCGCAGGGAAGGAAGCACCGAGCCGAGACGCCGCAGGCGTACTTGGGGTACGTCGAGGACGGATCGGCCGGTGCTGACGCACCATGCGCCGATGCATCGGCCGCCGCAGCAGAACGCTTTGCGCAACACGCTCCTAGCGTTGAGCCCGGTCCGGGATGGAGGTATCGTGCTCCCGCGTCGGGGGGAGGGGGGCTCCGGCCGGGAGGTGGGTCATCGTGAAGTGCTGGTCCTGGTCGCGTGAAAGCTGCAGGGGCAGGCTCCTGGCGGCCGCCTGTTGCCTCCTCGGCGCCGCGTCGTCCGCCCGGGCGCAGGCTCCCCCGGCAGCTCCCGCGGGACCTCCCCCGGCGGTCGAGGTCGTCGCGCCGGTCACCGCCCCGGTGGATGCGGCTGCCGCCTCCCGCACCCCTCCGGCCGCGTCGCCGCGGTCGCGCCTGGTCGTCAGCCTGCTGACCATGTCGCCCGGGGGCACGCTCTTCACTGCGTACGGCCACACGGCCATCCGCATCCGCTCCCTGGAGGACCCCCGCTACGACGTCGCGTACGACTACGGCAGCTACGACGCGTCCGATCCGTCGGCGCCCCTCAAGTTCGTGAAGGGGGAGCTGCCCTACTGGCTGAGCGTCGGCCCGACCGCGGAGGTCGTCGACTGGTACAGCCGGGTCTTCGGTGCGATCACGGAGCAGACCCTGGCCCTCGAGCCCTTGCAGGCCGAGCTGCTCGCCCGGTCCCTGCTGCACAACTCCCGCCCCGAGCTGCGGGAGTACGCGTACCATCACTTCCGCGACAACTGCGCCACCCGCCCCCGGGACCTCCTCGACCGGGCGTTCGGCGGCGCGCTCCGGGCCGCCACGGTCGATGCCCCGAGCGGCGCCACCTTCCGCCAGCTCATCGATCGCAGCATGGCCTTCGCCCCCTACCTGCGCTGGCCCACCTACGGCCTGCTCAACGGCCTGATCGACCTGCCCATCAGCCGCTGGGAGCAGATGTTCCTGCCGGCCTTCCTGCGGGAGGAGCTGGACCTGCTCCGCATCCCCGCGGCCGACGGCACCACGCGGCCGGCGGTCAGCGCCCGCCAGGTCCTCTTCGGTCCCGAGGCGCCGGCGCGGCTGCCCGATCCGTCGCCCCTGCCCGGCGTCCTGGTGATCCTCCTGCTGCTGGTGGTGAGCACCCTGCCCGCGCTCCTCGTCGGCCGCTCGCCGCGTGGCGCCCGGCGGCTCCAGGGAGTCTGGCTCGCCTGCTGGGGGACCCTGGGCGGGCTGTACAGCCTGCTGATCCTCATCGCCTGGTCCCTCTCCCCCTACCCGGAGACGCGCAGCAACGGCAACCTGCTGGTCTTTCACCCGCTGCTCTTCGGGCTGGCCTTCCTCGGTGTCGCGCACGCGCTCGGCAAGGCCTGGGCTCGCCGTCCGCTCGAAGGGTTGCTGCTGCTCTCCCTCGGCGGGCTGCTCGCCGCGGCGACCATCGACCTCGCGGAGCTGAGCCCCCAGCAGCTCCTGGGCTTCGTCCTGGCCGGCGCCGCAGTGGTTCTTCCGTCCTATCTTTCCCTGCGAGCTAGCCGGAAACGGGACCTTCGCTCCGATCGGACTCCCGCTTCCCGCCCGGAGACTCTCCCCGCCCCGGCGCCTCCTCCCTGAGACGCGGCAGCTCCAGCTTCCAGGTCCCTGGGGTCAGCCGTCCCCGGATCCCTCGTCACGCTCGCCTCACTTGACAGCAACCTCGCATCCACTATGCTTTGGCCATCCCGGTGGGGGTTGGCTTGTCCTTTGCAAACAGGCCAGCCGTGCTCCCCGAGTCCAGGAGGTCTCGATCATGCTGCGTCATCTCAGCCTCGCCCTCTCCCTGACCGGACTCTTGCTGCTCGGTGGCTGCGCCGAAGGCCCGACCAGCGAGGAGTCGGGTACGGGCGAGCCGGGCGGCCCGGGCGGCGGCAAGGCCGACGACGGGCACGAGGCGTGCACGACGGCCTGTGGCGACAACGAGCGTTGCTTCAGTGGCCAGTGCGTCGTCGACCTCTGCGACGCGACCACCTCCTGCACCGACGGCGGCGCCTGCCTCGACGGCGCCTGCTGCTACAGCGCCGAGGAGTGTGGCTTCGGCGGCTGTACGGACGAGGACTGCGACGAGGAGCCGGAGGCGTGCAGCAGCGATGCGGACTGCGGCGATGCCGAGCGCTGCCTCGCGGGCCAGTGCGTCGCCACCCTCTGCGACGCGGACGCCGACTGCGCCGCGGCTGGCTTCTGCTACGACGGCGCCTGCTGCTACGACGACGAGTGTGCCGACCTCTGCGCCGGCGGCGAGTGCGAGGAGCCGGGCGCGTGCAGCAGCAACGCGGACTGCGGCGACGCCGAGCGCTGCCTCGCGGGCCAGTGCGTCGCCACCCTCTGCGACGCGGACGCCGACTGCGCGGCGGATGGCTTCTGCTACGACGGCGCCTGCTGCTACGACGACGAGTGCACGGGCGGCTGCGAGGGTGAGGACTGCGAGGTGCCGCTCCCGGCGCGCTGCAACAGCAGCAGCGAGTGCGCGCACGGCGACCGCTGCCGGGAGGGTCTCTGCGTCGCGGACCTGTGCGATGCGGACAGCGACTGCACGGGCGGCGGCTTCTGCTACGACGGGGCCTGCTGCTACGAGGGCGAGTGCGCTGCGGACTGAGCCCCCTCACCGCCCGCGGGCCCCTCCCCCCACAGCTCTGCGAGCCGCCTCCCTCCTCTCTCTACTGCCTCCTCAGGGGCCGCTTCACCGCCGGTCGTAGCCGCCCGCAAGCAGCCGCAGGTAGTCGCCCTCGCTGGCCCAGGTCAGCAGCTCGTGGGTGCGCCACACCGGGAAGGGGTGCGTGCGGCCGACGTTCTGCAGCAAGGAGACGGCCTGGTTGAGCAGGCTGCCCTGCTGCAAGGTGGCCAGGTGCCGGGCCTGCGCGAGGTAGCTCGCGGTGCTCAGCTCACCGTAGCGGCTGCCGGCCCCCCCGGCGAGCTTCATCTGGACCCGCACCAGCACGTCGGGGTCCGCGGTGGCCAGCAAGGCCGCCCGATCGCCGGTCAGCTCCGAGCAACGGTCCCACTTCAGCAGGGCGAGCTGCAAGGGCACCAGCACCAGTCGACCGATGCCGAGGGTGGTCTGCGCGAGGGTGACCGCCGCCGTGCTCAGGACGGAGGCGAGGGTCTTGTACAGCACGTGGTCGGCCTGGATGTGCCCGAGCTCGTGGGCGAAGACCGCGAGCAGCTCCTGCTCGTCGAGGCGCTCCAGCAAGCTGGAGGTGACCGTGACGAAGGGCCGCTGCACCCCCGCGGTGATGGCATTGGGGAACGGGCTGTCCGTGAGGTACAGGGGCGGGACCGTCGGAAGGTCCAGGCGGTGGCAGGCGTGGCGGAAGATCTCGTGCACGCGGGGGAGCTGGGTGGGCCCGCACTGGACCGCGGAGGCGAGGTGGAACAGCCCCGCGGACCGCTCGCCCAGCTCCGCGACGACCCACTTCACCGCCCGGTCGAGGCCGGGCACCTTCTGCAGGGCCGCCAGGGCCTGGCGGTCCAGCTCGTGCTGGTAAGCGACTCCGGCGAGCCCGGTGAAGGGCTCGTCGTCCCGGAGGAAGAGGGGGCCACGGCACCCCCCGCAGTGGTAGCGAGCGGGCCGCTGCGCGGCGTCCAGCCGGGGGACCCGGTTGAGGGTACCGCAGTGCCGGCAGCTCAGCTCCGCCGTGCCGGGCGACCCCTCGCCCTGGGGCGGGAGGGCGTAGAGCTGCAGCGTGTGGCCACGAGGCGGGGCACCGGGCGAGGGTTCGGGAGGGGTCGGCATGATCGCACCTCACGAGCTGTCCCCGGGAGGCGGGGAGTCGTGCGTGGCAGTGTACCGCGAACCGTGGGGCGAGGCCCAGCGCGGGCAGCGGTCCGGTCCGGGCTCTCCCTCGGTGCGGGCGGCCCGACCCGGGGCCTATTCGGGGAGTGGGGTGGAGTCCTTGATCCGGGCAGGTGCAGCCAGGAAGGTCAGGCCGACGGAGTAGGCGTCCGTGACCTCGTCCCCGTCGGTGTCGAGGTCGGGAGGTCCGAGGAGGAACTCGACTCCGATGGGCAGCTCGATGCCGACGTTGTCGAAGGCCTGCTCGACCCCGGTCTTGGGCACCGACCCGCCGAGGACGCCCAGCGCGACTCCGCCGAGATCCGGGAGCAATTCGGCCTGGAGGCGGGTGGCGGTGATGGGCAGGTGGATCTCCTCACCCTCCATCGGGATGATCAGGTCCCAGTCCGCAGGGCCGGCGTACAGCCAGCCTTCCTGGATCGTCGCGTTCGCGAAGGTGACCAGGGGCTGCCCGTCGGCGTCGAGGCACCAGGGGGCGATGGAGAAGACCGGCTGCTCGTCGTGAGGGCGGGACCGATCCACGGGCAGCCCGAGGAGCTGGTGCACCGCGAGGCACTCCCACTCGCTGGAGCTGCGGGCGCCAGCGAACTGGAGCAGCAGGATGAGGTCGCCATCGGCGATGGCCTCGGAGATCTGCGGATTGGCCAGCCCGGGCAGGAACATGTTGTTCCCGAGGTTGTTGTCGAGATCACCGTCGCCATCGAGGTCATAGCCGTACCGCCCGTCCATGGTCATCGCGGTGACCACGAAGGTCGGCCACTGGAGATCGGTCAGGGGGGTGATCGCGCAGCTCTCGTGGGGTGGCGGGTCCTCGGGGTCCCAGATCGGCTCGCCCTCGCCCTCGCCCTCGCCCTCACCGACGCAGGGGCAGCCGCCCCACTGGCCGTCGTCACAGAACTCGTCGACCAGGGTGCCGTCGGGGCACTCGCAAGGACGGGAGTCTCCTTCCTGGCACTCGCCCTCGCCCTCGCCCTCGCCCTCACCTTCGCCCTCACCTTCGCCCTCACCTTCGCCCTCACCCTCACCTTCGCCCTCACCCTCACCCTCACCTTCGCCCTCACCCTCACCTTCGCCCTCACCTTCGCCCTCACC
>JAVEVO010000247.1:0-7509 GCA_034005005.1 Myxococcota bacterium
CCAGGCCAGCCACGCCAGGCCAGCCACGCCAGGCCAGCCCACGCCGCGCCAGCCTCGCGCACGACACCCTGGCAGCTTCGGGCTACCTGGATCAGGGGAAGAAAGGGCTTTGAAAGTTCCTATGCGCTGGCCGCGGAGCAGCCCTCACCGTCGCCGCAGGGCGCGCAGGGCCCGCCGCAGTCGATGTCGGTCTCACTGCCGTTCTTCACCTCGTCGTCGCAGGACGGGACCAGGCAGATGAACTCGGTGCAGACGCCGCTCTGGCAGTCGGCACCCGTCTGGCACCCGAGCAGGTCGGCGCACTTCTTGGCCGGCAGGCAGGGGCCGCCGCAGTCTTCCCCGGTCTCGGTGCCGTTTTGCACACCGTCGTTGCAGGTCGGGACCCGGCAAAGACCGCCGACGCACTGCTTGCTGAGGCAGTCAGGGTGGCTGATGCACTTCTTGCCGTTGTCGCACTGGTTGCAGTTGCCGCCGCAGTCGACGTCGGTCTCCAGGCCGTTTTGCTCGAGGTCGTCGCACAGGGGGGCCTGGCAGACGAAGTCGGTGCTGCGCATCCGCAACCAGATCGCCGAGGCCGACCTCGGCGCGGAGCTCGGTGAGAACGACCTCGATCGGAAGCTCGCGGGGCTGCGGCAGACCTCCGGGGAGGCGACCGCGCGCTCCCAGTTCAACGAGCTGCGTGCGGCCATGCAGGCCAAGAAGGCCGCCCAGGGCCAGAAGACCCTCTAGCCCGGGCGCCGTGCGCACCGAATCCATCGATATCATTCAGGATCCGGAGGAACTGTCATGAAGCTCACCCCCCTGGCCAAGGTCTTCATCGCGCTCGTCGTGCTGGCGGTGATCGGCTACGTGGTCTACGCCCGCTTCGGGGACCAGATCCGCGAGTGGGCGGGCAGCCCCAAGCCCCCGGTGGCCGGGGAGGGCGTCGCGGGCTCCGGCCAACCCGGCGCGACCGCGGGCGTCGGCAAGGCGGACTTCACCGGCGTCGCCGAGGCCCCGGCCGACCCGGGCCGCGGGGGCGTCACCGGGGTGACCGTGGCCAACGTGGCCGAGGGCAAGCTGGGCCGGCCCCTGGTCGTCGGGATCAACACCTGGGCCGGCCACGCGCCGGGGATCGTCGCCAACCTCGGCCTGGAGCCCAACCCCGCGGGCCTCTACAAGACCCGCTACGGCCTCGACGTCAAGTTCGTGCTGCTCGACGACCCCGCGGCCAAGCTGGCCCGCCCCCGTGTAGACCGCGCGGCACTTCCCGCGGCAGCTCACCCGCACGACCCTCGCTCCGGCGGGAGACGCGAGGGGGGAGGACTGACCAGGAGCAGCCAGGAACAGCCGCAACTGCCCCTTCCTGCGCTCGCCGCTCGCCGACGGCTCCCGCTGACGACCCCTGGGGGATGCTGATCAAGACCGAGCACGCCGAGCACGCCCCACGCCAACCCCGGACCGCGACCGCCAACATCACGCCAGCCAGGCCAGCCACGCCAGGCCAGCCACGCCAGGCCAGCCCACGCCGCGCCAGCCTCGCGCACGACACCCTGGCAGCTTCGGGCTACCTGGATCAGGGGAAGAAAGGGCTTTGAAAGTTCCTATGCGCCAGGGCTTCAGCCTGCGCCTGCCAGACCGCTGGCAGGGTGCGGGAGGCAGAGCGGCCGGATCCGAGCGCCCGCCATGTCGCGAAGTCGACCCCCGGGAAACCCCACGCCGCCTCAACCTCCGACCACCGGCCGATCCCTGCGTAGCGCCAGATGCCGCTGTCCGGCAGACGCGTCAGCACGAAGGCGGTCTCGCCGGGACGCCGGTCGAGGCCGGGGACGCGCAGCCGATCCGGCGCCAGGAGCAGCCCCGGTGCGTCGATCAGGAAGAACAGCCCCCCATCGACCCGGCTCCAGGGCGAGGTGGGTGCCTCGGTGAGTCCGAACTCCTCGGCCAGCCGCGACTCCGGGACCGGGCAGCCCTCCGCGGGGGCGAGCTCCTCGGGCCGAACCACCGCGACGAGCAGGGCGATGGGGACGGCCCCGGCAGCGGGCAGGTCCGGGTGCGCGGGGTTGTCCGAGTGGAGGACGTGGCCCGCCCCGACACGCACGATGCGCTTGAGCAGGTGGCTCGCTCCCAGGTCGGGATCGCCGACCGCGACGAGCGCGACGCGCCCCTCGATCGCGCCGAGCCCCTGGCCCCGGGCATAGCGCAGCAGGACCCAGTCGCCATCGTGGATCGGCGCAGCACCGCCGTCCATCGAGTCGCCCGTGGCCCGGACCGCGAACAGCCCCTCCGCGGGCCGGCCCCGCAGTGGCAGGCGGACCTCCACCGCGTCCTCGGGCAGGACCACCTGGGACTGCCAGACCTCGGCCCGGCTCTCGGCGGCAGCCTGGAGGCTGGGGAAGGCGACGAAGCGGCCACGCTCCGGGAAGGGGATCACCCGGGCGCCGATGGGCTCCACCCAGAGCCCGTCCGGCGAAGGGGAGAAGCGCACGTGGAAGTCGGTGCCGGGCTGGCCTGCGCTCGGGCCGAACCAGCCCCGCAGCAGGTCGGGAAGCTCGTTTCGCCCGCTGCCGGCCCGGTGCGCGACGTTGCAGTAGTGGCTGACGAACTTGAAGCGCCAGACCTCGCCGTCGTGCAGGCGCACGTCCGCGGTCCCCACCGGCAGCCTGGCGCGCGCCTCCCCCTCGGGCAACTTGAGGATCGGGTCCGTGCGGTTGTGGAGGACCTTGGCCTCGAAGGTCTCCCCCGGGGCCGCGCTGCGCCTTCGGCGGTACTGCGCCAGCCGCGCGTCGACCAGCTCGCGGGTCATCTCGACCAGCGCGGCCTCGGCGCCCTCCGGCACGGGGATGCGTGGCCGGAACTGCTCACCGTCCACTGCGAACCAGACCCGGCCCGGGGTCTTGCGGATCTTGCCGGTCCAGGCCGCGATGGGGTGGTCGGGCCCCTCCCAGTAGCGCCGCCACACCGCGAGATCGGTGTTGCGCGGGTCGGGCAGCTCGCGCACGCCGACCAGGTCCAAAAACAGCTCCGGGGAGCGGAGCAGGTAGGCCTGGCAGCGCCGGGAGAGCTCGGCCAGCGCCATCCCGGTCTGCAAGGCGTCGGCGTCGAGCAGCACCTCCAGCACGACCATCTTGGGAAGGGGCCAAGGGGGGTATGGGCGCGGCGGAAGATGTTGTGAATTCAGGTAGTTGACGGGGTGGTGGCGGAGGACGGGAGAGGGCGACCCTGATCTGACCCTCTTCGGGGGGGAGGGGAGGGGCGAGGTGGAGGTAGGGACTGATCCTGCATCGAAGGTCGAGGCAGGATCGTTGAGAAAATCACAGTCGAGCATGCAGGGGGAGGGGTCCGTCGTCGATAGAGAGAGTCTGCATGTGGTCGGGGGGGGAGGGGGACGCTGGTGGACGGGCGAGCGCGTTACGCATATCGTCGATGTGGACGAACGCGCGGCGCGAGGGAGCACCCATGGCCGATCTGGGCGACTGCAAGAAGTGTGGCAAGCCATCGAATCGTACCCACATCTGCATCGCTTGCGGTGACAAGTTCTGCACCGGCTGCCGGGTGAAGGCCGGCTCGACGGGGAAGTGCCCGACCTGCGGGAAGGCGGCAACGATCCGGCCCAACAGCGAGTGAGCGGTTCGGCCAGGGTGGACACGGCACGGCTCGTGACGAGACTGGTACGGCTCCTCGGCCTGAGCCGGCTGCAGGAGGGCGAGTGAGCCTGGCCGATCGCTTCGTCGAACTCTACAACCAGCTGGACCAGGCCATGCGGGATCGACTCGGGTGCACGTCCCAGGTCTCGCATGCCCGCCTGCATCGAGCTGCTCGCCGAGGTGGACCCGGTCTTCCGCGCCAATGCGTCGCGGCTCCAGGCCTTCCGGGGGTTGCGCAATGGCCTCGTCCACTTGCCCCGCGGGGGGCGACCCGAGCCCATCGCCGAGCCGCGGGTCGACGTGGTCGAAGACTACGAGCGCATCGTCGCCTACTTGCTCCATCCACCGCGCGCTCGACACGATCGCGGTGCGTGAGGTGTTCGTCCTGGGCTGGCAGTCGAGGATCCACGACGCGCTCCCGACCATGCTGGAGAAGAGCTATCACGTGGCACCCATCGTCGGCGAAGGCGTCCTCGAAGGTGTCTTCACCCAGACCCTCCTGGTGGAGATCCTCGTCACCCGCGGGGGGATCGACCTGACGGGAGAGGTCGTCTTCGACCGCTTCCGGACCGCTTGCAGCCTGGAGCGGCCCCACCGGGACGTGCTCCTTCGACCGGAGACGCTGACCATCCCCGAGGCCGAGTGTGACTTCGCCGAGGCGTTCCACCGTCAGGTCGCGCTGTCGGCCCTGCTCCTGACCGAGCAGGGTCGTCCGGGCGAGCCCTTGCTCGGGCTGGTCACGGCTTTCGATCTCCCGAGCGCCACCGGGAAGCAGTTCCTCTGAGCCGCAGCCCGGAAGACCAGCTGCGCTGCAGAGTCGATGTCCGGTTCGGGGAGCGGTGGTGATGCCGCGGACGTCGTGTGCGGCCACGCCCCTTGGTGACCGGGGTCAGCGGCTCGTTTTTGGGAAGTCCGCAATAGCTATCCGTTCTGTCCATCGAATTCTGATTCAATTTGAATAATTTCTTCATCACAGTCTGGAAATGGCTTTCGACTGCCTGAATAATCGATATTTTCGATGTCATTTTTTGGTATGAGTATGCTTGTTGCTGGAGATTGCACAGCAGTTAGAACAGCAGTGGCACATTGATCGTGGATCTTGATTACCTCTTCTCTAAATCTTGCCATGATTTCCTGAGGTGGTCTTGCTTGAATAAAATCGAGTTTGTAGCTTTGTCCGGATTTGATCCATGGAACGCCAATATTCTTGGTCGATTCTACAAACTCATTGGCGAGTTGATCTAGGCCGGCTGGTCCAGGCTTGAGAGTAACTTTCATAAATATATGTGGATTTTCACCTTCTTTCTTGATATAGAATGTAATTGGAGCCACAAGTGAACCATCGATATTGTGGATCTGCAAGAAGTATCTGGAATCAAGGCGGACAATATTGAACCGGCGATCCCGCCCATAGCGCGTATCGAGAGCACGGATCAGGCTGAAAAATGCATCACCTGCTTCGGGACTGAGTTTGATGGCCAGATCCCTCAACTTGAAGAAACTTGTTTTGTATGAGAGCTGTGGTCCTCCGACAGCTAGGCGTAAGCGGCCTAACCATTGCTGGAATGACTTGAATTCTGATTCATCTACCTTGTTATCTCGTTGTCTATCCAATATTTTTAGCAATTCTACTAAAAATTTGGCTAGCGCCTGGACCTCTGGTACTTCATTCCATTCATCTGGCCTACCTGGAGGAGCGTATTTGGTTTGAAGAAGTCCTTCGAAATCTTCATCAACCTGATCCTCTGACTCCGCCTCCTCTACGATAGTCTTTATGGTCCTCATTAGCTCTGCTGCGGTCTTGATTCCGGCCATGTAAGCAGCTACTTCTGACCATCGGCTATGCATCGATACCAGGGCCAAGTATGTAGAAATCTGGTGTTCGTCAAGCCAGGCCACTGATTCATCAACACTTTGGGACCTTTCGCCTTCAACGCAGAGCATCAGGTCTGCGATGTTGAAAAAGCGTTTCAGAGCACGCGGATTGGTACCAATAGCAATCGTGATAGCCTCATTGACGAGTTCGGTAGCGCGAGTGGCCGTGTCAGCAATCTTGGTCTTCCGCAATTGCTGTTGCTTGGTGCGCACTCGAAGCATGTTGGCGATGTAATCTTGGATAAATCGCCGATTATCATAGGTGCCGATGGGCATTTGAAATGGCACTTGGAATAATTTATGAAAGAATGCATCTACTTTGGCTGGATCCGTGATTCCGAGTCGTTCTCGCACTCCTTCACGTACCACATCGTGGTCACAGGCGATTACAAATACGCAATTGTCGACTTCAAGGAAGTTCTTTAAGACCTCCAGCAGAGCTACAGCGCGTCCAGGTCTGATGCGGTCGAGATCGTCAACGAAAACGATCACCCTTGCACCGCTATCTTTCCCGGCTTTTTCTACAAAATGGCATACAAGTTTGCTAAAACCATCACGAAGTTCTGAGAGATCGACCTGTTCATTTGCATCTGATCGAATTAGTCCACTGGCAAGGGTGCCACCATCGATGAAACCACCACTGATATAGTTGGTTGTACCCGCTAAAGCAGCGGTTCCCACCGTCTTGGCGCCTCGCTTGGCCAGGCTGGAGGCCGCAGTTAACAGACCAAGCAACTTCGTGCCGATTCGCATCGCTGCGGCGTCTTCGGAGAGGCTTTCTCCTAACTTCTTTGAAAGATCGATCAACAGCCTAAGACCAAGAGCATCATCGTCGCCAATGGCACCATATTGCCAAGTATCGAACCAGCAAATCAGGAGATTTCTGCCACTTTTCTCAAGTTCAGTCCTTACCATCTTCATTACACTCGTTTTTCCTGAACCCCACTCGCCCTGTACTCCTATCGTAAGCGGTGTCTCGCAATCGAGAATGAACTTGGCTAGACCTGCAGCGTAGTCATGAGTAGAAAGAAGGTCCTTTCCGGTTTCAACGCAAGGTGCATCAGTACGACCGAGTGCCATGACGTTCTCCGATCTTCTTGGCTTGAGAAGCTCACACCCTGCTACAACCTGTGCACCATGCAGCAAATTGGAAGGCGGTGTCAACCACTCTTCATCATCCGGCCTCTGACAGCCTAATTGATGCAACCCGACGCGGGTGCCGAAACTGGTAGCGATCTGCGAGCGCGTCAGGTAGTGCGGGCGGCACCGGTCTTCGATCCATGCACGGCGCGGTGCTCCGCTGGCGATGATCCTTCCTTGGGCGGCTCCAGATGGCGCCATGTCTCGCATCAGCTCCGCGGCCCTCCCGCACCCCGGCTCTCCCCTCGATTCAGCAGTACGCGCTCGTCTGCTCACCCCTCCCAACAAGCACCACCGCCCACCCGCACTCGATCCACCTCGTCGACCCCTTCGGCGTCCCTTCGAGATACCGTAGCCGGTTGACCCGCGCCTCGTCGAGCACCCCGCCGGAACGCGCGACGTCATCGGCCGCGGCCAGCACCCAGCCGAGGTCCGTCAGGCTGACGGTCAGCTCCGCAAACCCATCGGGCCCGCCGTCGAGGCGCAGTCCGCCTTGGGCCGCGACTCCCACCAGGCGACACCGCTTCCCCCGGGCCTCGAGCCAGCCCCCCTCCCCGCTCCCAGCGAGGGTTTGCTGCACCAGGGCTTCAGCCTGCGCCTGCCAGACCGCAGGCAGAGTGCGGGAGGCGGAGCGGCCGGATCCGAGAGCTCGCCATGTCGCGAAGTCGACCCCCGGGAAACCCCACGCCGCCTCGACCTCCGCCCACCGGCCGATGCCGGCGTAGCGCCAGATGCCGCTGTCCGGCAGGCGCGTCAGCACGAAGGCGGTCTCGCCGGGACGCCGGTCGAGGCCGGGGACGCGCAGCCGATCCGGCGTCAGGAGCAGCCCCGGCGCGTCGATCAGGAAGAACAGCCCCCCATCGACGCG
>JAVEVO010000248.1:0-7508 GCA_034005005.1 Myxococcota bacterium
CCCGGCCCGGTCCGCCGCGGCGGCGGCGACCACGGCCGCGGTCCAGCCCTCCGGGGTCGCGGAGGCCACGCCGCGGCCGGCCCGGCCGTGGAGCCGGCTCCATGACTGGCTGGCGGTCGGCTGGGCCAGCAGTACCTCAGACGGGGCATCAAGCTCTTTCGCACTACCCGGCTGGCTGCTCCCGGCCGCCGGAGTCGCCGCGGCCCTGCTGCTGGTGCTCGCCCTGACGGTCCCCGGGCCTCCCGGGCCGGCCGGGCCCGTACACCCCGGGCGGTCCCCGCACGGCGCCTCCCCCACGGCCGTCAAGGGCGGAGAGACGGCCCTGGTGCTGGTGCGGGAGCGGGAGGGACGGACCCTCGAGCAGCCCCGGTCCTTCCGGGCCGGGGACCGGTTCCGGCTGCTGCTGACCTGCGCGGACGACGGGGCGGCCTTTGGGGAAGTGGTCGTCCTGCAGGGGGGGCAGGTCTTCTTCCCGGTCTCGCCAACCCCTCGGATCACCTGCGGAAACAGGATCGCTATCCCGGGCGCCTGGACCCTCGACGGCGACGACCCCGTCGAGGTCTGCCTCCTGCGGGGGTCGGATCTGCCCTCCCGCGGGGAGCTGGAGCGAGCGGGCCGGGCCGCCTTGCCCCCCGGGACGCCGTGCCTCCTGCTCTCGCCGGAGGCTACGCCGCGCTGAGGCGGGTCGCGGCCGGACGGCGCGCGACCGGCAGCCGGAGGACTACTGCTGGCGCCAGGCCGGCCGCACGTGCGCGGCCGCGGCCACGAGGGCGACGAGGAAGACCAGCAGCAGCGCCTCGACCAGGTTGTTGAGCGACTCCCGCAGCCCGATCACGAACTGCCACCGATCGACCGGGGCGGCCGCGGCGACGAAGACGCAGGTGGCCTGCAGCCCGGTCGCCGTGCCCAGCCCCCCGGCGACCAGGGTCAGCACCCCGAGCAGCACGGTCAGCAGCCCCCGGGCCCGCCCCGGCGCCCGCACGTAGCCCACCACCGCGACGAGGGCCGTCGCCCCGAAGAAGAGCACGGGCCAGATGCCCCAGCCGGCCTCTTGCAGGAAGGTCCCCATGGCGTACCTCCAGCAGCTCGATCCTGGTCCTCTCTCCGAGACAGACACCCGGGAGGGCGGCAGGTTCCCCGAGGCTGGCGAGATCTCCGGCTCAGCCGCGGCGAGCGCCCGGCGGGGTGGAGGGGGCGACGGGGGCGAGGGGGGCGAGGAACAGGTCCGCGAGGGCCGCGATGACGCCGCGCAGCCCGGGGTGCTCCGCGAGCCCCGGCGCGGCGAGCGCCTGCGCGCGACGCTGCGCGATGACGGTCCGGGCGAAGCGCGGCGCCTGGGCGCGCTCGAGGATCCGGCGCGCCTCCTCGACCTCGGCCGCGGTCGTGGCGTCACGGTCCCGGTCGAGGATCGCAACCAGCCGGTCGGCCTCGGCCGCCGGGGCGGTCTGGAGGGCGTGGACCACGAGGATGCTGCGCTTGCCCTCCCGGAGGTCGTTGCCCGGAGCCTCCCGACCCTTGTCGCCGTACAGGTCGAGCAGGTCGTCCTGGATCTGGAAGAGCACGCCGAGGTGCTCCGCGGCCTCCTGGAGCGCCTCGACGACCTCGGGCGGCTGACCGCAGAGCGCGGCCGCGCCCGCCAGGGGCAAGGCGAAGAGGCCGGAGGTCTTCCGCTCGACCATCGCGGTGTAGTCGGCGAGGACCGGCCAGCGCTGGCCGAGGAGCAGCGCCTCCCGCTCCTGCCCGTCGATCACCCGGAGGGTCTCCTGGAGCAGCCGCCGGGCGGCCTCTTCCCGGCGGACGACCGGGACCTCGAGCCGCTGTACGAGCAGCAGCGCGTAGTACAGCATCGCGTCGCCGAGGTTGATTGCCCGGGACGCGCCGAAGCGGTGCCAGACCGTCTCCCGTCCCCGGCGGAACCGGTCCCGGTCCTGCAGGTCGTCGTGCACCAGGGTGGCGTTGTGGAGCATCTCGCAGGCCGCGCCGAAGGGCACGAGCCCGCCGGGGTCCGCGCCGACCGCCTCGGCGACGAGCAGCGGGAGGACGGCCCGGAGCCGCTTGCCGCCCGTCGCGAGGTGGTAGCGGCACAACGTCGCGAGGCTCGAGCCCGCGGAGCTGTCCGCCACGACCGACTCGAGCTGGGCCAGCAGGGCGGGGAGGTAGGTCTCGCCGAGCGCAGCGAAGCGCCCCCGCCAGTGGTCCGCGTCGGCGGGCGTCGCCTGGCGTCGCCGCCGCAGCTCGGCGCCGGCCGCGGTCGCGGACAGCTCCCCGGCGTCGGCCAGCGCGGTGGCGACCGCCGCGACCTCGGGGCCGCGGGCCCCCGCCGCCAGGGCGACCGTGCGCGCATGGGCCCGCAGGTGGCCCCGCTGGATGCCCTCGGCCGCGAGCGCCCGCAAGGCCGCGAGGTTCTGGGCGAGCCCGACCGCCGCGACGCAGGAGCTCAGCTCCGCGGCGCTGGTGATCCCCCCGATCTTCCTGGCGATGGGGACGAAGGGGTGGGCGGCGGTGGCCCCCCCGACGACGCCGACGCACAGGGGCAGCGCGAGCTCGCCCACCAGCTCGCCCTCTGCCACCCGCCAGCGGGCCAGGGCCGTGTAGCGCCCCGCGCGGGCCGCGTACGCGTGCGCGCCGGCCTCCACCGCCCGCCAGTCCTGCCCATGGGCGAGCAAGACCGCGTCGACGCCGTTCATGATCCCCTTGTTGTGGGTCGCGGCCCGGTACGGGTCCCGCTCGGCGAAGACCGACGCCTCCTCGATGCCGCGGGCCAGCGCGGCCGGGCTGGCCTCGCCCTTGCCCGTGAGGAGGGCGAGGGGGACCCGGCCGACGGCCCGGACCAGGCGCCGGTCCGCGAGGTTCGAGAGGATGCGCAGCCGGGCCCGCCCCCCCGCGAGCCGGGCGAGGGGCCCGGCCAGGCGCTCGCACATGGTGTTCACCAGGTTCGCGCCCATTGCGTCGCGCACGTCCACGAGCAGGTGCACGATCAGCATCGGCCCGACCGGATCTCCGGGACCGTCCGGGGGCAGGTGCCGCACCTCGAGGTCCTGCGCGCCGCCGCCCAGCCGGACCAGGAGCGGATCGCCGGCGTTGGCCTGCTGCAGGAGCTCGGGGCGCGCGTCCAGGATCGCGCGCGTCGCCGCGACCGGATCCGGCACGTCGAGCAACTGGACCTGCCCGATCTGAACCGCCGGACCGACCACCGTGCCGATGCCCTCCCCGCTGCGCAGGAGCTTGGCCCCGTGGCTCGCCGCGGCGATCACCGAGGCCTCCTCGATGGCCAGGGGCACGAGCCGGTCCCGGCCATCCACGCGCAGGTTGACGCAGAGGCCGAGCGGTAGTCCGAAGGTACCAAGCGCATTCTCCACGAGGTGGTCGGCGAGCTCTCCATCGAGCCCGGCCTCCCCGGAGACCACGAGCTGCTCGGCGAGCGTGAGGCCGGCACGCTCGGCCAGCTCCGCCCGACGCCGGGGGAGGTCGAGCCGGTGGAAGCCGGGGAGCTCGCTGCTGTCCGGGCCGGCGGGGGGTGAGGGTGCGGGAACCGGGCGGGCGGGGTCGGTCATGGCGATGTCCTGCGCCGCGGACCGGTCGGCCGCGGGTCGTCACCGCCGATAGTGGCACAACCGGACGCGCCGCGCCCCCCCCACGCCCCGCGATCTTCTCGGACCCTGGCTCCCCGGTTGCGGTAGACTGGCCGGGGACCACGGGCCACCCGGGCGTGGTCGGTGGCGGCTCGGGAGCGAGCAGGCCCCCGGCGAGCCGCCCGGCAGGCCTTCGTCGCGGGTCCCGGCCTGGCAGCGCGCGCGAGAGGTGGATGATGTCCGACGATCGACCTCGGGGGGACGCGGCCCTCCGCCCCCGGCTGGCCCGCCCCGGCGACCCGCCCGATCCGGCGACGGAGACGTTGCGGGCCGTGCTCGCGGCCCGGGCCCCCGGGCTGGCCTGGCAGATCACCCCGCTCCCCTTCGTCGTCGACCGCTGGGCCTTCTTCGAGGCGACGCTCCTCGAGGGGTCGGAGGTGCCCACCGAGCGCTACGTGGTCGACGTCACCCGGGGCGTGGTCCCGCCGGGGGAGGCGCGCGTCCTCGGGGAGATCTTCGGGACCCTCGACGTGCTCGGCGCAGGCCGGACCAGCGCCACCACCCTGGCGCGCCTCGCCTCCTGCCTCGCGGGCAGCCCGGGGCAGGTCCTCGACGAGGCGGCGCTCCCCTTCCCCGGCGCCCCCCCCGGGCTGCACCCCCCCCGCTGGGAGCGACACGCCGCCGGTGGCCGGCTCGCCTACTGCGAGCTCGCGGGAGCCCGGCACCCGCGCTTCACCCGCTGGGAGCTGGAGCTCGCCGCGGACTACGGGGTCGCCTGGCGGCAGACGCCTCTCGGCCCGTCGTGAGGGGGCCCACGAGCCACGCATCGACGACTCGGCGCCTCCCGCGTACGACCAGGGACCGGCCGCCGCACCAGCAGGAGCGAGCCCGACCATGAGCCTCGGAACCGCCCCCCCCTTCCCCACTCCGCCTCCTCCCCGGCTGGCCCGGCTCTGCGCGCCGGCCGGCCCGGCCCAGGCCGTCTGGCTACGGACCGCCGAGGCGGAGGTGCTGGTCCTGCCCGGGCGCTACTGCGTCTCCTACCTGCTCCTCGGGCCCGAGACGGCAGCCGTGCTCGACGTCGGCTCCGCGGCCGACGTGCCCGGGATCGCCCGGGCCCTGGAGGGTCTCGGCCGGCCGGCGACCTCGCTGCGCTGGGTGATCCCCACCCACCTCCACTTCGACCACGCCATGGGGCTGGACGCGTGCGCCCAGCGGTTCGAGGCGGCGGTGCTCCTCGGCGACGTGGCCCACGCCCACGTCACCCGGGGCCGCCCCCTGCGCTTTCCGGGGCGGCGCCGCCTCTGGCGGGCCGTGCTCACCTGGCCGCTGCAGGGGCTGCCCTTCCCGCCCCCTGCGGACTGGCGGCACGGGCTGGACTTCGGCACCCCCTGGGGCCGGGACCGCTTCTCCGCCCCCCTCGCGCCGCCCCTCGCGGACGGCGAGCCCGTGCCCGGGTTGCCCGGCTGGACCCTGCTCGCCGCCCCCGGGCACGCGGACGACGGGATCTGCCTGTACCACGCCGCGGCCGGGTGGCTCCTCGCGGGCGACACCGTGCGCAACTTCTACGGGGGCGAGTGGAACCCGCTCCTCGCGGACCCGGCCGGGATGCTGCGCACGAAGGTCCGGCTGCTCGCCCTGCCCCCCCTCGCCCTGGTCGGCCCCGGCCACGGGCCGCTGGTCACGGGGCCCGACGCCCTGGCCCGGCTGCAGCAGGTCCGGCTCCAGCCCTGAGTCAGCGGGCCCGCAGCACGATCTCGGTGAGCTCCGAGTCGGTCCCCAGACGCAAGGGCGGTCCCCACCAGCCCGTGCCCTGGCTGACCCAGAGCCGCGTGTCGCCCAGGGTGTACAGGCCGGCGAGGAACGGCTGCTGGAGGCGGACGAACAGCGTGAAGGGCCAGAGCTGGCCGCCGTGGGTGTGGCCCGCGAGGACCAGCCCGACGCCGTGCTGCGCGGCCTGCAACGCCGCGGCGGGCTGGTGCGTCAGCAGGACCTGCGGGAGGCCCGGGGTCGCGCCCGCCAGCGCCCCGTGCAGGTCCGCGCCATGCCCGGTCGCCAGGGAGCGGGCGTGGGAGTCGTCGATGCCGAGGAGGGTGAACCCGGGCGCGTCCGGCGGCAGGGCCACGGCCTCGTTGCGCAGCACCCGCAGGCCGAGGCGTTCGAACTCGGGGATCCACCGCTCGACCCCCGAGTAGTACTCGTGGTTCCCGGTGACGAAGTAGACCCCGAGGGGCGCCTGGAGCCGACGCAGGGGCTCCAGCTCCGGCAGGAGCTGCTCGGGAGCGCCGTCGACCAGGTCGCCGGTGATGGCGATCAGGTCCGGCTGCCGCGCCTGGACCTGCGCGACGATCCGGGCCAGCCGCGCCCCGCCCAGCCCGCCGCCGACGTGCAGATCGCTGAGCTGGACGAGGCGCAGCCCGTCGAGCCGGGCCGGGAGACCCGGCAGGGGGACCTCGATCCGCACCACGACCGGCCCGCCGACCGCGTGGACGACGCCGTAGGCCGTCCCCCCGAGGCCGACGAGCAAGGCCACCAGGGCAGCCGCTCGCCGCACGCCCACCGATTGCGCTCGGGAGGGGAAGGGCGGCAGCCGACGCCCGAGGCGCGCGCCCACCCGCTCCCCGAGCCAGAGCAGCGCGCGCCCGAGGTCCGTGAGCAGCAGGGCCGCGGCGAGCAGGCACATCGTGCCCATCCAGACGTAGGCCGGCTGCTGCAGCAGCCGCAGCGAGCCGAAGGGGAGGACCCGCCCCAGGAGCATGGCCAGGGGGAGGCTGACGCCGAGCAGGACGATCACCACCGTCACCACGCGCCGGGCGCGCGCCGGCAGGCCGGGATCCCGCGCCAGACGCCGGACGAGGTAGAGATGCACCAGGGCGGTGAAGCTGAGGACGACGGTCAGGAACAGGCTGAACTGCAGCACACGTGCCATGGGAGTGGGTCATGGGGTCGACCGCGCCGGGAAGCAAGGTCTCCGTCGACCGAGGAGCTGGCGTGGTCGAGGGACGGTGCGCGGAGGACCACGGCGGGAGGGCCCGGGAAGCTGCCCTCTTGGCTTCGGCAGATTTCTCTCCTATGGATTTATCGGGTGGGGCTGGAGCCCGGAGGGGAGGAGACGAGCATGATCGACCGGCAGCAGCAGGGTGCGGATCGCGAGGCGGTCGGTGTGCCCGAGACCGGCACGGTGGTCAAGGACGTCGGCACCGCGGCCGGGCAGCTCGACTTCCAGGCCTGGAACATCGACCTCGGCGAGAAATCCTTCGCGACGACCAACGTCATCCCCGCCATCGTCGCCGGCGCGGCCGACATCGTCTACCACGAGGCCCGCCACGCGGAGCAGTGGCACCGGATGGCCCGGATCCAGGCCGGAACCGGCAAGAGCGCCAAGACCATCGCCACGGAGATGGCGATCCCCAAGCACGTCGCCGAGGACGCCGCCGCCGACCCCCTGTCGGGGGAGAGCAAGGAGGCGACCGAGGGGAAGGCCTGGCTGGAGAGCGTCTACGGTGCCAACGCCGCCCACCGCAACACCGTGCTGACCACCCTCGCCGCCCAGGGGGTCGAGCTCGAGACGAAGTCCGCGGCCGCTCGCCAGGCGCAGCAAGAGCTGCAGGCGCTCGACCGGGATCCGCAGGCCACCGCGGAGGCCAAGGCGGCCGCCACCACGGCCTGCACGACGGCCGAGGCCGAGTACGAGACGGCCCTGACCGCGTTCCAGGCCACCTACGCCCAGTACCGCGCCCTGCCCGAAGAGCAGGACGCCTGGGCCACCGGCGGCGCGGTGCAGGCGGCCTACATGAAGTGAGCCGCGTCAGGCGGGCGGGCACCTCGGGCAGCAGCATGTCTCCCTTCGTCACCTGTCCCCGCGGTCTGGTCAGGGTCCGGGGCTTGAACTCACGCTTGGGCTTGGGCTCGATCTTCGGCAGAACCGCAGCCAGC
>JAVEVO010000249.1:0-7452 GCA_034005005.1 Myxococcota bacterium
CGCAGGGCGCGCAGCCCCCGACGGTGCAGTCGAAGCAGACCAGGTCCACGCTGTTGCACGAGGAGGGGATCGGCAGGATCTCCCGGGTGAGGGCGCCTGACCGGTCCTCCCCGCGCAGCCGGTCGCCGAGCTGGAAGGACGCGACGAAGCGCGCCCCCGAGACGAGCACCGTCACCCCCCAGCCGACAGCGGGCGCTCCCGTCGTGGCGAGGGGGAAGGAGGTGCGCAGGCAGCGGCCGGACTGGCGCACCCGGTCGGTGACCAGGGTCCGGGCCGCCAGCTCCGGAGCGACCTGACGCAGGTAGGCGCCGAAGGGGATCTGCCGGGGGACGACGACCAGGGCGTGCTCCCAGGCGAAATCGGGGTGGAGGGTCACCTCCCGGCCGGGCAGGGCCCGGGTCTGCCCCGAGCCGGGGACCCCGTCCCGGTCGAGGTAGAGGTCGACGGCCTGGGGCAGCAAGGCCGCGGTCTCGTACTGGGTGAGGTGGACGCCGGGGACCCGCGCCGGTCGCACCCGGAAGCAGAGCTCGACCCCCAGCCGGTCCTGGTCCGGCCCTAGCCGCACCTCCGTGAGGTCGAAGCTGCCCACGGGCAGCCGGCTGTCGATGGGGTAGCGGTAGGTCCCGGGGCCGTGATCGTCCCCCACGGCATCGCGCAGGACGAGCTCCCCCGACGGGAGGAGGCTGGCCGCCGGAGAGGCGCTCGCGGCGACGCCCGGCACGAGCAGCAGCAAGGGGAGGGGCCAGGGGAAGCGCATCACGGCTCCGTCGGGGCGCCGGGCCCCGCGGCAGGCGAGGGTTCAGGGGGCGGCGAGGATGCGTGCGCCCCCCGCGGGGATCGTCAACGTGAGCTTGCCAGCGGTGGCCGCCAGCACCGAGCCCGCGTCGAGGAACAGCTCCTGCCAGCGGGGCACCGCGGCCGCCGCCCCCGTGAGCTGCAGCTCCACTGCCGCGTCCTGCTCGCCGCGGTTCAGGGCCACGAGCACCCGGTCCTCACCCTCCGCGGCCTCCCGCAGGTAGACCAGGGCGTGCTCCCCCGTGTGCAAGGAGACGAACCCGCCCCGGGACAGGGCGGGGTGGGCCTTGCGGATGGCGACGAGCTTCCGGTAGGTGGAGAGCAGCCCCTGGTCCTGCTCCTCGCCCCAGAGCATGTGGCTGCGGTTGTGCGGCCACTCCCCACCCCGCCGGCCGACCTCGTTCCCCCAGGTGATCACCGGGATCCCGAGGCTGGTGAGCTGCAGCACCGCGGCCAGGACCGCCTTGGACGTGTCTCCCTGCAGCCGATGGAGGAAGGTCGGGACGTCGTGGCTGTCGAGGTAATGGGCGAGGGGCAGTCGCGCCGGGAACTTGTGACGGTTCGCGAGGTAGCGGGCGAAGGCCACGGGCCGCCCGCGGCCGAGCACGAAGCCTTCGACCTCGCCGTTGAACCCGAAGTCGAACAGGGTGTCCATCTGGTCACCCATGAACTCGGAGGCGTACTCCTCGTGCTGCAAAGCCCCCCAGACCTCGCCGAGCAGGAAGAAGCCCGGGTGGGCGGCGTGGATCCGGCGCCGGAACTCCCGCCAGACCTCGTGGTCGACGTGCTTGACCGTGTCGACCCGGAAGCCGTCGCAGCCCGTCCGGGCGATCCAGTCTAGCTGCCAGGTGATGAGCTGGGCGGCGACCGTGGGGTCTTCGGTACGAAAATCCGGGAGACCCAGGAGGCAATTGGTCAGATCGTCACCCGATTCCTGGCAGGTACCCAGCTCCGTGCTGCGCACCATCCGGCCGTCCTGGACGAACCGGGAGCCGTACCCCGGGTGGTTGAGCACGACGTCCAGCAGGACCTTGATGCCGAGGCCGTGGGCCGCCTGCACCAGGGAGCGGAGCTCCGCCTCCGTGCCGAGGCGCGGCTCCACCGTGGTGAAGTCCTCGGCCCAATAGCCGTGGTAGGGGTAGTCCGGGAAGCCCGCGCCGGTGACCGGGTGGTCGATCTGGCGCACCACCGGGGTGATCCAGAGCGCGGTGATCCCGAGCTGGCTGAGGTACCCGAGCTTGCGCTGCAGGCCGAGCCAGTCGCCGCCGTGGAACTTGCCCTTGTCCGTGCGGTCCACGTCCCGGTTGTTGGCCGGGTCGCCGTCGAAGAAGCGGTCGGGCATGACGAAGTAGATGACCTCGTCGCGCCAGTCCCGGGCCCGGTCGGGGGGGAGCACCGGGGTCGCGGGATCGTCGAAGACGAAGGTGGGGTGCTGCAGGTGCGCCAGGGCGGGCGGGGCTGCCAGGGCCGGGTCCGGCTGGCGGGCCGGCGCGGACGCGCCGCAGCCGCAGAGCAGGGAGTACGGCAGCAGGGCACCCAGCAGCAGCGGGCCACCGCGCCGGAGGGCAGCCCAGGGGGCCGAGGTGAGGCGGATCATCGGGTGCGCCCCTCCTATTCGCTCGGGCAGGGGATGGTCTTCGGCGTGGCGGTGGACAGCAGCTTCCAGTCGTCGAGGGTGCAGTCGTTGTCGAGGTCGTAGGGGCGCTCGTGGACGTCGAAGAGCCCGTCGCCGTTGGCGTCCTCGTCCCACTCCAGGGTGTTGGCCACCCGGGGGTTGCCGTTGGCGACGTCCTTGTTGGTGCACTCGTCGCCGTAGTTGTCGTGGCGGGTGATGAAGTGGTCCGCGTTGACGTCGCGGATCTCGAGGATGTGCGCGTTCCCGGGCCACTCCTCGGTGCCGGTCCAGATGTTCCCGTCGGGGCCGTAGGTGTATTTGTAGCTCATGTGCAGCCCGATGGGCAGCTCGAAGACGATGGTCCAGATCCCGTCGGCGGCCACCAGGTCGCCGTTGGTCCCGTCGTCGTACATCCGGACGAGGTTGGGCACCCAGTTCCCGAGCTGCTGGTTGATCTCGTTGCGCTCCGCGTCGCTCAGGGGGAGGGTGTCCGACTTGTGGATCCCGCCGGTGAAGTGCATCGGCCCGCTGCCCGGCTTGGTCCACTTGAACCGGTTGAGGGTGGCGCAGCAGCCGTCCTTCTTGCCCTCCCGGAAGTCGGTGGAGAACACCGCCCGGATGGTGCACCGCCCGCCCCAGCAGGTGTCGTCGTTGCCGTCCCAGTCCAGGCAGCCGTCGAGCAGGTCCCGGCAGCGCTGCTGCGCGCAGGTCCGCCAGTCGCTGCCCGTGAGGCAGTCGTTGGCCGTCAGGCAGCCCGTGAGCGCGTCGAGATCCGGCTGGCGCGCCGCGGGGACCTCGTCGGCGCAGGCCGCGGCGCACGCGGCGTCGTCCCCGCAGCCGGCCCAGCAGTCCGCGGCGAGGAAGCAGGCCGAGTCCGTGGTCCTGTCGGTGTCCGCGAAGCAGATCTGGGAGAAGCCGAAGCGCTGGGCCGCATCCCGCAGGATGGCATCGAACGCGACGGTGTCCTCGTTGGGCTGCAGGGAGCAGTCGCACCAGGGCATGGTCTGGTAGTCGGCCTTGGCCAGCCCCGGGGTCAGGGCCGGGCAGACGAAGGGCAGGGTCGCGGTGCTGCCGTCGCACGCCCCCTGGGGGTCGACGCATGCGACCTGCGGCCGGTCGAGGCAGAACCACTCGCCGCGCGGCGCTGCGGGGGCGGACAGGGCCGGTGGGCCCTCCTCGCAGTCGCACTCCTCCCAGCCGAGGCGGTCGGCGCGACACGCCCGGGTGCCCTCCCGGTTGCCCGGGCAGTCGCAGGGCTCGGCCGCTCCCGTCGCGCAGACGATCTCGCCGCCGCGGCAGAAGCGCAGCAGCTCCGGGCAGTTGCCGTCCTGGGCCGCGCAGGTCAGGGGTGCGTCCTCCTCGTCGCAGCCCGTGCGCGCGAGGCAGGCGAGCAGGTCGTCGGCCTCGTCCCGCCGGAGCTGGGGGATGCTCGGATCGTGGCAGCGCTCGAGGCAGGCGGCCTGGTCGTCTCCGGTGCAGCCGAGCGCGCACTCGACGACCTTCACGCAGAAGCTGGAGAAGGTGCACTCGGGCACGAAGGCCTTGGCCGTGGAGCCGCCGGGCGCGCCGCTGCAGAGGTGCTCCCGCACCGTGCCGTGCGCGATGGCCGTCGGGCACTGGTCCTCGACCCCGTCCCGACAGACCCAGTTGCCCCCCTCGCAGGTGCACCAGTCGAGCCGGAAGTTGGAGAGGGTGCCGTTGGCCGCCCGCGCCCGCACACCGGGACATTGGTACTGGATCACCTGTCCCTCGTTGCAGGACACGGAGCTGGGGCAACCCGCAGCCGCTCCCTCCCGGCACACCCAGGCGCGGGCCTCGTCCTGGTCGTAGTCGAAGGGGTTGGCCGCGATGAACGCCGGGTTGAGGGCCGAGCTGCCCCCGGGCGCCGGCTCGTAGCCGGGGGTGTAGCCCGGGCTGACGAACACGGGCACGCTCCCGTTGCTGGCCGCGAAGTCGTGCAGCCGCTGGACGGTCGCGAAGTACCGGACGACCGCCTCGTCCCCCGCGTCGCGCAGGGCGAGGATCTCGGCCTGGGCCTTCTCGGTGGTCACCGCGGGCAGCCCCGCAACCCCGAGGCCGCTGGCCGTGGCCTTGCCCTCGATGAGCAAGGAGGACGCCGTGCTCTGCAGATCGATGGTCCCCGCGTCGATCAAGCGGGGCGCGTCGTAGACCGAGGTCGCCCGGGGCACGTCGGGCACGAGGGTCCGCAGGGCCAGGGCGCCCTGGGTGGCGATCACCCGCAGGTTGGGGTAGCTCTCCGTCCCGGGCAGCCGGAAGAGGTAGCTGCCGGCCGGCGCCCCCTCCGGGCACCCCGTCGCCGGGAGGTCGCAGGGCTCGGCCGCGACCTCGAGGGTCTTGCCCGTGACCGAGTCGACCAGGGCGAGGGTCGGGCCGTCCAGCCCCTGCACCCGCACCAGGACGCGGTTCTCGGGCGCGGCCGGCGGCGCGTTGCCGTCCGCGGAGAGGAGGGTGTCGATGGCCATCTCGGTGGTGCAGGAGGCCAAGGCGAGGCCGAAGATCGCCAGCGCTCCCGTCGTGTAGCCGTGTGCGCGCATCACCATGCCACCTCCAGCGCGGCCTTGCTCCGCCAGACCCGCCACTCCTGCTCCGTGTCGAACTCCCGCTCCTGGTCCTTGGCGAGGTACTGCATCTCGTAGCGCAGGGTCGCCCCGCCGAAGGCGAAGCCCACCCCGAGGAAGGGGCGGTGCTTCGTGGTGGTGTACTCCCCTACCCCGGAGACGCCGGGAGTGCCATCGGCCCGGGTCGCGATGACCCGGGTGCCGCTGCGGTGCTGCTCGTCCCAGTAGTCGAACTGGTACCCACCGAACAGCCGCAGCCAGTCCGTGAGCTGGTAGCCCAGCTCGCCCCGCACCTGGTAGATGTTGCCGGCGTAGTCGTCAGCCGCGTACCACTCCTCGACGAGGTCGTTGGCGATCACGGCCTCCGGGAGCAGCTCGGTGTCGGCCGCGCTCGGCTCGTACAGCCGGACCTCCTTGCCGTCCACGGTCACGGTCTTCGGAGACTTCTCGTCCCGCTTGTCCCGGTCGAGGATCGTCTTGAGCTTGCCCTTGAACTCGAGACCAGTACCAATGTCTGCGGTATAGTTGCCCTTCAGGACGAAGATACCGGTCATCCGGTCCTGGTTCTCCTTGAAGACCGAGCGAAGGTCCCGACCCCGATCGCCGACGTTGGCGTAGTCGTACAGATCGGTGTCGGTGTAGCCGTCGGTGTGCAGGAAGTTCGGGTAGATGGGCGTCATCATCTGGCCGTAGATCGTCTGCGGCGCGGTCGCCCAGTTCTGGCCGTTGGTCCCGTAGTCCACCAGGGTCGCCTCGGCCTCCAGCCCCCAGGCGCCCGCATCGTAGACCAGCACCCCCGTCAGCCCCCGCCAGCCGATGATGGACTCGAACCAGGGCTCGTCCCAGTCCTGGAACTCGTTGGCGATGTTCAGGGTCGGGAGCTGCCCGCCCTCGTGGAAGCCGTCCGTGAGCAGCACGTCGGTCTCCCGGCGAGCGCCGAAGATCGAGTTCCACTCGGGGCCGATGTAGAAGCCCTCGAACTTGAAGCTCAGGCCGACCTCGAAGGGGTCGTCCCAGTTGACGTCGAGCACCGCGGCGAGGTCCCGGGTGTCCGCGAAGACCACGGGCGAGACGCCGGCGTTGTCCCGCGCCCCGTTGGCCATGTGCGCCGGGTTGATCCACTGCTGGGAGTAGCCGAGGAGCCCCTTGACCTGCAGCAGGTCGGTGGCGTCCCAGACGAGCTCGCCGGTGACGTTGAGGCTCTGGTAGCGGCTGTCCATGTCGACGCCGCCGTCCTTGGCGCAGCCGTCGATGGCGTTGCCCAGGGCGTCGGTGCAGGTCGGGTAGTAGGTCCCCGTGGCGTCGGGGTCCGTCTGGTCGATCTCGAGGTCGTTGGTGAAGTCGCCGACCAGGGTGAGGGAGACGTTCTCGAACATCTGGAAGCGCAGCTTGGCCGCGTAGGCCCAGTCCTGGGTCAGGAAGGGGTTGTCGACCATGGAGTCACCGAGGCCCGTGGACCAGCCGGGACCGACGAACAGCTTGGGCAGGGCGACGGCGCCGACGTTGTACTGCAGCCGCTCGCCGAGGTCCTCGTGCTCGAGCAGGGAGCCCTCGAAGAAGAGCCCCTTGCCGTTGTCCCGGTCGATGTAGCGGGACTTGCCGATGGTCCAGGCGTTGAACTGCGAGAAGTCGGTGGAGCCGATCTGGATCCAGCGCACCGTGGGGATCGGCGCGGCGATGCGGATGAAGTAGCCGCGCAGCTTCATGTACTCGGCATGGTCCATGCCCTGGCTGTCGCCCGAGGTGTTGTGGATCGGGATGCCGTCCTCCAGCCAGTTCTGGTTGCCGCTCTCCCACCAGTCGTGCCAGTTGGTGTGGAAGCGGCTCTTCACCCGCACCCCCGCCTCGACCCAGCGGGAGACGTTGCCCTTGATGTTGACCTCGAACTCCGAGCAGACCCCGTTGCCCCCGGTGATCGTCTCGGACCAGAAGGGGTTGCCGTAGACGAGGCAGCCCTCCGAGTCGTCGTTGGTGTACAAAAACTTGTTGTACAGCTTCCCCCCGACCTCCCAGTTGGAGTTGTCGGCAAAAGCGGAGCCCGCCGGCAGACTCAGCAGCAGAGGGAGCGGGAGGAGCAGGCGGAGGGGATTTGCGGGTCGCGACATCGGTGCACCTCAGGAGGACTGGCTCAACCTCCCCGGAGCAGGGGCAAAAGCGAGCCGGCGGCCCTGGTCGCGGGAAGTGGGGACCAGGACCGCCGGGGGGCTGTCAACAGCTCGGGCTCAGGGGTAGACCATGGGCACTTCGGCCAGCTTGTAGTCGGCGGGGTTGGAGGGATCGGCGCCGCACGCATAGCCGCCGAGGGCCTTGTACTGGGCCTCCTTCTCGTCGTCGCCGCCCTTGCCCGGGGCCATGAGCAGGTCCACGACGTGGGGATCGCAGTCGTAGTCGGTGCCGCCGCCGAAGCGATGCTGGCCCTCGAACTCGTTGACCTTGCGGGTGAGCAGGTCGGTCTTGGCCGGG
>JAVEVO010000068.1:0-35607 GCA_034005005.1 Myxococcota bacterium
CCTCCCCCTCCCCGTCGCCCACACCCTCACCGGCGCCCGCCCCTTCGCCCTCACCCTCGCCTTCGCCCGCGCCCTCGCCCTCGCCCTCGCCCTCGCCCTCGCCCTCGCCCGCGCCTTCGCCCTCGGCGCCCTCACCCTCGCCCTCGGTGCCCTCGCCTTCGCCCTCGGCGCCCTCACCCTCGCCCTCGGTGCCTTCGCCCTCGGCGCCCTCACCCTCGCCCTCGCCCTCGGTGCCGGCATCGAGGGTCAGGCAGCGGCCGTCGACGAGCTCCTGGCCGGTCGGGCACTTGTCGCTCTCCGGGGTGCACCCCGCGAAGCCGAAGAACAGTGCCAGGAGGAGGAGGGGGAGCCGGTTGCGCATGATGGTCTTTCCTTTCCCTGCGGATCTCGTCCAGGCGCCATTCTTGACCTCGGGGCCGGCGGGGTCAAGGCCAGCCTGGCTTGACCCGCGCGATGCCTCCCGGCTAGGGTGGGCCTCGTTGCGCGCTGGTCGGGCATCCGGAGGGAGGCCGGCGGGGCGGTGCGACGCGGAGGGGCAATGCTCACGACCATCGGCCTCGTCCTGCTGGGGCTGCTCGCCGGTGTCCTTGGCGGTCTCATCGGCATCGGCGGGGGCGTCATCATCGTGCCGATCCTGGTGTTCGTGTTCAAGTACGAGCAGCACCTCGCGCAGGGCACCACCTTGGCTCTCTTGCTGCCCCCCATCGGCATCCTGGCGGCCTGGTCCTACTACCAGCAAGGGCAGATGGACGTGCGCGCGGCCGTGCTGATCTGCCTCGGCTTCGTGGTCGGCGGCTTCTTCGGCGCCAAGCTCGCCCTGGTGATGCCCCAGGAGATCCTGCGCAAGGTCTTCGGCGTCGCCATGTTGCTCATCGCGCTCAACATGATCTTCCGCAAATAGGAGGAGACCCGTGATGGATCCGGTCCGTCCACCCGTGCTCACCGTCAGCGAGCTGAACAACCGCGCCAAGGCCCTGATCGAGGGGCAGCTCGGCACGGTCCTCGTGCGGGGTGAGCTGCGGGACGTCCGGATCTATGCCTCGGGGCATCTGTACTTCACCTTGCGGGACGCGGGCAGCCAGGTCGCGGGGGTGATGTGGAGCAGCCGCGTGCGGCGCCTCCTCTTCGCGCCGGTGGACGGGCTGCAGGTGGTGGCTCTCGTCTCGCCGTCGATCTACGCGGCGCGCGGTCAGTTCCAGGTCGTGGCCGATGCCCTGCGCCTCGAGGGCGAGGGCGATCTGCAGGCCGCCTACGAGCGGCTCAAGGCGCGCCTGACCGCGGCAGGGCTGTTCGACCCCGCGGCCAAGCGGCCCCTCCCGCGCTGGCCCACCGCGGTCGCCCTGGTGACGTCGGCCGACGGCGCGGCCCTGCGGGACCTGGTGCGGGTGATCCACGGGCGCGCCCCCTGGGTCCGGCTGCGCGTCTGCCCCCGCCTGGTCCAGGGCGCGGAGGCCCCGGCCCGCCTGGTGGCCGCCTTGGAGCTGGCCACCCGCACGGACGCGGGCGACTTCGTGATCCTCGCCCGCGGCGGCGGCAGCCTCGAGGATCTCTGGGCCTTCAACGACGAGGGCCTCGTCCGGGCCATCCGGGCCTCCCGGCTGCCCGTGGTCGCCGCGGTCGGGCACGAGACCGACTGGACCCTCGCGGACCTCGCCGCGGACCTGCGCATGGCCACCCCTTCCCATGCGGGTACTTTAGTCCCGGATGGGCAGGCCCTGCGGGAAGGGCTCCTCGCGACGGAGCGCCGTCTGGTGCGCTCCTTCCGGGCGGGCCTCGCCCAGCGGCGGCTCGAGCTCATGAACCGCACCCGGCTGCTCGAGGCCCAGGACCCGCGGGTCCGCCTGCTCCTCGGGCGCCAGCGGCTCGAGGCGCTCGACCGGCGCCTCGGGCGGAGCATCCGCAGCCGGCTGCAGCAGGACCGGGCGCTTCTCGGCGCCGGTGGGGCGCGGCTGGCTGCGCTCAGCCCCCTGGCGGTCCTGGGGCGGGGCTACGGCCTCGTCCGACGCGAGGGTCCCGCGGGCCCCCTGGTGCTGGACGCGGCCACGGTCGAGCCGGGCGCGCGGCTGCACATCTCCCTGGCCCAGGGGGCGCTCCAGGCGACGGTCACCGATTCTTTTCCTGGAACAGGTAGTTGAACAGCGAGCGAGCGGCGATCGCGCCGTCTCCGAGGGCCGCGGCCAGACAGGGGGCCCGCGGGTTGGCCACGTCCCCCGCGGCGAAGACCCCGGGGCAGGAGGTCGCCAGCTCCCGGTCGACCTGCACGAAGCCCCGGTCGTCCACCGCCAGGGCCTCCGGCCCCCAGAGCCCGGTGTTCGGCCGGAACCCGATCTTCACCACCAGCCAACGCGTCGCCAGCCAGCGGCTGCCATGCGGGTCGGCGACCCGGACCCGCTCCAGCCAGCTCGCGCCGGCGACCTCCTGGACCTCGGCCTCGGGCAGCACCGTGATCCGGGGGTGCGCGGCCACCTGACGGCGGAACGCCGGGCGGGCCACGGGCTCCCGGCCGCGGTGCAGCAGGGTGACGTGCGGGCAGACCGCGGCCAGGAGCAGGGCGTTCTCGAACGCCCCGTCGCCGCCGCCGAGGACCAGGGGGTGCTCGCCCGCGAGGGCCTGGCGGTCGGTGGTCCCCGAGAGGGTGATCCCCCGACCGAGCAGCTTTTCGGCCCCCGGTACGGCCAAGAGCCTGCGGGTCAGGCCGAGCGCGAGGATCAGGCCGGCGGCCGTGAAGACGCCGTCGCTGGTCGTCACCTGCCGGGTCGCCGGATCGAGGTGGTGGACCGCGCAGCCGAGCCGCACGCGCAGCCCACGCCGGCCGACCTGCGCTGCGATCAGCCGCCGCAGCTCCTCCCCGTTCTGCGCCGGGCAGCCGAGCAGGTCTTCGATGGGCAGGTTCACCCGGGCCAGCTCACCGCCGAGCTGCGAGCCCCGCTCGAGGACCACGGCCGGCACGCCCAGCCGGTCCAGCCACAGGGCGGCCGACAGCCCGGCCGGGCCGGCGCCGATGACGAGGGCGGTCGTGTGCTCGCTGGCTCCCATGGCTCCTCCGCTGCCCGTCAGCATACCACCTCCCCGGGCGTCCGGGCACCTCGCCGACCGGCGCTCGCCCCTTGCCGGCCCCGCGGGCTGTGCGTATCCTGCCCCCATGAGCAGCCTCACGCCGGACCCGGCCACCGCCCCTCCCGCCTTCGAGGAGGTCCTCGATCGGCTCGACACCATCGTCCAGCAGCTCGAAGGGGGGGGCAGCTCCCTCGAGGAGGCCTTGCGCCTCTACGAGGAGGGGGTGCGCCTCTCCCGGCTCGGCACCAAGGCCCTCGACGAGGCGGAGCGCCGCATCGAGCGCCAGCTCGAGGACGGTCGGCGGGAGCCGCTCGAGGTGGAGGTCGATGGCCCCTAAGGAGAGCCGCACCCGCCTCGACCTGCTGGTGGTCGAGCGGGGGCTCGCGCCCAGCCGGGAGCGTGCCCGCGCCCTGATCCTCGCCGGGCGCGTCCAGGTCGCGGGGCGCCGCGTCGACAAGGCCGGCGCGCTCGTCGGCGCCGACGCCGAGCTGCTGGTGAGCGAGGATCATCCCTACGTCAGCCGGGGCGGGGTCAAGCTGGCCGGGGCCCTGAGCGGCCTGGGCGTCGACCCCGCGGGGCTGGTCTGCCTCGACGTCGGCGCCAGCACCGGCGGCTTCACGGACTGCCTGCTCCGCCAGGAGGCGACCCGGGTCTACGCGGTCGACGTCGGCTATGGCCAGCTCGCCTGGTCCCTGCGCACCGATCCCCGGGTCGTGGTCATGGAGCGCACCAACGCCCGCCACCTCGAGTCCCTGCCCGAGCCCATCGACCTCTGCGTCATCGACGCCTCCTTCATCTCCCTGCGGCTGCTCCTCGAGCCCCTCGCCCGCCTGCTCGGGCCCACCGGGCGGGTGCTGGCGATGGTCAAGCCGCAGTTCGAGGTCGGCCGGGCCCGGGTCGGCAAGGGTGGTGTGGTCCGCGACGACCTGCTGCGCGCCGCGAGCGCGGACGGGGTGGCCCAGGCCGCGGCGGCTGCCGGCCTCGCGGAGGTGGGGCGCCTCGACTCCGTGCTGCCCGGGCCGAAGGGCAACCGGGAGATCTTCCTGCTGCTCGCCCGGTGCTCGCTCTCCCCGGACCCGGCCTCGCCATGCCCCTGACTTTGCTGGTCTGCGACGATCACCCCATCGTCCGCTCGGGCCTGGTGGCCTTGCTCTCCGCGGTCCCCGATATCGAGGTCGTGGCCGAGGCCGGAGATGGCCTGACCGCGGTGGAGCTGTGTCAAAAGTACCAGCCATCCGTGGTCTTGTTGGACCTTTCGCTCCCCCTGCTCGGCGGCCTGGAGGCGACGGCCCGGATCCGGGCGAGCTGCCCCGCGACCCGGGTGCTGATCCTCTCCATGCACGACGACGGCGCGTCCGTGGCCCAGGCCCGGGCCGCCGGGGCCTCGGGCTACCTGGTCAAGGGCGTGGACCTCCTCCGGCTGCAGGACGGCGTGCGTCGGGTCGGAAACGGGGAGGACCTCTTCGACGACCTGTCCGGCGAGCTGCCCCCACCCCTGGAGGTGCTCACCTTGCGGGAGCGTGAGGTGCTCAAGCTCATCGCCGAGGGCTACACCAACCGGGAGACCGGCCTGCTCCTGCAGATCTCGCCGAAGACCGTGGAGAAGCACCGCCAGAGCCTGATGGACAAGCTGCAGGCCCACGACACCGCGAGCCTCACCCGCCGGGCGGTGGCGATGGGGATCGTCCGGGCGTGAGCCGCGCGGTCGGAGTCGCTCAGTTCGGGGGGGCCTGGAGGTTGGTCGGCGGCGAGTAGGGCGCGGTGGGGGCCGGGGCCTGGGGGGGCCCACCGGACGACGCCGGGGCCGGCGCCGGCGTGGTCGGGTAGTAGGTCGGCGCGGCCGCTCCGGCGCTGGGTGCGGGGAAGCTCTGCAGCAGCTCGGCCATGGTCTCGTGCAGCAGGCCGTCGTCCGTGGCCGAGAGGTCCAGGACCTTGCGCCCGTGCCAGAGCACGAGGCCGTCGCTGCTGCGGACCAGGGTGAAGGAGATCCAGAGGCGGTCGCCGCTCAGCTCCTCGCGCTCTTCCTGGCTCTGCTCGACGACGTAGCCGCTGCCCGCCGGGCCGCTGTTGTGGATGAAGATCGGCGAGTAGAAGCCGACGTGGACATTGGGGCCGCGGTGCACGTGCCGGGGCGCGTGCCGCACCGGCGGGCCGCCGTGGACCCGGTGCCCGCCCGGCCGGCCCGCGTGCACGGCCCGCCCGCTGCTCGAGCTGGAGCTCTTGGAGCCCGAGTAGATCAACAGCAAGGTGGCCGCGGCCGCGATGAAGCAGCAGATGGCCACGAAGGCCTTCTGGGCCTTCTTGTCGTCGGTCTCGACGGAGGCCTTCCCGTTGACGTACAGCACCGCGTCGCCGCCGGTGGCCGCGGCCAGGGTGCGCAGCAGGTCGGGGGTGACGTAGGCGCCGTGCGCGTCCTCGCCCTCGGGCAACGACTCGGCGTTGACGAAGTCGAGGATGTCCAGGGCGAGGTTGCGGATCTCCGGGCCGCCGACGAAGCCGTGCGCGCCGGACGCGCCGTCCCAGGTGATCCGGTTGCCGAGCGCGTAGCCCTGCCCTTCGAGGAAGCGCCGCAGGTAGGTCTCGATGGAGGCGCTGACCTCGGCGTTGACCTGCTGGCGCTCCCGCTCCGTCGGCGTGTCCGTGTCGTCGAGCTGGACGTAGAAGTCCACGGGCAGCAGGTCGAGGCGCGCCAGGCGTCCCGAGGCTGCGGCGGTGTCCTTCATCACCAGGCGCTCGGTGCTGCCGGCGCAGCTCGCCAGCAGGCTCCCCAGCGCGCAGGCGCTCAGCAGGCAGGGCAGAGGGCTTCGGCGCAGCTCGCTCAGGCTCGGCATCCCCGTTCTCCCACGACGACCCGGTGGACCATCCGGTTGGACGCCTGGATCCTAGCCGAGATTCACCCGGGCGCGGGGGTTTTTCCGCGCGCCGCGGGGGGCGGCGGGCTCTGCCGGGAGAGGGGGAGGGGAGGGGGAGGGAAGGGGAGGGGAGCCACGGCCGCCGGCGGGAGGGTCAGAAGGTCGTCTCCAGGGCGGTCTTCTCGCCGCTGCGGATGACGGCCGCCATGGGCTCGACGAAGGGCACGACCCGGCCGAAGAAGTACCGGGCGTTGTCGAGCTTGCGGGCGTAGAAGGGCCGGTCGAGGTGCTCGGGGCCCGCCCCCTGGGCGTCGAGCGCGGCGATTCCCTCGAGCGCGGCCCCGGCCTGCTCCAGCAGCATCCAGGCGATCACCACGTGGCCGAACAGCTCCAGGTAGCTCGTGGCGTTGAGCACCGGGTAGAACATGTCGCTGGGGCCCTTCTTGCCGAAGTCCAGGGTGACCCCGGCGAGGGTGTTCTTGGCCTTGTCGAGCGCGGCGGCGAATCCAGCCAACATCTCGATTTTCTTGAACTTCATGATGCTGCGATTCATCTCGAGCAGCAGCGTCATGAACATCGCGCCGCCCTTGCGGCCGATCTTGCGGCCGACCAGGTCGAGGGCCTGGATGCCGTTGGTGCCCTCGTAGATCGAGCCGATCTTGGCGTCGCGCAGGTACTGCTCCACGCCGTACTCGCGGCAGTAGCCGTAGCCGCCGAGGACCTGCACCGCCCGCTCCGTGACCCGGAAGCCCTGGTCCGTGCAGTAGGCCTTGACGATGGGTGTCAGCACCTCGAGGCAGTAGTGCGCGTTGTCCTTCTCCTTGCCCTCGGCCTGCTCGGCGACGTCGGCGTACATGGCGGTCTTGGCCACCAGGGCGCGCATCCCCTCGCTCATCGCCCGCATGTGCAGCAGGTGCAGGCGGATGTCGGGGTGCTCGATGATCGGCACGCGCTTGGCGTTGACGTCCCGCATCTCGCGCAGGTCGACGCCCTGGATCCGCTCCTGGGCGTAGGTGAGGGACGCCTGCAAGGAGGCGTTGGCCAGGGAGGTGCCCTGGATGCCGACGCCCAGCCGGGCCTCGTTCATCATGTGGAACATGATCTGGATGCCCTGGTGCGGCTCGCCCACCAGCCAGCCCTGGCAGTCGTCGTTGTCGCCGAAGTTGATGGTGCACGTCGGGGAGCCGTGGATCCCCATCTTCTCCTCGACGCCCGAGCAGAAGACGTCGTTGGGGACCAGGGTGCCGTCGGCCTGCAGCCGGAGCTTGGGCACGAGGAACAGGGACAGCCCCTTCACGCCGGCCGGCGCCTCGGGCAGGCGGGCCAGCACCATGTGGATGATGTTCTCGGCCAGGTTGTGCTCGCCCGCGGAGATGAAGCTCTTGGTGCCCCGGATCAGGAAGTGGTCGGTGTCGGCCACCGGCTCGGCCGTCGACTTGGTGTCGCCCACCGCGGAGCCCGCCTGCGGCTCGGTGAGGCACATGGTGCCGGTCCACTCGCCGGAGACCATCTTCTCGAGGTAGGTCTGCTTGAGCGGCTCGCTGCCGAAGAAGGCGATCAGGGCGGCCGCCCCGCGGGTCAGGCCGGGCGTCATGGAGAAGGCGCAGGACGCGCCGGAGAAGATCTCGTTGAGCAGGGAGTCGAAGGTGTAGGGCAGGCCCAGCCCGCCCCACTCGGGGGGCATGGTCGTGCCGACCCAGCCGCCCTCCTTGAACTTGGCCCAGGCCTGCTCGTGCTCGGGGGGGACCGTCACCGCGCCCTGCTCCCACTTGATGTGGGTCTTGTCGATGATGCCGTTGAGCGGTCCGAGCACACCGGTGCAGAGCTTGGCCGCCTCGTTGAGCATGATGTCGTAGGTCTCCCGGTCGAACTCGGCCAGCCGGGGGAACCGCGCGAGCTCGGTGATCTTCACCTGCTCGTGGAGAACGAACTGGATGTCCCGCAGGTCCACTTTGTAGTCGCTCATGATCACCTCATTCCGGGCAGGGGAGGTCGCCGCGGCCGGCCAGCTCCGGCTGGGTCGAAAGCTCGACCCCGTTCGATCGATGGCCTCGTTCTAACACGACGCGTCACGGGAGGGCAACCGAGAATGAGGGCTCATTCAGTCGGCGGTGCCTGCTCGCCGGCGCTGTCGGCGAGGGTCAGCCGGCAGCGGACCGAGCGGTGGTCCGAGACGGCCGGCGTGCCGGGCGCGGGCAGGTGCTCCGGGCCGATCTCCCCCGAGTTGCGCTGGTAGCCCAGGAGGCCGTCACCGCCGAGCAGGCCCGGCGAGAGCAGGATGTGGTCGAGCCAGGCGCGGTGGGGCAGGTGGTTGTCGACGATCTTGTCCGGGTAGGTCGCGGTCCAGATCTCCTTCCCCCCGGCGGTCAGGTGGTACAGGGCGTCGTGGAGGATCTTCTCGGGCTCGAAGACGCTGCCCACGACCGTCTCCAGCCCGCTCTCGCCCATCATCCGCTCGTAGCTGTCCAGGCCCGGGTCGTCGTTGAAGTCGCCGAACAGCAGGAAGGCCGCGCCGGGGTCCCGGGCGAGCAGGTCGTCGGCGCGGCGACGCAGCTTCTTGCACTGCGCCATGAGCCGCTTGCGGTTGGCGAGCGCCCGGTACTGGTGGCCGAGCAGGTCCTGGACCGAGAACACACCCTTGGATTTCGTCGCGACGAGGATCACCCGCAGCCGGGCCTCGCTGCCCGCCAGCCCGAACTCGACCTCCAGCGGCCGTCGCTCGAAGCCGCAGACCTCGACGATGCCGTCGTGATCGATGTCCTCCTGCCAGTCTTCGTAGTAGCCGTAGGCGTCGTCGACGTGCTGCGGGACGAGGGGGTGGCGGTAATAAAGGACCAGATCCTGCCGGCCCCGTCGTCGCTGGCCCTGGAGGATCTCGTAGCCCAGGTCCGCGAGGGGCGGCAGGCGAAGGAAGGCCTCGTGGTGCTCCCGCCGGTCCGAGGCCTCGACGATGCCGAGCAGGTGGGGAGCGGCCGCCGCGATCTCCGCGGCGAGTTCTTGCGCCCGCGGCCGCTGCTCGGGCAGGAGCTCGTCCCCCGCGAACATCTGGCGCATGTTCTCGATGTTGTAGGCCATGACCGTGAGCTCGCGCATCGTCGGGAGACCTCCGTCGGGCGGTCGACCCTCTCGCCCTCGGTCCGGGAGCATAGCCGCAGGCGGGATCGTCGGTCCAGCCCGGCGTCGGGCGCGGACCCGGCTCCCTGCCCGCGGCGCGCCGGTCGTGGGGGGTAGGTCATCTCCCCAGGGACGTCCGCGGATTCCCGTGCTATGTTGCCGCCGCGGCCCGGCCGGGAGGCTGCCGGGCCGGGGGACGAGGTGAGGGCACGATGAGGCGTGGTTTCCTGATGACCCAGGTGCGGGGGGGCATCCGGCCGCTGGTGGAGTGGGTCGGCCGGCACCCGCTGATCGTCCTGCTCCTCTCGCTCGGGCTCACCGCGGGTGCGATTCTCCTGATCCCCCGGCTGACGATCAAGAGCGACCTGGCCGACCTGCTCCCCCCCAGCAAGCCGAGCGTGCAGCGCCTGCAAGAGATCGAGAACCGCCTCGGCACCCAGTCCGACATGATCCTCGCGATCTCCTCGCCGAGCTTCGAGCAGAACGTGGCCTTCGGGACCGCGCTCGCCGAGCGGATCCGCCTCACCCTGCGCGACCGGGTGGGGATGGTCCAGTTCCACCGGGACCGGACCTACTTCGAGGACCACGCGCTGATGTACGTCAGCGTCCCCGACCTCACCAAGCTACGGGACCGCGTGCGGGAGCGGATCCAGACCGAGGTCCGGCGCTCCATGGCCGAGTCCGTGGGTGGCGGGGACCTGGCGGACGACGAGGACGACGGCTCGGCTCCCCCCCTCGACGAGTTCGACCAGCGGGATCAGGAGGCCGCGGCCGCGGCCCGGGCCGCGCAGCCCGCGGGGGAGGACGCCCCCGCGACCCTCGGTGGCGACTCGGATCAGGCCGAGCTCGACCGGCTCGCGGCGCGCTTCGAGGAGTACGACATCGACGAGTACCTTCGTACTCCCGATGGGACGATGGTCATTATCAAGGTGCGGCCCTTCTTCCCGCCGACCAAGCTCGAGCAGGCCCGTGAGCTCGAGCAGGCGATCCGCCGGCTCATCGCGGAGCTGCAGCCGACGCGCTTCCATCCCGAGCTGAAGGTGGAGCTCAAGGGCGACTACGCGGAGAAGCAGGCCGAGATCGGCGGCATCCAGTCGGACATCTTCTCCTCGGCCCTCGTCTGCCTGCTGGCCTTGATGCTGGTCATCGGCCTGCTCTTCCGCTCGGCGCGCGCGGTGCCGCTGGTGCTCGTGCCGACCGTGATGGCGATCCTGTGGACCCTCGGCGTGACCGAGGTGACCATCGGCCACCTCAACATCGTCAGCAGCTTCATCTTCGCGATCCTCGTCGGGATGGGCATCGACTACGCGATCCACGGCATGGCCCGCTACGACGAGGAGCGACGGCGCGGGCACGACGCCCGGGAGGCCCTGACCGTCGCCCTGCGGCAGACCGGGCTCTCCAACGTCACCGCGGCGACGACCACCATCGTCGTGTTCTCGACCTTGCTCCTCGCCGACTTCCGGGGCTTCTCCGAGTTCGGGCTGATCGCCGCGATCGGCATCGCCCTGTCGATCCTCTGCGTCTTCGTCGTCTTCCCGTCCCTGGTCTTCCTCTTCGAGCGGGTGCGCCCCGGGCGGCAGCGGCCGCCGCGCCACGCCACGCCGGAGGCCGCCGCGCGCTCCGCCCGCCTGGGCGCCTGGCAGCCGCCGACCTGGCTGGCGGCGAGCATCGTGGTCGTCAGCCTGGCCGGCGCCGTCTTCGCGATCGTCCGCACCCCCGACATCGGCTTCGAGTACAGCTTCAGCAAGCTCAGCGCCAAGGTGCGCCAGGCGACCCCGGCGGTCGCGCCGCCGGCCGTCACCTCTGCGGCGGCGGCCCCGACCGCCGAGGTGCCGGCCGCGCCCGCGCCGGCGACGAGCGCCACGGCACCGACGACCCCGCCGGGCGTGGCCCCGGCCGGGTCGGGCAGCGCTCCGGCCCGCCGCGGGGCTGCGGTCGGCCACAAGGAAGAGGAGAAGCACCGCTACCTCGAGGCGGTGGGGCAGGACTCCGACGTGGCGCCCGCGGTGGTCCTGACCGAGACCCTGGAGGAGACCCGGCTGGTCCACGACACGTTTTTGGCCATCATCGACCTGCCGCCCGAGGACATCGAGCACCCGGAGCGGTGGCCGGCGTTGCTGCAGCCGATCCGCACGCGCTACCCCGATCCCGTGGAGTGGATGCGTTACGCCAAGTCCCGCATCTACCCGGACGTGATCTCCCTCTGGAAGTACGTCCCCGGCGATCAGGAGCAGAAGCTGGCCCTGATCGGCGAGACCCGGCGGCTGATCGAGCGCAAGATCAACCTGTTCCAGGGCAAGGAGCGGGAGCAGCTCGACCGCCTACTGCGGTTCCTGCGCACCGGGCCGGTGAAGGCCGAGGAGTTCCCGGAGTGGGTCCTGGAGCAGTTCCGCGATCGGCAGGGCCAGCTCGGGCGCTTCGTCCTGTTCCGCGCCAAGGGGTCCAAGACCAGCTTCGAGACCACCTCCCGGCTGAAGCAGACGTTCTGGGACCTGCAGTTCGGCGACCAGACCTTCCCCGTGGCCGCGGCCTACTTCGTCCTGCCCGAGGCGGTGGAGACGATCCAGCACGACGGCAAGGTGACCATCTCCCTGGGGCTGGTCGCGGTCCTGGTGCTCTTGCTCGTGCAGTTCCGCCGGCTCGACCACGCCCTGCTGGTCCTCGTTCCGCCCCTGTTCGGCGCCTGCAGCGTGCTCGGCTTCCTCTACCTCGCCGGGATCAAGCTCAACTTCTTCAACGTCGTCATCTTCCCCTTGCTCATCGGACTCGGCGTGGACAACGGCATCCACCTGCTCCACCGGCTCGGCCACCGGGAGGGCGACGGCTTTCTGTACATCCTGCGCCACACCGGGGGCGCGATGTTCCTCACGACCCTGACCACCAACATCGGCTTCGCCGGGCTCTTCGGCGCCAACCACTTCGGCCTGCAGACCCTGGGCATGGCTGCGGTGGCGGGGATGACGGGCTGCCTGCTCGCCTCCCTGCTCACCTTGCCCTCCTTGATCCTCCTCGGCGAGCGCTTCGCGGCCTGGCGCCGCCAGCGGGCGGCGTAGCCTTGACCGAGGTCCCCGTCGATCCTAGGTTGCTCAGGATGACAGGTGCTCCGCTCTGGTTCCCCGTCGACCTGGTCGCTCCCCTCGTCTCCGTCCGTCGCGGCTGCTGGGTCTTGCCCTTCTTGCTCGGGCTGCTGCTCGCCGGTTGCGGCTCGGCCGGCGTGCCGGGCCACCGGGCGCTCTCGGGATCGAGCTCTCCGGCGCGGCCCTGGCTGCCCCCGCGCGAGCCGCTTCCCGGGGCTCCCGATTCCGGGCTGGCCCTGCCCGCGCCGGCCTCCCTCGCCGAGGTCCTCGCGATCGGCCTCGCCCGCCACCCCGAGACCCGGGCGGCCTGGCTCGCGGCGCAGGTCGCGGCCGCCAGCCTCGCGGAGACCGAGGGCCGGCGCTGGCCCACCCTCGATGCGCTCGCCACCCTCGGCACCAGCCGTAGCCTCGGCAGCGGCGGCGCGCCCGTCACCCGCACCTCGGTGGCCGCGGGGCTCGAGCTGAGCTGGCTGCTCCTCGACTGCGGCGGCCGCGCCGGAGAGGAGGAGGTGGCCCGGCAGGCCCTGCTCGCGGCCTCGTGGACGCACGCCAGCCTGCTCGGCGACCGGATCCTCCTGCTCGCGCAGCGCTACCACGCGCAGCAGGCCGCGGCCGCCTTGCTGGAGGGGGAGCGCGCCTTGCGGGACCTCGCCCGGGCCACGGTCGAGGCCGCCCAGCAGCGGCGGCGCAGCGGGATCACCTCCCTCGCGGAGGAGCTGCAGGCGGTGGCCTCCCTGCAGCGGGTGGAGCTGCAGCTCGCCACCCTCGAGGCGGAGCTCCTCACCAGCCGGGCGCAGCTCGCCGGCGCCGCGGGGCTGCCGGTGACCGCCGCGTTCGAGCTCCCCCCCTTGCCGCCCCTGGACGACGCCGGTCCGCTCACCGCGCAGGTGGAGACCGTGCTGGCGGAGGCCGTGGCCCAGCGCCCCGAGCTCGCGGCGGCCGAGGCCGCCTGGCGGGCGGCGGAGGCACGCCTGGCGGTCACCGCGGCCGCGGGCCGGCCCTCCCTGGCCCTCGGGGGGAGCCTCCTGCCGACCCATCTGCTCGAGCCGGAAGGGGACCTGCTCGCCGGGGGGCTCACCCTGACCTTCCGCTGGCCGTTGCTCCGCGGCGGCTCCCAGCAGGCCCGGGAGGAGGGCGCCCGGCTCGCCGTCGAGGTGGCCCGGGCCCGATGGGAGGCGGTGCGGTCCCAGGTCGCGCTCGAGGCCTTCGCCAGCTTGCAGGGGCTGCGCCTCGCCGCGGCCCGGCTGACGGGCAGCCGCGAGCTGCTGGCGACCTCCGAGCAGGCCGTGGAGATGGCCCTCGGCCGCTTCCGGGCCGGCGCGGGCAGCCTCCTCGAGCTGCTCGCCGCGCAGAGCGCGCTGGAGGAGGCGCGCCGCACCCAGATCGAGGCCCGGGGGGCCTGGTTGACCGCGCTCGCCCGGCTGGCCCGGGATCGCGGCTCGTCGCTGGCGGCCGCGCCCCTGGCCGCCACACCCGAGGAGGTGGCGCCATGAGGCGGCTCGTCTTCCTGCTGCCCCTGGTGATGTGCGCGGTCGGCTGCTCGGCCGACCCGGGCGCGCCCGGCGCGTCAGCACCCGGCGGCGCCGGTGCCAAGCGCGGCGGGCCGGCGCCGCCGGTGCACGTCGAGGCGGCGCGCGTCGAGGACCTGCAGCGCAGCTTCGCCGCGGTCGGGATCGTCGAGTCGCCGGCCGTGGTCGCGATTCGCCCGCAGGTCGGGGGGCTGCTGCAGCAGGTGGCCTTCCGCGAGGGGCAGGACGTCCAGCAGGGGGCCTTGCTGTTCGTCATCGATCCCCGGCCCTACGCCGCGGCAGTGCGGCAGGCCGAGGCCGCGTTGCAGCGGGACCGGGCCCAGTTGCAGCAGGCCCGCACGGAGGAGGCCCGCTACGCCGCGCTGGTCGAAAAGGACTACGTCGCGCGGGAGCGGCACGAGCAGCTCCTGACCCAGGTCTCCGTGCTCGAGGCCGCGGTCCAGGGCGGCGAGGCCAACCTGCAGGCGGCCCGGCTGCAGCTCTCCTACTGTCGGATCCACTCCCCCCTGACGGGCCGGGCGGGCCAGCTCCAGGTGGACGAAGGGAATGTTGTTCGAGCTGGAGATGGTCCTTTGGTCACGATCCAGCAGCTCCACCCCGTCGAGGTCGCGTTCGCCCTCCCGGAGACCCTGCTCGGCGAGCTGCGGCAAGGTCTGGCCGCGGGGGAGCTGACCGTCACCGCCCGCGTCCCGGGCGCGGCGGAGGCTCCCCTCACGGGCGAGGTCGGGTTCATCGATCCCAGCGTCGACCGGACGAGCGCCACGGTGGTCGTCAAGGCGACCTTCGCCAACGAGGAGGGGCGGCTGTGGCCCGGCCTCGCGGTCGACGTCCGGCTCGGCCTGGCCTGGCTGCGGCAGCTCGTGACCGTGCCCGAGATCGCGGTCCAGCAGGGCCAGGCCGGCAGCTTCGTCTACGTGGTCGCGGACGGCAAGGTGGAGCTGCGGCCGGTCCAGCCGGGCCTGAGCGAGGGCGGGCGCACCGCCGTCCCGGAGCGGGTCGCGGCCGGAGAGGTCGTCGTCACCGACGGCTTCTTGCGGCTGCGGCCCGGCGTGGCGGTGCAGGTCCTGGAGGCGGCCGGGGGCCGGGGCAGATGAACGTCGCCGCGCCCTTCATCCGGCGGCCCGTGGCCACCACCCTGCTGGTGTTCGGCCTCGTGATCTTCGGGCTGTTCGCCTACCGCCAGCTCCCCGTGTCCGATCTGCCCAACGTCGACTTCCCCACGATCTCGGTGCGTGCCTCCTTGCCGGGGGCCTCTCCCGAGACCATGGCCTCGGCCATCGCGGTCCCCCTGGAGCGGCAGTTCTCGACCATCGCGGGCCTCGACTCCCTGAGCTCCTCCTCGACCCTCGGCAACACCGAGATCACCCTGCAGTTCTCCCTCGAGCGGGACATCGACTCGGCCGCGCAGGACGTCCAGGCCGAGATCTCCCGCGCCTCCCGGCTGTTGCCCAAGGACATGCCGAGCCTGCCGACCTTCAGCAAGCTCAACCCGGCCGATTCCCCGATCCTCTTCATCGGCCTCACCTCCGAGACCCTCGAGCCCTCCGTGCTCTCCGAGTACGGCGAGAACCGCATCGCTCCGCAGATCTCCACGGTCTCGGGCGTCGCCCAGGTGCGGGTGCTCGGCGCCAAGAAGTACGCGGTCCGCATCCAGCTCGACCCGCGCAAGCTGTTGGCGCGGGGGATCGGCATCGACGAGGTGACCCGGGCCTTGCAGGCGGGGAACCCCAACCTACCCACGGGCTCCCTCTTCGGGCCGACGCGGGCCTTCACGGTGCAGACCGGTGGTCAGCTCAGGGAGGCGGCCGCGTTCCGGGAGCTGGTCGTCGTCTGGCGCAACGGTGCGCCCGTGCGCCTGGGCGAGCTCGGCGAGGTCAGCGACAGCGTCGAGAACGACCGGGCCTTGTCCTGGTTCGTCCATCGGGGGCAGGTGGCCCGGTCGATCATGCTCGCGGTCCAGCGGCAGCCCGGGACCAACACCGTGAAGGTCGCCTCGGCGATCCGCAAGCTGCTGCCAGAGGTCCAGCGGACCTTGCCCGCGTCGGTCGCGATGCACGTCCTGTTCGACCGCTCCCAGTCGATCCGGGAGTCGGTCGACGACATGCAGATCACCCTGGGGATCACCCTGGCCCTGGTGGTGCTGGTGATCTTCCTGTTCTTGCGCCGGGTCACCGCGACGGTGATCCCCAGCCTCGCCCTGCCGACCTCCCTGCTCGGCACCCTGGCCGGGATGCACCTGCTGGGATACAGCCTCGACAACCTGTCGCTCATGGCCCTCGCCCTCTCCACGGGCTTCGTCGTCGACGACGCCATCGTCATGCTCGAGAACATCCACCGTCACCTGGAGATGGGCAAATCGCCCTGGCAGGCGGCCCTCGACGGCTCACGGGAGGTGGCCTTCACCATCGTCTCCATGACGGTCTCCCTGGCCGCGGTCTTCCTCCCCGTGCTCTTCCTCGGGGGGCTGCTCGGGCGGCTGTTCCACGAGTTCGCCGTGACCATCGGGCTGGCCGTGCTGCTCTCGGGGGTGGTCTCCCTGACCTTGACGCCCATGCTCTGCAGTCGCTTCCTGCGCCCGCCGCGACGGCAGCCCGGCGCGGTGTTCCAGGCCACGGAGCGGCTGTTCGATCTCGCGCTGGCCGCCTACCGGGTGCTGCTCACCTGGACCCTCCGCCACCGGGTGATCACCGCGGGGCTGCTGCTGCTCACCTTCGGTGGCACGGCCTGGCTCGGCTGGATCATGCCCAAGGGCTTCCTCCCCAGCGAGGACACGGGCGCCATCAGCATCGGCACCGAGGGGCCGGAGGGAGTCTCGCACCACGCGATGATCGCCAACACCGAGAAGCTGACCGAGGTGCTCCGCCGCAACCCCAACGTCGAGGCCTTCATGGCCAACTCCGGGGCGCGTGGCGGCTCCAGCGGGCTCAACGTCGGGATGTTCTTCTTGCGGCTGGTGCCGCGCGCCGAGCGGGAGCTCTCCTCCCAGGAGATCGTCCAGCAGCTCCGCGGCCAGCTCGCCGGTGTCCCCGGGATCCGGGCCTTCCCGTCCGCGCCGCCCCCGATCCGGATCGGCACGCGGTCGACCAAGAGCGAGTACCAGTTCACCCTGCAGGGCTCGGAGACCAAGGTCCTCTACCAGGCGGCGGGCGAGCTGGAGCGACGCCTGGCCGCGGTCCCCGAGTTGCAGGACGTGACCTCCGATCTCCAGCTCAGCAACCCGACGGTCGAGGTCGCGATCCTCCGGGACCGGGCGGCGCGCCTCGGGCTGACCCCGGAGGCCATCGAGAGCGCCCTGTACGACGCCCTCGGCACGCGGCAGGTCTCGACGATCTATGCGGCCGACAACACCTACGCGGTGCTGCTCGAGCTGCTGCCCGAGCACCAGCAGGCCCCCGAGCAGCTCTCCCTGCTGCACCTGCGGTCGGCCAGCGGCGAGCTGGTGCCCCTCGACGCAGTGGTCCGCATCACCCGGGGGCTCGGCCCCCAGTCGGTGAACCACTCGGGGCAGCTCCCCTCCGTGACCCTGTCCTTCAACCCGCGGCCGGGAGTCTCCCTCGGCCAGGCGACCGCGCGGGTCGAGGCCCTCGCCCGGGAGACGGTGCCCGCTGAGCTGGTCACCAGCTTCCAGGGCACGGCCGAGGCCTTCCAGTCCTCCCTGGAGGGGCTCGGGTGGCTCCTGCTCCTGGCGATCTTCGTGATCTATCTGGTGCTGGGGATCCTCTACGAGAGCTTCCTGCACCCGATCACCATCCTGTCGGCCTTACCCTTCGCCGGCTTCGGCGCGTTGCTGACCCTCTGGCTCTTCGACGTCGAGCTGTCGGTCTACGCCTTCGTCGGGATGATCATGCTCGTGGGGCTGGTGAAGAAGAACGGGATCATGATGGTCGATTTCGCCATCACCGCCCGCACCGAGCGGGGCCTGTCCGCGTCCGACGCCATCTTCGAGGCCTCGCTGATCCGCTTCCGGCCCATCATGATGACCACCTTCGCGGCGATCATGGGGACCCTGCCCATCGCGCTCGGCTGGGGCGCGGGCGGGGAGGCGCGGCAGCCCCTCGGGCTGGCGGTGGTCGGTGGGCTCCTCTTCTCCCAGCTCATCACCCTCTTCGCGACGCCGGTGGTCTACGTCTGGCTCGACCGGGTGCAGGGCCTCTTCTCCCGGCACCCCGGTGCGACCGTGCGCGTCGCCGGGGCCGTTGACGCGGGCGCCGAAGCGGATTAGACAACGAGCCGCCAGCAGCCGCGGGCCGGGCCTCGTCCGGGCCCGGCCAGACCCCTGGCAGAGGAGGCCGCGTGGCGGAATCGGCAGAGCGCATCCACCTGATCGGCATCGGCGGCATCGGCGTCTCGGGCATCGCCCGGCTGCTGCACCTCGGCGGCCACCGGGTCAGCGGCTCCGACGTCAAGGAGTCGTCCATCACCCGGGCCTTGCGGGCCGAGGGGATCACGGTGCACATCGGCCACGACCCCGCCCACCTGCGGGAGGTCGATCGGGTGGTCTACAGCACGGCGATCCCGACGGACAATCCCGAGCGCCTGGCCGCGCAGGATTTCGGCATCCCCCTGGTCCACCGGGCCGCGGTGCTCGAGGAGCTGCTGCGGGATCGGGAGTCCGTCGGCGTCATCGGGACCCACGGCAAGGGGACCGTCGCGGCCCTGCTGACCTGCATCCTCGACGAGGCCGGGCGTGCCCCGGGCTTCTACGTCGGCGGGCTGCTCCTGGACTATGGTACCAATGCCCGGCTCGGCGGGGGCCGGCTGCTCGTCGCCGAGGTGGACGAGAGCGACGGCTCGCACCTGCTGGTGCAGCCGGACCACGTCGTGGTGAACAACCTCGAACTCGATCACCTCAATTATTACGGTGGGTTGGATGATATCGTCGGCACCGCGGCTCGCTTCGTCGACGGCAACCCGCGGCTCCGGGAGCTGGTCCTCAACGTCGGCTGCCCGGGCGTCGCGGACCTCGCCACCCGCCTCGGGCACGGCTACGTCGGCTGCGGCGTGGGCCTCTCGGCCGCCTTCCAGGCCCACGACCTGGTCGCGGACGCCCGCACGGTGTCCTTCTCGCTCGGCCGCCGGGGCGAGGATCTGGGGCGCTTCACCCTCGCCCTCCCCGGCGAGTACAACGTCGAGAACGCGCTCGCCGCTGCGACCATGGCCTTGCAGCTCGGCGTCGACGTGGACGCGCTCCGGCGCGGGCTCGCCCGCTGCCGGGGGCTGGAGAACCGCTTCACCGTGGTCCCCTGCCGCGGCGCGACCCTGGTGAAGGACTACCTCTCTCACCCCAACGGGATGCGCAAGGTGCTCAAGGCCGCCCGTCGCCTCGGCCCCGGGCGGCTGTTCGTGGTCTACAAGCCGTACCGCTATACCTTGCTGAAGTACCTCGGCGACGAGTACGCCCAGGCCTTCGCTGCCGCGGACCGGGTCATCCTCACGAACCTCTACACCGCGGGCGAGGACCCGATCCCCGGCATCGACGACGGCTACCTCGTCGACCGTTGCCGGGCGCTCGGGCAGCACGTCACCCACGTCGCCACCACCGAGGAGATCCCCGCGGTGCTGCGGGAGCAGGTCCAGCCCGGGGACGTGGTCGCGCTCTTCGGTGGCGACGACTTCTTCCGCATGGCCGACCGCTTCGCGGCCGAAGAGGTGGCCCCGTGAGCCTCCCGCCGGAGCTCGCCGGCCTCGCCGGGCTGCAGGGCAAGGCCGTGGCCGTGCTCGGCGCGGCCCGCTCGGGGATCGCCGCGGCCAACCTGCTGGCCCGGGCCGGAGCCCAAGTGCTGCTGTCCGACCGGAAGCCGGAGGCGCAGCTCGGCGAAGGGCTGGCCCGGCTGCACCCGGCGGTGCGGCTGGTGACCGGACGCAACGACCTCACGGGCGCCGAGCTGGTGGTGGTCTCCCCGGGCATCCCCCCGGCCGCGCCCCTCTGGCAGGAGATCGGGGCCAGCGGGCTGCCCGTCTGGGGCGAGATCGAGCTCGGCTACCGGGCGGCCCGGGCCCCTCTGGTGGCGATCACCGGCACCGACGGCAAGACGACCACCACCTCCCTGGTCGGCGCGGTCGTGGAAGGGGCCGGTCGGCCCAGCCTCGTGCTCGGCAACATCGGGCGCCCGCTGTGCGACGGCGTGGAGACGGTCCCCCCGGAGGGGGTGCTGGTGGTCGAGGTGAGCTGCTTCCAGTTGCTGCACACCCTCGCCTTCCGACCCCGGGTGGCCGTGCTGCTGAACCTCGCCGAGGATCACCTCGACTACCACGGCAGCTTCGCGGCCTACGTCGACGCCAAGCTGCGCGTCTTCGCCCGGCAGGGGAGGGGAGACACCGCCGTCCTCTCCCTCGACGACCCCACGATCCGGGCGCAGGTCGGACGCCTGCCGCCCGCGGTGTCGCAGGTCGGGTTCTCTTCCCGCGGCCCGGCTCCGGGCGGAGTCGGCCTCGAAGAGGGGTGGCTCGTGGCCCGCCAGGGTGGGACCGAGCAGCCGCTCTTCCCACGGGCGGCCTCTCCACTACTCGGCGCGCACAACACCGAGAACCTGGTCGCCGCGGCCGCGGCCGGGCTGGCCCTCGGGATCGCACCCGCGACCGTCGGCCGCGCCCTGACCTCCTTTGCGAGCCTACCGCACCGCCTCGAGCCGGCCGGCACCCTGGACGGGGTCGCGTGGATCAACGACTCCAAGGCCACCAGCCCCCACGCTGCCCTGGCCGGCCTGCAGGCCATGACCCGGCCCGTGGTGCTCCTCGCGGGGGGCATCGACAAGGGGCTCGGTCTCGAGGAGTGGGCCGACGCGATCGTTCGTAAGTGCCACTCCGTTGTCCTGACCGGTCCTTTGGCTCCACGACTCGCGCAGGCCCTGTCCGCGCGCACCGGCGCGCCCACGGCGGTGCAGGTCCGGCACGCCACGACGTTCGCGGAGGCGGTCGGGGCCTGCCAGGCCGCAGCCCGGCCCGGCGACGTCGTGCTGCTCAGCCCGGGGTGCTCCTCCTTCGACATGTTCTCCTGCTACGAGGAGCGGGGGGAGACCTTCAAGCGGCTCGTGCAGGAGCTGGGCGCCCGGCTGGACGGGGGCGACCCGGTGCCGCGCTGAAAGAGGGGGGGCGGGCGCCGGCCGGGGGCTGGCGGCCGGGGCGACCGGGGCCGCGTCCCTGCTCAGCCGAGCGCGGCCAGCCGCTGCCGGATGAGGTCGCAGTACGCGGGGTTGAGCTCCGCGACGATGGCGCGCCGGAGGTGGCGGGCGCACACCTCGGCCGTCGTGCCCGTGCCCGCGAAGGGGTCCACCACCAGCCCGCCCGGCGGGCAGCTCGACAGCACGATCCGCTCGATGAGCTCCCGGGGTTTCTGGGTCGGGTGGGGGAGCCGCTCGCGGTGGAGCGCGTGCAGCCGGGAGATCGACCAGACGTCCTTGGGGTTGTAGCCGAGCTCCAGCCACTTGCTGCCGACGAAGAGGCTCCGGGAGCGCGCCTTCTTGGTGGCCGCGTCGTAGGGGATGCGGACCGCATCGAGGTCGAAGTAGTGGCGGTTGCTCCGGGCGAAGACGCCGATGTTGTCGTGGACCGAGGAGAACCGGCGCGTCGACCCACCCATGCTGGGCACCTTGCGGTCCCAGATGATCTCGTTGATCATCGTGAACCGCCGCTTGAGCAGCGCGAAGACCTCGGGCGAGCGGCGCCAGGTCTGGAAGACGTACAGCAGCCCGGAGCTCTTCAGCTTCTGCTGGGCGACGCCGGCCCAGCCGTCGATCCAGGTGAGGTACTCCGCCAGGGCCATGTGATCGGACGGGTTGCCGTAGTCCTTGCCGAGCCCGTACGGGGGGTCCGCGACGACGAGGTCGACGGAGCCGTCCGCCAGCGCGGCCAGCACCTCGACGCCGTCCCGGTTGTGGACCGCGATCAGCTCGGGCATGGGCAAGGGCTCCCTGGCTGGTGGCGCGTGGCGGTCCCCGTGCCGAGTAGGGGCGCCGGACGCGACGCCGCGCCGCGTGGCGTCTCTGGATGAAGAGTGATCGTCCGGCGACCGGCCGGACAGGAGGACAGCCCGTGAGCATTGCGCAGCAGCCCGACCTGCCCCGGCAAGCCCCGGAGGGTGAGCCCCTCCCCACGGCCGGGCACGACGCGACCAGCCACGATGCGGCCCATGGCCGCGACCAGCACGGCAACCCTCTCGACTTCGAACGCTACGTCCGCCGGCTCGAGGATCCCGAGCGCCTGGCGTGGCAGCAGCCCGACGAGGTCATCGCCCGGCTCGGCCTGGGGCCCGGCGCAGTCGTCATCGAGGTCGGCCCGGGAGCCGGCGTCTGGACCCGGCGCCTCGCGGCGGTCGTGGGCGAGACGGGGCGGGTCTACGCGGTCGAGGTGGAGCCGCGGCTGCTGGCCCTGGTGCGGGATCGGCTGGAGCAGGCCGGCCTCGGGCAGGTGACCCCGGTGCTGGGCCTGGCCGGCGACCCGCTGCTGCCGCCGGGGAGCGCGGACCTCGCCTTGCTGGTCACCTCGTATCATCACATTGCGGATGGGGGGGACTATCTGGCCAGGCTCCGTCGTTGCCTGCGTCCCGGGGGGCGAGTCGCGATCATCGACTTCCACCGCCGGGAGCAGCCCGTCGGGCCCCCGCCGGAGCACCTCGTGGATCGGCAGACGGTGATCGAAGCCGCCGAGGCGGCGGGGCTGCGGCTCCTCGCGGAGCATGACTTCCTGCCCTACCATTACTTCCTGATCTTCGGCTGAGCTCCGACCGACGCGGCGCTCGGCCGCCACCCCGCAGCGGCTGGATGCCACCAGGAAGAGTCGGGCGTCATGCTCTGGCTGCTGGTACGTTTCGTGGTCCCAAAGCACTATTCGGGGAGGGTGACGAAGCAGGCCTTGGTGCCGTCCGCGAGGATCGGGACACAGGCGAATCCGCTGGCGCAGTCCCCTTCCTGCTCGCAGGAGCTAAGGCAGATCACCATGTCCTCGCCGAGCCGGACGCACCGGCCGCCCTCGCCGCACTGGCTGCCGCTCGAGCAGCGCGCCGAGCAGATCCCGGACTTGCTCTGCTGGTTTTCCTTGAGGGTCAGGCAGATCAGCCCCGCGCACTCGTTGGCGGTGTCCGCGGTGCACTCCTGCTCGTACGCGTCGCCCCGGAGCGCGCCGGTGCAGACGCCCTGGCTCCCCGTGCCGATGCAGGAGGCGTTCTCCTCCCGGCACTCCTCGCTCAGGCTGCAGCTTTCGAGCTTGTCCTGCTGGCCGACGAAGACCGCCTCGCACGCCTCCAGCTCCTCGACGATGGTCAGGAAGTCCACCAGGGTCTCGCCGCACTGGCTCGCGGTGAAGGCCGCACCGCACGCGGCGAGGCGGGCGGCGTCATAGGTCACGCGTCCCGCGGTCACGGCCGCACCCAGGGCCGGGCAGTCCTTTTCGCTGGCTGCGGCGGCGCAGCTCGCGGCGTCCGTGAAGCCGAGGGCCTGCTCCAGCTCGGCCAGCTCCCCGGGCTCGAAGCAACCGTACAGCTTCTCGCAAAAGCTCTGGTTCATGGTCCGGCAGGCCTGCTCCGCGTCCGTCGCGCTGCCCTCGCCCTCCGCACCCTCGCCCTCCGCACCCTCGCCCTCGCTGCCCTCGCCCTCACCCTCGCTGCCCTCGCCCTCACCCTCGCTGCCCTCGCCCTCACCCTCGCTGCCCTCGCCCTCGCCCTCGCCCTCGTCGCCACCGCTGCGGTGATCCGAGTCCCCGCCGCAGGCGAGGGTGGAACAGAGAAGCATCGCTGAAATCAAGAGGTTGAGCTTGTGCACCGTGTCCTCCTCGGGATGGGGTGTGCTCCTGACCGGCACACTGGAGGGCATGGTAGCAGAGTCCGGTGCCCTGGGGTGCAGGCAAGATGCGCTGCTGCGCCCGCTGTCCGGCGGGCGGCCTCCGGCGTGCGCGGCTACCGTGCTCAGCTCCTTGATCGCGGGGCTGGCTGGTGCGGAGGCGGCGAGTGGACCACCGCGCTCCGGAGCGGTGGGCGACTTGCGAGGGAGCCCTCATCAACGGCAGAAGATAGGGCGATCCAGGGGGTTACCAGACGCAGCGACCGTTCTCGTCGCAGAACTCCTCCTCGGCGCAGTCGTCGTCGGACAGGCAGTCGAAGTCACACTCGCCGTCGTCACCGCAGTACATTCCGTACTCGCAGTCGTCGTCGCTCGTGCAGCCCGGGTCGCCCGCCACGCAACGGCCGTTGCCGAGGTCGCAGACCTCGCCGTCGGCGCAGTCCCCGTCCTCGGTGCAGTCGACGTCACACTCGCCGGCGCGGCAGTACATCCCGTAGTCGCACTCGTAGTCATTGGTGCAGCCGCTGTCGTCGACGCACTTGCCATAGCCGGTGTCGCAGACCTGCCCGCCGAGGCAATCGCCGTCCTCGATGCAGTCGAAATCGCAAATTCCCCCGCTGCAGTACTCGCCGACCGGGCAATCCCAGTCGGAGGCGCAGCCGCCGGTCCCGCCGTCCTCGCACCGTCCGTAGTCGACGTCACAGACCTGGCCTGCCGCGCAGTCCCCGTCCTCGAAGCAGTCGAAATCGCAAATTCCCCCGCTGCAGTACTCGCCGACCGGGCAATCCCAGTCGGTGGTGCAGCCGCCCACCCCTCCCCCGTCCTCGACGCAGGCGCCAGTCGCGACCTCGCAGACCTGCCCCGCCTCGCAGTCCGCGTCGCTGGTGCAGCCCGCGATGCAGCGCCCGCTGGCCACGTCGCAGCGCAGGCCGATCAAGCAGTCCAGGTCGTCGATGCACTGGGTCCGGCAGGTCCCGCTGTCACAGAACTCGCCCCAGTAGCAGTCCTGGTCCGAGGCGCAGCTCCCCTCGGGCAAGGTGCAGCGGCCGTTCACCGCATCGCAGACCTGGTCGCCGCTGCAGTCGTCGTCGGTGAAGCAGTCCGCCGCGCAGTTCCCACCGGAGCAGTACTCGCCGAAGGGGCAGTCGTAGTCCGAGGTGCAGCCGCCGCCCACGCAGCGACCGTCCACGACGTTGCAGGTCTGACCGCCGGTGCAGTCTCCGTCCTCGGTGCACTCGACGTCGCAGGTGCCGTCTTTGCAGAACATCCCGAAAGCACAATCGAAATCGCTCTCGCAGCCCTCGATGCAGCGGCCATCGATCTCGTCGCAGAAGGAGCCGAGCGCGCACTCGGCGTCGCTCGCGCACTCCGTGGTGCACGCCCGGGTGGCGCCGTCGCAGAACTCGCCGATGGGGCAGTCGAAATCGGTCTCGCAGCCGCCGATGCAGCGGCCCGTCGCAGCGTCGCACACCTGCCCGGCCGCGCAGCCCGGCTGGGGGCAATCAGCGGCGCACTGGCCCTCCTGGCAGTACTTGCCCGCACCGCAGTCCTCGTCGGACGCGCAGCCGCTCGAGTCGGCGCAGACGCCGTCGCCGGAGCACCGCTGGCCCGCGGGACAGGGCTCGGCCTCGCTCCAGTCGAGGCACGCATCGGCGTCGACGTTGCCGCAGGTCTGACGCGCGGCGTTGCCCGAGCAGCGGGCCTGCCCGTCGGCGCAGTCGTTCTGGCAGGCCTCACCCTGGTCCTTGCACGCGCCCTCGGTGCAGGTCTGGCCCGCGGGGCACTCCTCGGTCGGCTTCCACTCGGTGCAGCGGTCGTCGTCGACGTTGCCGCACTCCCGGACGCCGGGACCGGCGCAGGAGCGCTCCCCGGCCCGGCACTCGTCCTGGCAGACCTGGATGCACTTGCCGTCCTGGCACTCCTGGCCAGCCGCGCAGGCCCGGGCCTCACCCCAGTCGGTGCAGGCGTCCGCATCGGTCTGGCCGCAGGTCTGCAGCCCGCCGGAGCTGCAGCGCGCCTCGCCGCGGGTGCACTCGTCCTGGCACTCGGCCGCGCACCGGCCGTTGGAGCAGGCCTGCCCCGCCGGGCAGGCGACCGCGGCGCCCCAGTGGGTGCAAGCGTTGGTCGCGTCCGGCGCCAGGCACTCCTCGACCCCCGCCGCGCCGCAGCGCTTCTCGCCGAGGCGACAGACGTTCTGGCACGCCGCGGCGCAGGCCCCGTCCCGACAGGTCTGGCCTGCGGGGCAGGCCACCGCGGGCTGCCACTCGGCGCACCCGTTGCCATCCGCGTCGAGGCACTCCCGCACCTTGTCGCCGTCGCAGCCCCGCTCCTTGGTCCGGCACTCGCTCTGGCAGGACCCCTCCGCGACGCAGCGCCCCGCGGAGCAGGCCTGCCCGGCCGGACAGGCGGTGGTCGCCGACCACTCGGTGCAGCCGTTGGCGTCCGCGTCGCCGCAGGTGCGTAGGCCCCGGCCGTCGCACTCGGTCGCGCCCTGCCGGCAGTCGTTGCGGCAGGTCGTGGACGCGCTGCACTTACCCTGAGAGCAGGTCTGGCCCGCGCCGCAGGCCCGGGGCTCCCCCCACTTGCGGCAGCCGTCGGCGCCCAGGGTGCAGCTCTGCGTCGCGGAGCCGACGCAGCGGGTCGCGCCCCCCGCGCACTGATCGGTGCACTGCCCGGCGCCCTCGCCCTCCCCTTCGCCGCCGCCCTCCCCCTCCCCCTCCCCCTCGCCGGCGCCCTCGCTGCTGCCGGCGCACCCGGAGCCGATCGCGAGGGGCGCGAGCCCCAGGAGGAGGAGCATCGTCACGAAGAGGGTCTTCCCGAGCCCGAGCCGCTGATCCGAAGTCATGGTTTCGTTCTCCTGATCCAGAGCAGTCGCTGATGTGGCTGCGGGTCGAACGATAGCGAGGCGCCCGAGCGGGATCAATGGCCCGGGAAGGGCCAGGCCGGTGCAAGCGGGGCATCGAGGCCCCTCCTCGTCTCGACCACGTCGGCCGGGCACCCCGGCTGGAGGCTGCGCTCCTCACGCCCCGGCCCACCGGCCGGCCGCGGCGACCGCGCGCTCGAAGCCGTTGGCCTCCTGCGCCGCCTCGCAGCACCGATCCCCGGGGTGACCCCCCGCGTGGCACCCGAACGACGACTCTCCGGCCGCCGGATCGCGGAATCCTGTGCTATAGGGTGCAGGTAAGCCGCGCCGCCGCGGCAGCCGGCCGTCCGGCGGGCTCCGGCGGCCCGATCGAGGCACGATGCGAGGAGTCCACACGCTTCCCCTGCCCACGCCCTTCCCGGTGGGGGACGTCAACGCCTACCTGCTCGAGGGATCCCCCCCGATCCTGATCGATCCGGGCCTGCGCTGGCCGCCGGCCCAGGCCGCGCTGGTCGAGGGCCTGGCCCGGATCGGTCGGCGCCCTGCGGATATCGGACGGATCCTGCTGACCCATGGCCATCTCGACCACGCGGGCGCGGCCTTCGCCCTGGCGCGGCTGAACGGGGCGACCGTCTGTCTGCACGCGCGGAGCAGCCTGCTGGAACCCACCACCCCCGCCTTCCGGGCGGAGCTGCGTGGTTACCTGCGCCGCTGCGGGATGCCGGAGGCCGAGGCCGGCGCGGCCCTGGGGTATCTCGAGCGCGGCCAGGAGCTGGCCGATCCGGACGCGACCGGCGTCCACCTCGAGCGCTGGTGGGGCGGGGAGACCCTCCCCGGGGAGGGGTTCGCGCTCGAGGTCCTGGCCACCCCCGGGCACAGCCCCGACGGTCTCTGCTTCTTCGACCGGACCAGCGGCGTCCTGTTCTCCGGGGACACCCTGCTGCCGGGGATCACCCCCAACCCGCTGCTGCACCTCGAGCCGGATCACGCCTGGCGAAGGACGCCGAGCCTGCTGCGCTTCCTCGACTCCCTGGACCGCGTCGCCGCCCGGCCCCTGACCAGCGCCCACCCCGGGCACGGCCCGCTCATCACGGATCCGCGAGCCCTGATCGCCCGCTACCGCGAGTTCACCCGGCGTCGCGGCCTGCTCTTCCGCCGGCGGCTGAGCCCGGCGAGCGCGACCCCCTACGGGCTGGCGCGGGCCGTGTTCCCCCAGACCGACCCCCTGAACCTCTTCCTCGCCCTCTCCGAGACGTTGGCCTATCTCGACCTGCTCGAGCAGGAGGGGGCGGTCCTCGTGGACTGGGAGGGCGAGCCGATCCGCCTGAGGACGGGTCCGGGAGACCGGCCCGCCCGTACCCCCATCGACGAGGAGGCAGGATGAGCTGGGAGCGAGTCCGTCAGATCGTCACCGCCGCGGGCCACGGCTACGTGGCCTCGGTGTGGCAGGACCAGCCGCGGGTGCGCCCGATGGCCTTCGTGATGACCGAGGAGGGGCGGCTGTGGAGCTCCACCTGGGCCTGTAGCGGCAAGCTGCGGGAGTTCGCGGAGAACCCCCGGGTCGAGGTGTGCTTCCTCTCCCCCGAAGGAGTGCACCTGCGCATCGAGGGCCGGATCCAGACCGCTGGCGGCCCGGCGGAGAAGAGCCGGCTGCTGGCGCTCAACCCCCGCGTCGGCCGCCACTTCCGGGACGCGCAGGATCCCAACTACGTGCTCGTCGAGCTCGTCCCGACCCGCATCCGCTGGAAGGGGCCCGGCTTCGGCGAGTACGCGGAGCTCGCCGAGCTCCCGGTCCACTCCTAGCGGCGAGCGGACCGGGTGCGACGCGGCAGCCCACGAGCGTGTCGCGGGGCAGGGGAGGAGGCCCGGCTCCCGGGCGACGGCGTGACCGCGCGCCGGGTGCGGGGCCGGTCCCTCCTGCAGCAGGCCGCGGCGATCATCGTCCGCGGCCGGCCACGGGCCGGTGGGGGCTGGCCTGCGAGCCCCCCGGCCGCGGGCGAGCGCCCCCCGGGGGCCGCTTCCCTGCTGCCGCTGCACCGGGCGCTGTGCTCGTTCGTCCTGCGTGAGCTCGTCCTCGACCAGGCGGTGGCGCGCGGCCTGCTGTCCCGGGCCTCGCTGCCGTCCGTCTCCCTCGGCCGGCTCTGCGGCGCGTCCCTGCTCGATCGCCATCGCGCCGGTGTCCCCCGGGGCCCGGCTCTCGCCGCGGCCGACCTCGCCGCGGTGCGGGAGCTCCTCGCGCAGGCCGTCCGGGAGCTCGTCCCGACCCCGGCGGAGGAGCCGTTGCCCCTCGCGGCCCTCGGGGGAGTCCACGAGGAGCTGCTCGGGCTGAGCCTGCTGCCGGACGCGCCGGATGCGCCGGACGCGCCGGGCCCGGCCGAGCTCCAGGTGGTCGTGGCCGCCCGACAACGCAAGGGCAGCGGCTCCTTCTTCACTCCGCCGGAGCTCGTGGCCGCGATCGTGAGACGGGCGCTCGGGCCGCTCCTCGCCGAGTGCGGGGCCGATGCGTCCCGCCTGCTCGGTCTGCGGGTGCTCGATCCCGCCCTGGGCGCCGGGGCCTTCTTGCTCGAGGTCCTCGCGCAGCTCGGCGCGGCCCTGGACGCGCGGTGCTCCCCGCCCCGCCACGCGCGTCACCCTCGGCTCCCGACGAGCTGGCGGTCCCTGGTGGCCGAGTCCTGCCTGTACGGCGTGGATCGGGACCCCCTGGCCGTCGCCCTGGCCCGTGCGAGCCTCTGGCTGGCCGCGGCCGCGCCGGAGCAGGCCCTCCCCGCGCTGGGGCGCCACCTGCGGGTCGGCGACGCCCTGGTCGGCGCGCCGGTCCTCCGGCTCGGCCAGCCGGCCCTGCGGGCCGTGGACGGGTCGCAGGGCCCGCGCTGGGTCGCGGCCGCTCCCTCGCCGGTGGGCCGCGGCCAGCCCGCCGCCCTGTCGACCGCGGCCCCCGCCCTGGCCGGCGGCGAACCCCACGTGCGGCGGCTGCTGGCCGATCTGTGGTGCCTGCAGTGGTTCTGCGGAGCGCCGACCCCCGCGACGGTCCACGCGTACCAGCACCCGGAGGGGCTGTATGCGTCCCTGCAGGGCCTCGGCGATCTCCCTGACCCTGCGGCCCGTCGCGCCGCGCTGCGGAGACTTTCCTCCCATTCTCTGGTGCGAAAGGTCCGACAGATCCGCACCGCTCCCCCGGGCACCGCCACCGGCCCTTTCCTGCACTGGCCCCTCGCCTTCCCGGCCCTGGCGCGTGACCTGCCGGACAGCGGCCCGGGGGCCGGCGGGTTCGATCTCGTGGTCGGCAACCCGCCCTGGGAGCGGCTCCGGCCGGAGCGGCGGCACTTCTACGCGACCGGCGGCCGGTCTGGCCCGGCCGGTGCCTGGGATCTGGCCGGTGCGCAGGGAGCCTCCCTGGATGGCTTGATCGAGCAGATGCACGAGCTGTCGCCGGGCCTCGCCGCGGAGTTCCAAAAGTACCAGCAACACCTCGCCGCGCTCACCCGCTTCTTCCGCCAGAGCGGGGTCTACGGGCACCAGGCGGCGCCACGTGGCGGCCGGCCCGCGGGCGGCGATCCCGACCTCTACCAGCTCTTCGTCGAGCGGGCCTTCCAGCTCGTGCGGCCCGGCGGACGGGTGGCCCTGCTGACCCCGGGGGTCCTCTGGCAGGCCGCGGGCTGCACCGGCTTGCGGCGGCTGCTGCTCCAGGAGAAGACCACCGAGGAGCTGCACGTCTTCGCGAACGACCGGAGCTGGGCCTTCCCCATCGACAGCCGCTTCAAGCTCTCCCTGTTCGTCGCGGTCGATCGCACCCCGCCCCCCGGCCACGAGGTGCTCCTCGGCACGGGGCGGCGGCAGCTCCTGGCCAGCGACGAGGCCGCCGGGGGGGCGCGGCTCCGCCTCGGCCTGGCGCAGCTCGCGCAGCTCAGCCCCGCGACCCTGGCGCTGCCCGACCTGCCGGACAGCGCCCTGGCCGGGCTCCTGCTGCGGCTGCACGCGTGCCATCCCCTGCTCGGCCAGCCGGAGAGCGGCTGGGAGCTGAGCTTCCGGCGGGAGGTGGACATGACCGTCGACGCCTGGCGCTTCCAGAGCCGGGAGTGGCTGGCCCAGCGGGGCTGTCTCCAGGTGCTGTCGCTGCCCGCAGCCACCGGAGGCGGGCAGCAGCGCCGGCAGGGGGCCGCGTCCGGAGCCCGGTATCCGGCAACATTGCCGGCCGGCGGGGAGTTCTGGGTCGCGGCGGACGAGGCCTGGTACCGGGCCCGGGGCTACCTGGAGGAGGAGGAGCTCGTCGAGGGCCACCGTCGGCGGGTCTTCGTCCACCCCGCGGACGCCGAGGCCGCCTCGCCCCGCGGAGCGGCCGCCGGGCGGGCCGGGCGCCTCTTGCCGGGCGCCTTGTACGTCCCCCTGTACGAGGGCCGGATGCTCCACAACTTCGACCACGCGCAGAAGGCCTACCTCGGCGGGGATGGGCCCCGCGCCCGTTGGAGCGCCCTCGGCCTGACGGAGAAGCGGCTGGTGCCCCGCCGCTTCGTCGGCGCGGCGGAGGTCGCAGTCGCGCCCATCCGCCTGCTCTACGGGGCGGTGGCCAACGGCACCAACGAGCGCACGTTGCTGGCCGCGCTGGTCGGCCCGCACGCGGTCGCCGGCAATAGCTGCCCACGTCTGGCCTTCTCCTCCTGGCCGGCCGCGGCGTGCGCGGCCGCCGTGCTCAACTCCTTGATCTTCGACGGGATCTTGCGCCGACGCGTGGCGAGCAACGTGAACCTCGTGCACCTGCGCGGCGTGCCGGTGCCCTGCCTGGGGGACCCGGCCGCGCCCCCCTGGCGGCCCCTGGTCGAGCTGGTGGCCGTGCTGTCCTGCACCACGCCGGAGCTCGCCCCGGCCTGGGAAGCCGTCTTCCCCGGGGTGCGGTGGAGCTTCGCCCGGGCGGAGCGCGACCCGTGGCGCCGGGGTGCGCTGCGGGCCGAGCTCGATGCCCGGGTGGCGGCGTGCTACGGTCTGACGCTCGCGGAGTACGCACGCCTGCTCGCGGATTTCCCCCTGCTCGATCGCGACCAGCCAGCGCTGCCGGGGGATCTCCTCGTCACGGAGACCGGCGGTCGCCGGCCGCGCGGGCTCGCTGGCCAGGACTGGGAGCACACCCCGGACGGGCCGGTGGAGCTGCGGCCGCGCTCGTTCATCACCCGGGACCTCGCCTTGCTGACCGCGTGTCGGCTGCGGGGCGAGCCACCGCCCGCGGATCTGGAGGCCTTCTACCGGGAGCAGGTGGGCCTCGATCCCCGCCAGCCGGGCGTCCGGTTCCGCATCGGTCCGGTCCGGGACCTGGAGGAGCGGGTCGCGCTCGCCCGCGGCCGGGGGGCGGTGGCCTATCAGCCGGCCGCCGGCCGGACCCGCCCGGGCTGAGCCGGCCGGACGTCGCGCTGGACCGCCGCGATCGGCCGGCGGTGCCCTTGGCCCGGTGATCCGGTCGACAGCCCGGCTCACCTGGACTACCCTGCGACATTCGCTCCGCCGTTGCCCCAGGGAGGCGTCCGATGCCGTGTGCGAACCACCCCGAGGTCGAGAACGGGCTGGAGTACTGCTGCCGCTGCGGCACCCGGCTCTGCCCGGACTGCCTCGTCACCCTGGAGGGCAACCGCTTCTGCCTCGGCTGCAAGGAGGAGCAGGTCCGGGATCTGCTCTCCGGGTCCGCCCCCTCCGGGCTGGAGCTGGCCTCCCTCGGCAGCCGGGCCCTCGCCTTGCTGATCGACGGCTTCATCCTCTTCACGCCCCAGATCCTCCTCTGGGGCGTCCTCATCGGGGGGATGGTCCTGGCGGAGGAGCTCTTGCCCGCCGACGAGGCCACCCAGATGCTGGTCATGATCCCGATGTATTTGTTCTTGTTCGTCTTCGCGATGATCTCGGGGATGCTGCCGATGGCCTACGAGGGGCTGCTGGTGTGGAAGCGTGCGGGCCAGACCTTCGGCAAGCAGCTCGTCGGCATCCGGGTGGTGACGCCCGAGGGCCAGCCGCCCAGCGGCTCCCAGGCCTGGCTGCGGGCGGTGCTGCGGTTCATGCTGATGAACTTCTGCTACGGGATCGTCGACTACCTGCCCGCGTTCTTCGACGAGGAGCGCAAGACGATCCACGACCTCGCGGCCAAGACCCGGGTCGTCCGGGTCCGGAGGTAGCCGCACTGCGCGGCGGGCCCGCCGACTTGCCGCGTCAGGGGCTCTCCGGCAGCACCTCCAGCACCAGGACCTCCTCCGGCGCGCGGTCGAGGAGGGGAGGCTGCCCCGCGGGGAGCGGCCCATGGCCCGAGACGGCCTCGAGCTTGCCCTCCGGCACGCCGGCGTCCAGGAGGAAGATCCGCACCACCTCGGCGCGGGCCTCGCCGATCAGCCGGCGCTCGCGCTCGTGGCGCGCGTCGCCCGGCAGGGCGTAGCCCACGAGGCGCACCCGGGGGGCGCGGGCGTGCCGGGTGAGCAAGGAGGCGAGGGCCTCCAGCGCGGGGTAGGAGGTCGGCAGGAGGTCTTGCTCTCCGGTGCGGAAGGCGATGGCCGGGGTGGTCCGCAACCGGCCGCCGTCGAACCGCACGCCGGGATCGCCGGCCTGCGCGTCGGGGCAGCCGTCGTCGTCCGTGCGCCCGTTCCAGGTCTCGGGCTCCCCGGGGCAGCGGTCCGCGCCGGCCGGGACGCCGTCGTCGTCGTCGTCTCCTTCGGGGCAGCCGTCCTCGTCCTCCACACCGTCCCGATCCTCGGCCTCGAAGGGGCAGTTGTCTTTCACATCGGGCACTCCGTCCTCGTCGTTGTCGGGGTCGGGGCAGCCGTCGTCGTCCTGGAAGCCGTCGATGTCCTCGGGCTGGTCGGGGCAGGTGTCGTCGAGGTCGGGGACCCCGTCGCTGTCGTTGTCCTCCTCCGGGCAGCCGTCGTCGTCCTGGAACTTGTCCCGGTCCTCCTCCTCCAGCGGGCAGCGATCGCTGATGTCGGGGACGCCGTCGCCGTCGTTGTCGGGGTCGGGGCAGCCGTCCTCGTCCTGGAAACCATCGGGATCCTCGGCCTCGTGAGGGCAGCGGTCCTGTCCGGCGAGCAGGCCGTCCCGGTCCGGGTCCGCATCCTGGGGCGACCAGGCCACGCTGGCGAAGATCCGCCACGAGGGCGAGCCGACCCCCTGGAGCACCGGGAAGCCTCCCCCGGCCAGGATCTGCACCGTCGGGTGGGGCGCGGTCACGGCCGCGAGCCGGGCCTCCAGGGTCGTCTCGTGCATCCCGGCGAAGGCCTCCTCCGTCACGCCCGTGGCCCCCGCGAGCTCCCCGCGCAGGCTGAGCAGGGCGGGCACCACCTGGGCGGCCAGGCCGCCGCCGAAGAGCAGCTCGTCGCCGATGGCCGTGCCCGGCAGGGGCTCGACCGAGCGCAGGCGGTAGCCGAGGTTCGCGACCAGCTCGAGGTGCTCGAAGCGCAGCGCGGAGCTGGCGCCCACGGCCGCTCCGAAGCCACCGTCCCCCAGGTAGTTGTCGTCGTCGCCCGTGGGGGCGACCCCCCGCAGGAAGAACGCGAGGGAGAAGGGTCCGGCCCCACGGACCGCCAGGAGCTTCAGGGCGAGGCGCACGTCGCCGATCCCCGCCCCCTCGCCGGCCGGCAGCCCGCCGGCCTCACCCGCGGGCGGCGCCTCGCCGCTCATGGCCAGGGTCGTGGGCAGGAGCAGGGACACCTCGCTCCGACCGAAGAGCCCGCAGGCCAGCCCGAGGTCGAGCCCGGTGTGGGCCGAGACCACGGGCACCCGGCCCTGGCTGCCGCTGTCGAACACCAGCGGCTCGGCGGCGTGGTGCAGCAGCAGGCCGCCCCAGAAGCCGAGGTGGGGCAGGACCACCGGGCGCTCCTCGCCGATGAGGCTCCCGGGCCCGGGACTCGGCCGGAACCGCTCGATGTCGAGGGTCCGCTCCTCGGCCTGGACCGGGAGGGCTCCACCGCAGCAGGCCCAGGCCAGCAGCGAGGCGAGGGCCACGTGGCCGCGGTGAGCGAGGCCGGGAGGGTGAGGGCGATTGCCTGGTTCCATCGGTGCGCTGCACTCCTTGGACTCTCCGCGAGCGCCGGTATTATAATCGGTTGCCGCGTCCGGTGCAGGATTCTGCGTGATCGACCCGGACCGAGGGAGCGCCCATGTCCCGTCACCAGGAGCAACAACGATCGCCAAGGCTCGCCGTCACGACCCTCGCGTCCGGTCCCGGGCCTGGCGACGACTCCTCGCTCTGCACCTGCTGCCTGCCGGCCAACCCCCTGGTGCTCCGGCCCGATCTGGGCCAGCTCCCCGACGGCAGCGCGGCCTGGGCCCTGTGTGCGTTCCACCTGCCCGAGCCGACGGTCTACCGGGCCGTGGCCTCCGGGACCTTCGAGCAGGCCCCGGGCCTGCGCCTGAGCGAGCTGGGGGAGCTGGTCGACGCGGCCGGGACCGTGGTCGCCCAGGTCCAGCAAGAGGGCTTCCAGCGGCTGACCACCGTCGACGACGATCCGCCCCCCGAGCCGGAGGGGGGGAGCGGCGGCGGCCGGGCCCTGCCCGTGGGCGGGGAGCGGCCCGCCGTCTCCGCGACCCGGGTCGACCTGACCCAGGACGAGTTCTACGGCCGGGCGGGGCGGGCCGCGGCCAGCTCCCGGGAGGGGCGGTGATCCCCCAGGCCAAGCGGCTGCGCGACGGGCAGCTCGCCCGCTGGACCGTCGATCCAGCGGTGCTGGAGAGCGTCGCCCCCTGGGCGCGGGAAGCCCCGGCGCTCTTGCGGCAGGAGCTGGCCGAGCTGGCCGAGCACTTCCCCACCTGGATCGTGACCTTCGGGGAGCTGCTGCACCGCTCGGGGTGGCCCCACGCCCAGCTCGTCCCCTGCCCGAGCTGCGGCGAGCTGCTCGTGCCCGACGGGAAAGTGCGCTGCCTCGCGTGCCGGCGGAGCCCGCCGCCGGCCCAGCTCCTCGTCGGCTACACCGGCCGGCTGCCTGCCTACGTCACCGGCCGGCGCCTGCTGCGCGGGGTCCAGCAGCGGATCCGCGCGGCCCGGGCGGCCGGCCGGGAGGGGGCCGCCGCCCTCCTGGCGAGCTACTTCCTGACGGTGGGGGAGCAGACCCTCTTTGCGCCGCCGGTCTGGATCTTCTGTCCTGCTTCGTTCCCGCACGGTGAGCCGATGGTCATGGTCCACGAGGACTACTTCGAGATCCTCGGCATCCCCGAAGAGCACGTCTACCCCGGGACGCGCTGGCGGCTGTGCAACTACGCCACCTGGCCCAAGGTCAGCGTCCGCACGGTGCTGCAGCAGCGCATCGTGCCCCGCATCCTCCTGGACCTGATGGTCGCGGACCTGGCCGCCGCGGGGACCCTCGACGGCGTGCTGCGCGAGCT
>JAVEVO010000069.1:0-35261 GCA_034005005.1 Myxococcota bacterium
GGGCGCCGAGGGCGAAGGCGAGGGCGAGGGCGAGGGCGAGGGCGAGGGCGAGGGCGAGGGCGAGGGCGAAGGCGAGGGTGAGGGCGAAGGTGAGGGCGAGGGCGAAGGTGAGGGCGAGGGCGAGGGTGAGGGTGAGGGTGAGGGCGAAGGGGAGGGCGAGGGTGAGGGCGAGGGCGAGGCTGCAGGAAGCGGTGGGGCCTGAGCGCTCGGCAAGACGAGAGTAGCGAACGTCCCGGTCCCTGAAACGATCGTACCAGAAACCCGTGCCCAGAGTCCCCGACGGCCTCGACCTCACTGCCAGAGCAGCAGCCCAGGGCCAGGGGGCGCTACCAGTCGCGGCGGCGCCGGATCTCCTCCGTGTGCTGGCCGAGCCGGGGGGGCGCCGCGACCGCGGGCGGCGGGCTGTCGCCGAGCTGCACCGGTGACCCCACGAGGCGCACCGCGTCCTCCGGTCCGCACGCCACCACCAGCCCGAGGTCGGCCACTGGTCCCGCGCGGAAGGCCGCGGCCAGGTCCTGGACCGGCGCGCAGGACACCCGCGCCTGCTCGAGCCGGGCGCTGATGGTCAGGCTGGGCTCGGCCGCGAGGCGCTGCCCGAGCAGCGCGTCGAGGGCCGCCCGGTGCTGGACGCGCCCCGCGTTGGTGGCGAAGCGCGGGTCCTCGCCGAGGGCCGCGAGGCCCAGGGCCCGGCAGCAGCGCACCCACATCGCGTCGTTGGCCACGGCGAGCACCACCGGCGCGTCCTGGGTCGCGTAGAGGCCGTAGGGACAGATGGCCGGATGGCTGTTCCCGGTGCGGGCGGGCGCGCGCCCGGTCGAGAGGAAGGTGGCCGCGGGGACGGCGGTCAGGGCGGCCGCGGTCCCGAGCAAGGAGACCGAGACGCGCTGCCCCCGGCCCGTGCGCTCGCGCTCGAGCAGGGCCGCCACGATGGCGAGGGCCGCGTACAGCCCGGTGGCATGGTCCACCACCGGGACGCCGGTCCGCAGGGGCGGGCCCGCAGGCTCCCCGGTGAGGCTCATGAGCCCCGACAGGGCCTGCGCGAGGATGTCCTGGGAGGGTCTGGCCGCGGCGGGCGTCCCCCGGCCGTAGCCCGAGACGTCGCAGTACACGAGCCGCGGGTTGAGGGCCGCGACGGCCTCGTAGTCGAAGCCGAGCTTGTCGAGCGCCTCCTGGACCCAGTTGTGGACCAGCACGTCGGCCTCCCGCACGAGCCCGGTGAACAGGTCCCGGTCCGCGGGACAGGCGAGGTCCAGCGCGACGCTCTGCTTGTTGCGGTTGAGGCTGTCGAAGTAGCAGGTGTTGCCGTCGGCCGCGGTCGCCCCGAAGCTCCGGGACTCGTCGCCGAGGCCGGGCCGCTCGACCTTGAGCACCCGGGCGCCGAGGTCCGCGAGCAGCATCCCGCAGAGCGGCCCCGAGTAGACCCGCCCCAGCTCGAGGACCCGGATGCCCTGCAGGGCGCTCAACTCGCCTCTCCCGGCGCGTCGTCGAAGAGCCGGACCTGATAGCCCAGGCACTGGTAGCCGCGCTCGTTGACGAGGGGGATCGTCTCCTCGGAGATGCCCAGCGCGGCCCGCACCCACGCGCAGATGCTGGCGCTCAGGCCGTGGTCCCGGCCCGCGGCGATCAACCGGAGGATGAGGTCCCGGCTGAGCTCCCGGTCGGGCGCGGTGCGATCCCGCTGCTTCTTGTGGTCGACGTTGTCCGGCGCCACGTAAGCTTCGTACAGCTCCCGCTCCTCGTCCCGGGCGAAGTGGCCGACGAGCTGGCCGATGATCGCCAGGCACTCGGGGGCCACCGTCAGCAGCTCGGGCTTGAAGTTGACCAGGCCCGCGGCCGCGAGCCGGGCGAAGTACGCGTCGAGTCGGGCGTCGGTGAGGCCCGTGGGGAGGATCGGCTGGATCAGGGCCGAGGAGGCCAGCACTCCCCGGGCCTGGCAGAGCTGGACCGCCTCGAGCCGCTCGTCGAGGGTGGCGGCGTGAGGCTCGAGGAGCCGCCGCAAGGGCTCGGGCATGATGCTGATGCTGGTGTTGAACTGCATCCGCCCCGGCAGCTCGGCGAACAGGTCGAGGATGCTCTCTCCCGCGTGGCGGCGCGCGAGCTGCTGCGCCCCGGCCTTGGAGGCCACGAACAGCCGGGCCCGCGACCCGGGGTGCCGCCGGTAGTGCGCAATGAAGGCCCGCAGGATCCCGTGGGCGACGCCCGTCGCCAGGGTCGGCTCCTGGAAGGCCTCGGTCTTGGGCGAGAAGTAGAAGAAGTGGGGCTCGCGCCAGGTCTGCTCGAGGACCTGGGCCACGAGCTCGGGGTAGTTCGCGTACAGCCGCAGCTCCTGCTCGTGGGAGCCATCCGTGACGAGGCAGTACAGGCAGCCGACGTGGCAGCCCACGACCGGGTTGAGCTCGTAGGTCAGCGTTGGACACGAGCCCGTGTAGTTGTGGATCTCGAGCGGCGAGTCGAGGGCGATGCGGGCCGGGGTCACGACGGCGCGCGGCACGAGGGTCCCCGTCGCGAGCCGCCGGCGGAGGTTGGCCGAGCCCCGCGCGAGCCCCGCGAGGGTGGCGGCCGCGGGCTGGACCGTAACGCCGAGGGTACGAAGGTACTCGGCATCGACGGTCGCGGGGACGAACCCCGCGAGCTCGTCGACCCGGGACACGGGCTGGTCGGGGGGAGCGAGGGACAGGCTAGCGGACATGGACGATCCCTGGGCGATCCGGTGAGACCGCGGTCGAGGTGAGGAGCTCGCCGAGACGTCGCGCCACCTGCGGGACGTGCTGCTCGCTCATCACCGTGATGTGGTTGCCGGAGACGTCGCAGACCTCCACGGCCGGCACGAGCTCGCGCCAGCCGAGGGTCGCGTCGAGGGCCACGCGGCGCTCCCGGGAGCGAAACAGCACGAGCGCCCAGGGGACGGGCCCGGGGCGGTAGGCCAGGGCGAGCCGGCGCATCTGGCCCTGCGCGGCCAGCAGCGCGCGCACCCGCCCGAGCCGCGGTCGCGCCCCGAAGCTCCCCTCGAGGAAGGCGAGCTTGGCGCTGAAGGACATCCCCCGCAGCCAGAGGAGGACGCTCTTCGTGGCCGAGAGGACGAAGCGCTCCAGGAAGCGGGCGTCCCGGGCGAAGTTGGGGGTGTCGATGAGCGCGAGCAGCCCCACCCGACAGCCCTGCGCCGCGAGCTGCCGGGCGAGCTCGTAGGCGATGGTGCCGCCGAAGGAGTAGCCGAGCAGATGGTAGGGCCCGGCGGGCAAGACCGTGCGCAGGGCCTGCACGTAGCGCGCGGCGAGCTCCTCGAGGGAGGCCACGGATGCGCCCAGGCGGGGAGACCAGCGCAGCCCCAGCACCGTGACCCCGGGGTCGAGGTGCGCGAGGAGGCTCGCGTAGGACAGCAGGTCCGTGGTGAAGTCGTGCACGCAGCACAGGACGGGCCCCGCGCCCGACCCCGCAGCGAGGGTCGTGACGAGGTCGTCTCGGCCCGCCGGGCTCCCCTCCGCCTCGCTCAGCGCCCGGGAGAGCTGCGCGACCGTCGGCGCGGCGAAGAGCAAGGAGACCGCCTGCCGTCCCCGCCCGCGCCGCGCGAGCGCGGCAAACAGCCGCATGGCCGCCAGGGAATCGCCGCCCAGCGCGAAGAACGAGTCGGTGACCCCGAAGTCGTCCCGGCCGAGCACCTCCCGGAACAGCTCCAGCAAGGCCGCCTCGGCCGCATCACGCGGCGCGACCACGACCTGCCCGCCCGCGGCCTCCACCAGCCGACCTTGGTCGATCTTGCCGTGGCGGTCGAGGGGAAACGCCGGGACGACCAGGCAGCGCGCCGGGACCGCGTAGCCCGGCAGCTCCGCCCGCAGGAGATCCTGGAGCGCGGCCTCGTCCACGGGGCCACTGGCCGTACAGAAGGCCCAGAGCTGCTCGTCGGCCCCACGGCTGCGGACCACGACGAGGCCTCGCTCGACCCCGGGACAGCGGCCGAGGCACCGCTCGATCTCCTCGAGCTCGATGCGGAAGCCCCGGAGCTTGATCTGCCGGTCTCGCCGCCCGAGGAACGCGAGGTTGCCGTCGGGCAGCACGCGCGCCCGATCGCCCGTCCGGTACGCGATCGCCTCGTGGGGGCCGGTCGCGAAGGGGTTGGGGACGAAGACCCGCCGGGTCTCCTCCTCTCGCCCGAGGTAGCCGGTCGCGATCCCGGCCCCCGCGAGCCACAGCTCGCCCGGCTCCCCCCGGGGCACGAGCTGCCCCTGGTCGTCCACCACGAAGGCGGTCATCCCCGGGAGGGGGACGCCGATGGGCAGGTCGCGTCCCTCGCCGGGGACCTCGTAGGCCGTGGCGTAGACCGTGGCCTCCGTCGGGCCGTACGCGTTGACGAGCCGGTAGCCGCGGGGCCGGGCGACGCGGAGCTGCTCCCCGGCCACCGTCAGCAGGCGCAGGGTCGCACCGCGAGCGTGCTCCTGGAACAGCTCGCCGACGCGGGTCGGCAGGGTCGCGACAGAGATCCGGTGCTGTTCAAAAAAATCATCCAGATCGGAAACCGCGTGCCGCAGCCCCTCCGGCACGATGTGCACCGACGCGCCGACCACCAGGGGCGCGAAGAGCTCCGCGACGGACACGTCGAACATGAAGCTGCAGTAGGCCGAGGCCCGGTCGGCCGCGGTCAGCCCGCCGAGGCCGACGACCCCGCAGAGCAGGTTCCAGAGCGCCCGGTGAGGGATCATCACGCCCTTGGGCTCGCCCGTGGTCCCCGAGGTGGTGATGACGTAGGCGGTGTCGTCCGGCCCCGGCGGATCGGGCAGGGAGGAGGCCCCGGTCGCGGCCACCTCGTCGAGGAGCCGCCACGGGAGGGGCTCGCCGGGAGGGGCCGGGAGCCCACTCGTGAGCACCAGGGCCGCCCGCGTGCTGCCGAGCAGCTCGGTCCGGCGCTGCTCCGGGAGGTCCGGCTCCAGGGGCACGTACGCAGCCCCGGCGCGCATGACCGCCAGGGCGGCCACGAGGAAGTCCACCGTGCGCGTGGTGACGACGGCCACGGTCGCGCCCGGGCCGATCCCCGCGACGGCCAGCCCGCTGGCGGCCGCATGCACCCGCCGGGCCAGCTCCTCGTAGGTGAGCGTGGTGTGCGCGTCGACCACGGCGATGCTTCCCGGGGCGGCGGTCGCGGCGGTCCGGGCGAAGGCCTCGAGGAACGTGCCGACGCCGTCTGGTCGCCAGGCGGGCGGGCCATGCAGCACCGATCGCGAGGAGTCCGGTGCGGGGTGGACGGCGACCGGCGCGAGGACGCGCTCCGGATCCGCCAGGCTCTCGCGCACCAGCCGCTCCACCTGCGCGAAGAGCTGCCGGACGCGCTGCTCGTCGTGGAGGGACCGCCGCGCATCGACGCAGAGCTGCAGCGGGGTGCCACGCGGGCGCTGGTTGGGGTTGATCTTGACGTCGAGCTCGGAGAGGTCCGCGCCGGGCGAGTAGCGGGCGACCGTGTACGGGCCGTCGAAGCTCGGGATATGATTGAGGAAATAGCGCAGGAGCTGGACGGGATCACGACCGGCGCGCCGCACCGCCGGCGCGAGCAGGTCGAAGGGGAAGCGCTGCCGCGCCAGGGCCGCGGTGGAGCGGGCGTGGACGTCGCCGAGCAGGTCGACGAAACTCTGTCGCGGGTCGACCCGCAAGCAGAGGGGCACGGTGCTCACCGTCATCCCGGCCATCGCCTTCTCCCGTGGGGTGAGGCGATTGTGGTGCCCGGTGCCGATGACGACGTCCGGGTGCTCGCCGTCCGTGGTGAAGTGACGCGCGAGCACGGCCAGGAAGAAGCGGAAGACCGTCGTCCCCCGGCTCTGACAGAAGCCCTCGAGCGCGGCGGTCAGCGCGGGGTCGAGCTCGTGGGTGAAGCGCCAGGTGGCGATGCCAGACGGCGAGGCGTCTGCCGCCCCCGGGAGCTCCACCAGGGACTCTCGAAAGAAGACCTCGTCCTGCTCCCGCTCCGGTGAGGCGAGGTAGTCCCGCTCCCGCTGCAAGAACTCCAGGAACGAGGGGTGCTCGGCCACGGGGACCGCGGCGCCGTGCTCCGCCAGCGCACGGAAGCGCTCGTGGAACTGCCGGTTGAGCAGGGAGACGGTCCAGGCGTCGACGATCGCGTGGTGGTACTTGAAGAAGAGCCCGATCCGCTCGTCCGCGAAGCGCAGCAGCCGGAACAGGAACAGGGGGCTCTCCCACAGGGAAAACGGCTCCTGGCTGGCGGCCGCGAGCGCGGCCTGGTCGTCGCCGTCGATCTCCGCGAGGTCCAGGGGGCCACGAGGGGCGAGGTACTGCTCGCCGACCATGGCGCTGGCCGGCGTGAGCCGCAGGTGGAGCGCGTCGTGCCCCGCGACCACCAGCGTCACCGCGGCGGCCAGGCGCTCGAGGTCGCGGGCGGTCCCGGGAAACGAGAGGCTCCCCGCGAGGTTGCCGACGCCCGTGCCCGGGTACAGCAGCTCGCTGTACAGCGTACGGAGCTGGGGATGCCCGAGGGGGAAGAGCGCGCGGGAGCCCGGGCTCACGAGCGGTCCCCCACTCGCGGGTCGTGCCCTCCGGACAAGGTCAGGGGGTGCCCTGGTCGAAGTCGGCGCGCCGGACGACGGTCACCAGGAAGCGCAGCCCGGAGATGCTCGGCTGCTCCTCGAGGAGCAGCACGCTCTGCTCCCCCTTCCACAGGGTCCGGGTGGGCTCGGTGAGCGTCGGCGGTCCGTGAGACGCGGTGAGGGTCGCGAGCAGCTCGGCCTTGCGGCCGTAGCGGGCGGAGTCGGGCTCGGTGAGGGTGATCTCGGCCCGGAAGAGCCCCCCGGGGCCGAGGCTCCAGCGAATGCTGGCGTCCACGAACCCGAACAGCTCCGCGTGCTCGTCGAGGACGATCCCGCCCGCGTGGCGCTTGCTCGCTGCCAGGGCCGCCGGCAGCTTGTAGCCCCGCTTGGCGATCCCCGGGCGTCGGGCGAACAGGTCGGGGATGGTGGTGCCCCAGGGGATCCCCTGGAACCCAGCCTCCTCCCCGGGGAAGGCAGAGAGGAGCGGCAGCTCGCCCCCGGGCCCGAGCAGGCCGAGTACGAGGGCCACGACAACGGCCACGCCCAGCCGACCGCCAGGCCCGAGGAAACCAGGCCGCCGGGGCGGTCTCATGGGATGCTCCTGTGAGGGAGAGGAGGCGCCAATCGGATTCGAACCGATGGTGGAGGATTTGCAGTCCTCTGCCTTACCACTTGGCTATGGCGCCACAAGGCGAAGCGTGTTGTACCCTCGGCCGCCGCTGGTGTCAAGCCTTTCGCTCCTCGATCCTCGCCCCTCGTCCCTCGCCCCTCGCCCCTCGTTCCTCCCCTGCCGGGCCCCCTACTCCTGGAAGAAGCTCTCCAGGAACGCCGGTAGCTGGGCGAAGTCCATGGATTTGCTGAAGTATCCATTGAAGAGCTCGTTCTGGAGACAGATCCCGTGCAGCTCCTCGGGGGACCTGGCCGAGAACAGGACGAGGACCAGATCGTCGAACTCGCCGCTCCGCAGCCGCTGGAAGACGGCCTCCGGCTGCATCCCGGGGATCTCCGTATCGAGGAGCAGCACGTCGGGGCGCTCGTACTCCAGCTTGGCGTAGAGCCCCGCGGGCGAGAGCAGGCGCGAGACCGTGAAGCCGGCCTTGCTGAGGACTCCCTCGGCCTGGATCACCGCGATGACGTCATTGTCGACGATCAGCACCTTGCGCGGGGTGATGGACTCCATGGCGGCATCCTAGATCGAGCGCGGGCGGAGGACAAGTGAGCGGGCGTCACGGGCCCGGGATCAGCCGTCGAGGCCGGTCACCGGGCGGATGTTGAAGGCGGGGTACTGCTGCAGCTCCTCGGCGAAGCAGCGGACCAGCTCGGCCGTGGCCAGGGCGCTGGAGCGCGGCCCCCGGGGGGCGTGGGGCGCGTCGCCGTCGTAGCGCTCCCGCAGGTGCCCGGGCAGGGCCGTGGGATCGCCGGGGAGGAGCTGCTCGAGCCACCCGAGGAGCTGCTGGCCAAATCCGACTTTGGAACCATGCAGACGCGCCCAGGCCGAGACGAAGGGACCAAGGAGCCAGGGATAAACCGAACCTTGGTGCCGCAGATGCTCCCCGCCGAGGCCCTCCTCACCCGGAGCCTCGGTGCCCGCGTAGCCGGGCGAGCGAGGCGAGAGGGTCCGTAGCCCGTAGGGCGTCAGCAGCTCCCGGCGGACGACCTCGAGCATGGACGCGGCCCGGTCCCCCTCGATGAGCTGGAACGGCAGCGAGAGGGTGAAGAGCTGGTTGGGGCGGATCGACTCGTCCCGCACCTCCTCGTCGACGACGTCGTACAGGCAGCGGGCCCGCGGGTTCCAGAAGAGGACGGGGAAGGTCTCGCGGATCCGGGCCGCGAGCGCCCGGTAGCTGCGCATCAAGTCGGAGCGGCCGAGCTTGGCGGAGATCTCCTTGAGCGCCTCGCAGGCGTTGTACCAGAGGGCGTTCAGCTCGACCGTCTTGCCGCGGCGCAGGGTCACGGGCGCGCCGTCGGGGTGGACCGCGTTCATCCAGGTGTGGGGCCGCTCGTCCTCGCCGACGACGAGCAGGCTGTCGACCCGGTCCATGCGCAGCCCGGGGAGCCCCCGCTGGATCTGGCCGCCGATCTCCACCAGGGTCCAAAAGAGGCGGGAGCGGATGAAGGGGAGGTCGTCGGTGTACAGCAGGTAGGAGTAGACCGCGCTCGGGAACCACAACAAGGTGTCGTACCCGGAGACGTCGCCGAGTCCCTCCCACTCGTCGTGATGAGAGGGGATGAGCCCCTTGCCGTACTCCTCGGCGACGGTGGTCAGCAGCTTGCGGGCGAGATCGTAGCGTCCGGGGACCAGGCACAGACCGCGCAGCCCCAGCAAGGCGGCGCGGCCGTCGTGGGTCGCCTCGGGGAGGCTCGGCAGCACTCCGGCGCCCTGCTCCTCCTCCGTCCCGACGGCGAGGAAGTCGGAGAGGTGCGCCACCAGGGTGTCGGCCTCGCCCTCGCCGCGGGCGGGGAAGACGGCGACCTCGTGGGCCGGGCGGGCGAGCTCCCCGGCCCGCAGGGCGTCGAACTCCCGGTGGGACACGGGCGTCGTTGCCGCGACCAAAGTCGCCGCGGGCGCCTCGGGGAGGAGGACGCCCTCGAAGAAGCCCGGAGCGCAGAGATCCTCACGCTGGTGCTCGAAGGGCAGCTCCGGATAGTGGAAGCTGCGGTACCAGTGGGCATCCGCCTGCCAGGGGAGGGAGCAGGAGAGGTGCAGGGACGGGAGGGAATCGTACAGGGAGAAGCGGAGGATCTCGCTCGTCGCGTCGATCTCCGGCGTCACCCGCGCGGTCGGGTTCTGGAAGGTCGGCTGGTCGATCCGCCGGAACGCGAGCAGCGGCCGGACCCGGAGGATCACGGGCGTCTGCGCGCCCCGCACCCGGTAGGTGACGCCGACGAGGGAGGTGCCGCGGACGTTGCCGATCTCCCGCTGGACCTCGACGCCGGCCACGGAGTAGGTCCAGGTCGGGAAGGGTGTCGTGACGAAATCGAGGAGCTGCTGCGGCCCATCGTGGGCCAGGACCTCGGGGTAGTAGCGCTGGACAGAGAAGAAGGTCTCGACGCCGTCGACGATCAGCGACTCCTCGAGCCGGGCGAGGAGCAGGAAGCGGCCGACCGGGGGCTGGGTCGCCTTGACCAGCAGCCCCTGGGAGAGGGTGTCGGGGAGCAACAGGGCGTTGCCCGAGACGTAGCCGCCCTCGCCGTCGACGAGGCACCAGGTCTGCTGCCGCAGGAGGTCGAGGGGCGAAGGGGTCTCACCGAGGGGAGGTGCAGCCAGGGGAGTGTCGTCGACCATGAAGCAACCGTCCGGGATGTGTGGGAAGAAGCAGTCGAGGTCGCCCTCATCGCGGTCGGCAGAGATCTAACCGAGCAGATGGAGGACGTCAAGGAAGGGTGGGCCGGCCGCGCCGGCCCAAGAAACAGCAAAGGCCCCGGTTGCCCGGGGCCTCGACTGGAGCGGGAGACGGGATTTGAACCCGCGACGTCTACCTTGGCAAGGTAGCACTCTACCGCTGAGTTACTCCCGCACGACCTGGCGGCATCGCCGCTCGGTGAGACGGGTTTTTAGCGGGACCCGGGGGAGGTGTCAAGGCGAAAAATGAACCGCCCCGAGACGGCGCCGCGCTGCGGGGTGACGAGCGTCCGCCACGTCCACCGCGCCGCATCCCCGCTCACCGAGCTTCAGACCAGCAGGAGCGCAGCGGCTGGTGCCGACGCGGAGGTCGGCACCCGCCAGAGCGGACACCCGGTACGGGTGCCGACGCGCAGGTCGGCACCCACCAGACCGGACACCCGGCGAGGGTTCCGGGGGGGCGACTCAGATTTCTGAGAGGGGGGACGAAGCGGCCCGGGTCACCGAGCCCTCCTGCCCGGCCCTGCCGGACGGCTCTCCGGGGGGAGCGAGGAGGCGATCCTGGCACGATGCTTGCTTAATAACTGCTCGAGCTGCCGGCCTCCGCCGTCGCCTCGCGTCACGGCAGGGGGGGGATCCGGCACGGCGGTACGCGGCCAGCCAGGTGGCCAGGGCAGACGAGACCGACGAGCCAGCCGGACCGCGGCAGCTCCGGTAGCCAGGCCAGGGGGGACACGAATCCCCGGACGCGTTTGACGGGCCGCGGATCGGTCCCTACATTGATCCCCTCGAACGCCGGGATCTTGCCCACGGGAGTCGAAGGAGCCATGCCCAGCCTACTCAAGTCCCTGACCCTGCTCCCCGCGCTCCTGCTGCTGCCCCTGTCGGTGGCCGCACAGGACCGGACCCCCTACCTGAGCTACTCCTACGAGAAGGTCGGGATCCAGGACCAGGAGACCTTCGCGCTCGTGCCGCGCCCCGCGGACGCCGCCCGTGGGCTCGCCTGGGCCGACCTGCAGAAGGCCGCCTTCGACAACCTGCGGCGCGCCAAGGAGCCGACCTACGGCAGCACCAGCATCTACGTCAACCTCGACCGGACGGTCACCGTGAACCTCGACGAGAGCAAGCGGCCGTACTTCCCGATCCTGATCGGCGAGCTGGTCTACACCCTCACCGAGCTCGGCGCGACCAGCGTCTCCTTCCCGCTGCTCGGTGGCACGGCCTACAGCCGGGAGCTGGTCGACGTGCCGGCCTACGTGGCGATCACCCCCCTCTGGCGCGTCCTGCCCCCGCAGCCGGTGCCCATGGGGCTCGTGCGCATGAACAACGGCCAGCTCACCCCGGCGACCGAGGTCAGCGGCTGGATCGAAGGCAAGGACCCGCGCGTCGTCGGCTTCGCCACCGGCTTCCTCCAGAGCACCGACGATCGGCAGGTGCGCGCCGGGATCGCCTGCCTGACCCAGCTCCGCGTCCCCAACCTCCAGACGCTGCTCCAGGGGCTGCTGAAGCATCCCAACGCCGACATCCGCCTCACCGCGACCGGCGCAATGACCGGGACCCGTGATCAGGCCATCCTCCAGTCCCTCGCCGACGGCATGAAGGACGAGCAGGACGCGCGCATCTCCGCCCTGGCGGCCGAGATCCTGCAGAGCTCGGGGGATCCCCGCTACGCCACCTTCGGCCTGTTCCACGTGCTCCAGGGAGCCGATCTGAACGCGGCGACCGAGGCCGCCCGCAAGCTGGGCGAGCTGAAGGACAAGCGTGCGGTCCCCGAGCTGGCCCGCGCGGCCCGCTCGCCCCACGCCCCCCTGCGAATCGCCGCGGTCGAGGCCATCGGCCTCATCGGCGAGATGAACGTCCTGAAGGACCTGCTCGGCTTCTCCGATCTGTCCGCCGACGCCAAGATCCGGGCCGCCCAGCTCATCGCGGCCCTCCCCGACCCCGCCCGCGCCGGCAACGGGCAGGTCTACCTGCTGCTCAACGGCAGCGGCAAGGACTCGGCCACCGCGGCCACCCAGCTCGGCGCGACCCGCTCGGCCCAGGTGGTCCCCTGGCTGGTGCAGGCGCTCGGCCACGCCGAGGCCGAGACCCGGCGCGCCGCGGCCGAAGCCCTCGGCGTCATCGGCGATCCCCGGGCCCTGGCGCCCCTCGCCGAGGCCGCGGGGCGGCTCCCGGCCGAGCGGGAGGTCATGTCGGCCCAGGTCATCGGCATCATGTCGGCCCAGTCCCTCGACTCGATCCTGCGGCTCGCCGGAGACGGCAACGTCAACATCCGCACCCTGGCGACCGAGGCCCTCGGCCACCAGGTCCGCCGCACCCCCCGGGCGGCGAACCAGGCCCTGCCCGTGCTCGCGGCCCGGGTCGCAGACCCGGCCCCCGAGGTGCGGACCGCCGCCCTGAACGCCCTGGGCATGATGGAGGGCAACCAGCAGGCCCTGCCCTTGCTGCTGAAGTCCACCGCCGATCCGGCCACGGAGGCACGGGCCGCGGCCGCGGCCGCGCTCGCGAGCTACCGCTCCCCCGCCGGCACCCAGGAGCTGCTCAAGCTGCTCGAGGACGAGGAGGACGCGGTGCGGCTGAAGGCGATCACCTCCTGCCGGCTCCGCCGGGAAGAGGCCGCGGTGCTGCCCTTGATCAACTACCGGACCCACCGCAACCCGGAGATCAAGCGGGCGGTCATGCAGGCCCTGGCGACGATCAACCCCCCGAGCCTGCACAACAGCCTGCGGGAGGTCTACTCCGAGGCCGTCTTCGACACCGACCCCGAGGTGCGGCTCGCCAGCGTCCAGGGCCTGAAGGTCATCCAGGACCCCCGGGTGCTCGACGTCATGAGCGTGCTGCTGCAGGACGGCGATCAGCGGGTGAAGGTCGCCACCCTGCGGGCATACGGCGAGGCCGGCTTCCCCCAGGCGATCCAGCCCCTGCTCGCGGCCCTGCAGGACGTCAAGGAGCCCGAGGTGAAGATCGCCGCGCTCGACGGCCTGCTCGCGCTCAAGGCCAAGGAGTCCATCCCGACCCTCGAGTCCCTGAAGAGCACCGAGCCGGACCGGACGGTCGAGGCCAAGTTCGCGGAGGTCATCTCCCGGCTGCACGCCCTGCGTTGACCCCCCCCTTCCCCTCCCTTGCACCGCCTCGGCCCCGCCCAGGAGGCCATCTCCTGGTTTGTTGAATGCCGGACAACCCGCGGCACACGGACGACCGACGCGGAGGCCGGTCGCCACCAGCACTCGACCGGTCATCTGCGCGGGGATGAGCCATTAGTCTCGAAGGACCGAATTCAGAGATCGACTAGAGCAAAAAAGTACCAGACAGGTCCCCTACCGACAGACGCACCAGTCGGAGAGGTGGCCGTTGACCGCCGCGCAGGGGATCGGGAGGTCGGCCTCCAGGGAGCAGCCCGGCTCGCCGCCGAAGCGGGCGGCGCAGGCCAACCCCGCGGCCGCGCAGTAGCGCTCGCAGCCCGCGCCATCGGTGTAGACCCCCTGACAGCTCTCCCCATCGTCGACGCAGAGCTCGTAGGCCGGATTGGCGGCGATCCCCGCGCAACGCCCCGGGATCGGGTCGGGGGGCGCACAGCGCTCGAGGGTGAACCGAGTCTCGTCGGCCGCCGCGGACTCGCCGTCCTCGCCATCCAGGATCAGGCGGCAGCTCCCCCCCGGACGGCAGAAGAGCAGCCCGAGATCGAGCCGGGTGCAGCCGCTGCCCTGGCGCTGGTCGACGACCCGCCGCCGCTGCCCGCCCTGGTCGTCGTGGAGCACGTAGTCGGCGCCGTCGGTACGATTCTCGGTGGCCCGGAAGGAGGTGACGACCCGGTACCAGCCCTCCGTGGCCACGGTCGGCTGCCAGATCGCCTGCCCTCGCCGGGAGCCGTCGCCCTGGGTGTGCGTGAGGTAGCGGTAGGTGCCCGCGCAGGCGTCGACCGAGTGCCCCTTCCAGTTGTCGGGGTTCACCTCGCGGTAGCCGGAGCCGGGGCGGTCGTTGTCCACCACCCGCTGCTGGCCGAGCTGGCAAGCGCAGATCTCGTCGATCAGCCCGTCGCCGTCGTCGTCCTGCCCGTTGCAGACCTCGGGCGGCGGACCGGCGTCCTCGGGCGGGGTGCCGGTGTCCCCGGGGGGCGTGCCGGTGTCCCCGGGTGTGGCGCCGGTGTCCCCGGGGGGCGTGCCGGTGTCCCCGGGTGTGGCGCCGCTGTCCCCGGTCGGGGAGGAGGCGTCGGGGAGTCGGGACGAGGTCGCGTCCGGCACGAGGCCGTCCTCGGGCGAGGACGCACCGAGGTCACCGGGCTCATCAGGGGACGACGCGCCATCCACGCCCCGGATCGGGCTCACGTCGCCCGGGTGTTCGCTGACGCCGGGGGTGGACAGCGGCGGCAGACAACCGCCCAAGAGCCAGAGGCCGAGCAGGGCGGGCACGCCGCCGGGGACGCGGCCTGCCAGCGAGGGACACCTACCGTGCATGGGCACCTCCGCCACGCGCCGGCCACGCGCCAGGGCCGCGTCCGGAGGGCCCGGACGAGGGCTCAGTCGTCGCCGAAGAGGGAGCCCGCGAGCCGGTCGAGCCGAGCCCGGGAGCGCCGCTCGGGGGCCCCCGCCGGGGCGGCCGGCTCGGCCGACTCCTCGGCGACGGCCACGGGACGGGCGGGCGCGGCCGCGGGCGCGGGCGCGGGCCGGGCCGCCGCGGGCACCGGCGGCCGGACCGCGGCCCGGGGGGCCACGAAGGTGGCCTCGGTCAGCTCCGGCAGCGAGCTGAGGTCGATGTCGGTCAGCAGGGTCGGCCCCCGGCGACGCAGCAAGGCGAGGATCGCTGGAGAACGGTAGAAGTCTAGGAGCACCTCGTCGAGGGTGGCGTAGCGCTCCTCGAGCACGTCCATGGACATGCGGTCGAAGATGTCGTCGATGTCCTTGGGGATGTCCTCGAAGTGCTCGGAGGGCATCCGTGAGCGGCGGCCCGGGAGCTTGCCGGTGAGCATCTCGTACAGCAGGATGCCCATGGAGTAGAGATCGCTCTGGGCCGAGATGCTGGAGGCGTCCTGGAACTGCTCGGGGGACATGTACGCGACGGTCCCCACGCCCATGTAGAACTGCCCCTTCTGGTCTTCCCGCTCGGCGATCCGGGTGAGCCCGAAGTCCACGAGCTTGGCGTTGCCGAAGGAGTCGAAGAGGATGTTCTCGGGCTTCAGGTTGCGGTGCAGCACGCCTTGGCGGTGGGCGAACGCGAGGGCCTCGGCGATCTGCACGAAGAGCTGGACCGCGATGCGCGGCTCGATCCGCCCCTCCTCCTTGAGCTTGTCCCGGAGGGACCCCCCGGAGCAGAACTCCATGACGAGGTACGGGAACTCCTCGTCGAGGACGAGATCGAGCACGGGCACGATGAAGGGGTGCAGCAGCCGCGCGTGCTGGGCCACCACCTCCCGGATCTGGTCGAGGATCTCCTGACGCCGCGTCGAGGGGAAATAGCTGAAGATATTACGGATTTCCTTGATGGCCACCGGCCGGCCGAGCGCGAGCTGCAGCCCCTCGAACACCTGGCCGATGCCGCCGGTGCCCAGGCTGTCCCGGCGCTCGTAGCGCTTCACGAGGGGGCGGGCGGCGGCCGGCGCCGCGGCCGGGGGGCGGGGCGCGCTGGGAGCGGCGGCCGTGACGGGCGCGGGCGCCGGGGCCGGCGCGGGCGCCGGGGCCGCGGGCCGCGGGGCCGCGGCGCGGGGGGCCGGAGGCTCCTCGGGCTCGGCCGCGGGGGCCCAACCGGGGGTCGGAGCGGGACGGCGGCGCTCGTCCACCGCAGCCGGGGGCGTGCGGGAGGGCGTCGGCCGGGAGGACTCGACCGCGGGCGCCGGCGCGGCCGCGGGGGGCTCGGGGGCGCGGGGCGGCGGGGGCGCGGGCTCGGGCGGCACGCCGAGCGCCGAGGCGAAGTGGAGCGAGAGGGCCTCGAGGATCGCCGGCGGCCAGCTCCCCCCCATGACGCCGTCCCCGGCATCGGTCAGCTCGAGGGTGTTCTTCTTCTTGTCGAAGACCACCAGCCCCTGCTGGTCGAGGAAGGTGACGTACTCGGAGAGCCGCAGGGTGATCAGGGTCTCGACCGCCTTGCGGACCGAGGTCAGGTAGCTCGGGACCCCCCGCGTCCGCCGATCGGCGAGCACGTTGAGGATCTGCTGGATCTCCTCGATGATCTTCTCACGGTTCATGGGCCCTGCACTCCACTGACGACCAGGGAGGGCCCGCGCGAGCCCCGCCACCGCCGTCGACCTGCTGCGTTGCGGGAGCGGCGTGCGAGCCGCACGGCTCTCGCCGAGGGCTCGTGCCGCTGCCGTGGCGAGGAGGATGGTAACCGAGCCGCCCCTGCAGGGTCAACCTTCTCCCCGCGATTTCCGGCGGCGGCGGCGGGGATCAGGGGAGGACGGTGGAGGGGAGCAAGGCCTCGCCGGGCGGCAGGGCGAGCTGCTCGATCCGATGGCGGCTGGCGAGCTCCGCGTACCAGGGCTCGAACCGGGCCGACCGCCACTCGGGCAGGACCCGCTCCTGCACCTCCTCCCGGACCTGGGCGAAGGTGCTCTGGCGCGCCGCCCGCCCCTCGTAGCGGTAGATCAGGTGCCAGCCGAACTGAGTGCGCACGGGGGGCGAGAGCTCGCCGTCACGCGTCAGGGCGAAGGCGGCCCGGGAGAACTCGGGGACCATCCGCCCCTCCAGCGGGAAGGGCCCGACGTCCTCGACCAGGGCACCTTCCCGCCCCTCGATGAGCCGGCGAGCCTGCGCGAGGAACTCGTCCTTGGTCGGCGGCGCCGCGGCGAGGAGCTGGGAGCGGAGGGCCTCGAGCTCGGCGCGGGTCGCGGCCGCCTGCTCTTCCCCGGCAGCCTCGTCCAGCCGCAACAGGAGGTGGCACGCGAGGCGCAGCTCCGGGTTGTTGAAGAAGTGGTAGTTCTCCTGGAAGGAGCGCTGCAGGAGGTCCTCGGGCAGCTTCTCCGGCGCGACCAGGGGCTCGAAGTCGGCGGTGAGCAGCCGCTGCACCGCGACCTGCTTCCGACGGTCGAGCACCTCGGGCTGGGTGGCCAGGCCGCGCGCCAGTGCCTCCTGGGCGAGGAGCTCCTGGTCGATGAGGTGGTCGAGCAGCTCCGCTGGCCGGCTCCCCGGTGGATGGAGCCGGGCCTGGGCGGCCACGGCCGAGCGGGGGATCGGCACCCCGTTGACCCGCGCCACCACGGGATCGTCCAGCCCCTGGGGGGGGATGGCCCAGCCCGGGGTCGTCTGGTCGATGGGCGTCGCGGCCCAGTCCGATGCCGGGACGGCCGCGTCGCAACCGCCGAGCAGCAGGAGGCCGACGCTCGAAGCCCCGAGCACCACGAGTCGCCGGGCCGGGCCGACCCCGGACCGTGGAGGGGACCCGACCGACCGGACCGCCGCGCGCGCGGCCAGCCGTGCGGAGGCGGAGGACGACAGCAGGGCAAGGGCGGCCGTCAGCGAGCCGAGCACGGGACGCAGGGAGGCCAGCAGGCCGATGGCGAGCCAGGCAAGCAGGATCCCGACGGCGAGCGACGCGGTGGCGAGCAGGGACCGAGCGGGTCGTGCGGGATAGACCGGGGGCGGGGTGGCCAGCTCCAGCGGCAAGGTCGCCGAGGTCGCGAGCAGCCCTCCCCAGAGCACGAACGCCAGCAGCAGGTAGAGCACGGTGGCCTCGGCCTGGTGCTCGGGGTAGGCCTGCGCCAGGCCGGCCGCGCTGCCGGGCCAGAGCAAGGGGACAGCGACGAGCCCCAGCAGGGCGCCCCCGAGGAGCGCCACCCGCAGCCGGCCCCCCGCGGCGAGGCGCGGCGGGAGGGGACCGGCGGGGACCTCGTCTTCGGGCAGGAGCGTGGCCGGCGCGCAGCCCCGCGTGTGCGCCCAGCGAGCGCCCGCGAGCGTGGCCGCGAGCAGGGAGAGCGCCCCGAGCGCGGCGAAGGGCAGCAGCGCCTCCCGCTCCCCGGCCAGCGGACGCTCGACCAGCCCGAGCAGCAGCAGGGTCAGGGGCACGCCCCCCGTCAACCACCCGGGCCAGGCACGTGGCCGCAACCCGAGCCCGAGCACCAGCAGGGGCAGCAAGAGCAGCGGGAGGGTCCAGGCAGGCCCCGCCCAGCCATGGCGGAGGGCCGGCAGCAAGGCCAGCACCAGCCAGAGGTTGAGGCCCAGCACCGCGGGGACGAAGCGCGTCATCGGGCAAAGAGATACCCCATCTGCGCGCCGAGGACCAGAGGCCCGTTCCGGCCGCGGTCGCCCTCCCGTGCCGCCGCGTCGGCCGTGGACCGGCACGACGCCACGGACCCACGCCCGCGGCCGCGTCGCCGGAGCGCTCGGGGACGGCCAAGGCGGTTGCCCTGGCCCCGTCACGCGGGTATTCGCGAACGCTGGAGGAGGGAGATGGGGAGCAATCGCGAGACCGGGCCGGGGATGTCCTCCTGGAACCACGTCGGGACGGGCTGCCTGCTGCTGGCGCTGTCGATCCTGGGCTGCACCCGGCATGCCCCCCCACCGCCCGCGGCAGGGGCGACCCCACGGCTGCAGGCCGCCCGGGTCGGGTCCACCCCCCAGGGTCCCGTCACCGTCCTGCTCACCGCCGAGCTGCTGGGCTACACGGAGCCGTGCGGCTGCACCGTAGAATTACAAGAGGGAGGCATTGACCGGCTGGCCACGGCAGTCCGCCAGGCTCGCCAGGAGAGCTCCGCGTCCATCCTGCTGGACGGCGGCGACCTGCTCACCGGCGAGGTGCCGATCCCCGCAGGGAGGCGGGACCAGGAGCTGCTCCGCCAGGAGCTGCTGCTCTCCCTGTTCGGCGAGCTGGGCTACGATGGGCTGGTGCCGGGCGAGATCGAGGCCGGGCTGCCCGGCGGCCTGCCCGCGCTCGACGAGGTCCTCCGCCGCCACGGCCTCACGCGCGTACAGAGCAACCTGGCCGCCTCCCCCTCCGGCCCGACCCGGGAGAGCCTGCTCCTGGAGGGAGGGGGCCTGCGGCTCGGGGTCCTCGGCCTCTCCGACCCGGCGCTGCTGACCCTCCCGGCCGAGACCGATCGCCGATCCCCGGCGTGGCTCCCCCTCACCCGGGAGCTGGTCGCCCGTCAGGTGGCCGGGCTCCGGGGACTGGGCGCGACCCAGATCCTGGTAGTCGGCCACACGGACCGACGGACCGCCCGGCGCCTGCTGGAGGGGCAGACGGGCATCGACTTCTGGCTGGTGGCCCACGGCAGCCAGGACACCACGGAGGTCGAGCAGGTGGGTGAGGCGCACCTGCTGGAGCTCTGGACCCAGGGCCGACGGCTCGGCCGCCTGGAGCTGACTCCGGGCGAGGCCCCGGGGGGCCCCCTCGTGCCGGCTCGGGACCCGGCGACCGATGGACAGGCGGCCGGGGTCCAGCGGCGGATCGACCACCTGCGGCGGGGCCTGGCCCTGCTGACCGCGCCCGCCCAGGAGGAGCTCCGGCAGCAGCGGGCGAGCCTGCTCACGGAGGCGGAGGCCGAGCTGGCGGCCTTGCAGCGACGCCCCCCACCGGGCACCCCGGGCAGCTTCCGCTGGCGCCTCGTCTCCCTCGGCGAGCAGGTCCCCCGGGACCCGACGGTCGAGCAGCGACGCCTCGCGTTCAACCGGAGCCTGGTCGAGCTGGCCCACCGGCGCACGGAGCAGGCCCCTCCCCCACCCCCGGGAGGCTCCCGCTACCTCGGTGCGGCGAGCTGTCGGCCCTGTCACGAGCAAGAGCACGCGCAGTGGCTGACGACCCCCCATGCCACCGCGCTGGAGCGTCTGGCGGCCCGCGGCAAGGACTTCGACGACGAGTGCGTCGGCTGCCACGTCACGGGCTACCGGCAGCCGGGCGGCGCGGTGCTCGGGCAGCTCGGCCCCCTCGCCGGGGTCGGCTGCGAGTCGTGTCATGGGCCGGCGAGCCGCCATGCGGAGACCCCCGACGAGGTGGAGATGCCACCGGCGAAGGTCGACCCGGGGGTCTGCACCGCCTGCCACAACCAGCGCCACTCGCCGCGCTTCGATCCCGCGACGTACCAGCCAAAGGTGCTCGGACCGGGACACGGCCAGCCATCCAGCGCGACCCCGGTCGCGGCCGATTGACCCTGCCGCTTTCTGTGCAGTAATAGTATTATTTTTCTGTATTTATAGAATCCATCCCGAAGACACCCCCGGGACGAGCGGCCCCTGCAGGACTCGCCCAGACCATCCTCCTCGCCTCCCGGGGACGCGGCTCAGCCGCGCTCGGCGTTCCCTCGCCGGTGGCGCCAGGGCACGGTCGGCTTCCCGGGCAGGTAGCCGCCCGGGTGGGGCCCCGGATCCCAGCCCTGCTGGCGGATCGCCTCGAAGAGCGCGATGGCCACCGAGTTGGCGAGGTTGTAAGAGCGGACCGCCGGGAGGATCGGCAGGCGCAGGGTCTGCGCCGCGAACTGCTCGAGGAGACTGGTCGGGAGCCCCTTGGATTCGCTGCCGAAGACCAGGTGATCCCCGGGCTGGTAGCTCACGGCGCTGTACAGACGGGGGGCCCGGGCGCCATACAGCCAGAGTCGGTCGGGCTGCGCCGCCTCGAGGTAGGCGGCGAAGGACGGATGGACGCAGAGCCGCACCGCGTCCCAGTAGTCCAGCCCGGCCCGCTTCAGGTAGCGGTCGTCGAGGGAGAAGCCCAGGGGCTCGACCAGGTGGAGCACTCCCCCGCAGCCCGCGCAAAGCCGGGCCACGGAGCCGGTGTTCGGCGGGATCTCCGGCTCCACCAGCACGACGTTCCACCCCGAGGGGCCGCTGCCGGGTTCTTGCTCGATCCCTGTCTCCACCGCGACCTCCAGCGCTTCCCGATTAGGCTCGGCCCACGAGCAGACGCTCCCGCGCGGGCCCGACCGCCGCTCCGACCCCTCAGGTCGCAGGGGAGCGGCGTCTTGTCAAGGAGGAGCGAGTGTGGCACCATGCTCCTGGCGGAAGAGAGCCGTACCCACCGTCGCCAGCCGCCAGCGCTCCCTGCGGCCTTCACGGGCAGCAGCCAGCGAGCGTGCGGGGCGGCTCACGGGGAGCAACCAGGCAAGGAGAGTGGGACCGTGCTGAAACTAGAGGATCTGACCCAGACCGGGATCGAACAGGCCATCACCGAGTTCTACAAGACCATCAACGCCGCGGTCGCGCGGGCCGTGTTCGACATCTCCCACGAGCGCTTCTCGATCCGCATGGAGCGGCGGCGGCTCGGCAACGCCGAGTTCAAGTTCTACTTCGCGGCCGACCTGGATCTGCTGTTCCGCTACGCCCTGGGCGGCGTGGACGCATCCGGCACGCTGATCGAAGAGCTCATCGGCAAGGTCGTCGATCTGCTCGAGCTCGCGCCCAACGGTGGACGGGCGCCGATCCAGTGGGAGAGCTTCCTCGACACCTACCTCGGGGCGGCGATCAAGGCGGCCGAGGCCCGGGTGAAGCTGCGCCGCCAGTCGGATCCGCTCAGCTCCGACGAGGTGCTGCTGCTGTCGGGCTGGAACACCCAGAAGCTCGCCTCGGCCAAGCTCACCAAGGCGAACAAGAAGCCGGGGACCTTCTACGAGGCGGAGAGCGTCAAGGAGGCCTTCCTGCGCGAGAACGTCCGGGTCTGACCCCCTCGTTCCCCCTGCTCAGACCATCCGCGGCATCTTGTCGATGTCGACGGTGGCGAGCGCATAGCGGATCACCTGCGACTTGTTGGCCTTGCTGTAGCCCTGGTCCTTGAGCTGCCGCACGAGCTCGTCCAGGCGGCAGATGTCCTCGAGATACAGCGAGAAGGACACGATCCGGTAGTGGGTCGGCCGGGGCTTCTCGGCCCGTCGCCCGCGCGGGGCCGGGGCGGTCGCGCTCGTCCCCCGGCTCCGGCGCGCCCCGCCACGCCGCGCCCGCCCGACGGGCTCGACGAGGTACGGTACCACCGGCCTCCCGCCGAAGAGCTCGGCCATCACCAGATCGTCGTCCTGCAGGGGATCGTGCCCCAGCAACCTCCCACCGTCCGGAGAGCGCTCCGCCATGACTTCAGCTCCTCGCCTCGACGCGCGCCGCCGGGGCCGGGCGACCGACCGGTCCCATCACCGGACCGAGGAAATCGTCGTGGGCCAGCTCCGGCGCCACCTCGGCGATGGAGGCCTCGACGACCTTCTCGCCGACTCCCGTGTTGCGGGCGATCAGCCAGTGGACCAGCCGAGTGTAGTCCTCGGCCCCGCTGCTCTTGGGTGCGTACTCGAAGATGGTCAGCCGGTGGCTCGGCGCCTCCTTGAGCTGCACGTTGACCCGGATCGGCGGCAGGACCCCCTCCTTGAAGTGCTCGCGCAGAGTCTGCACGGCCTCCCCCGAGATCCGGTTGCGCTGATCGTAGAAGGTGGGCAGCACGCCGAGGATGGTGATGGGGTGCAGCAGGATCTCGTTGACCATCTTCAACGTCTTGAGGATCTGCTTGACGCCGATCAGGCTGAGGTAGTCACAGGAGACGGGGATGAGCACCTGGTCGGCATAGGTCAGGGCGTTCTGGTTGAGCAAGCTCAGGGAGGGGCCGCAGTCGAGGATGACGTAGTCGAAGGCCTTGATGCCCTCCATGCGCCCCGCGAGCACCCGATCCCGCCCCTTGGGCATCTGGGCCAGCTTGATCTCGCAGGCCGCGAGGGTCTCGTTCGCCGGCAAGAGCCAGAGGTTCTCCCGCACCTGCACTGCCGCCTCGGCCGCGGTGACCTGACCGAGGAGCACGTGGTACAGGGTGTAGCGGATCTGCTGCGTGCCCCCGAGGGAGACCCCGACGTTGCCCTGGGCGTCCATGTCGATGATCAGGGTGCGGTAGCCCTTCAGGGCGAGCCCGGCCGCCAGGCTGACCGCGCTGGTCGTCTTGCCGGTCCCCCCCTTCTGGTTGAGCACGGCGATGCGGTGGGCCCGCGGCCCGGCGACCGCGAGGCCGGGCACCGGGGAAGCCAGCGGGCCAGGACTCGCCGCCAGGCCGCCGGGAACGGGGGTGGTCGCGCGTCGCGCCGGCGGCGCCGCGGCCGGCCCACGCTGGCCCGGCGTCTGCTCGAGCGCCTTGGTCCGGCAGGCCGTGGAGCACACGTGCACCCGCTGCCCTTGCAGGACGATCTGCTGGAACGCGTAGCTGAGGGTGAACTCGTCGCCGCAGATATCACAACGACGCGTCTGCTTACGGTACAGCGAACGCTCGTGACAGCGCTGGGAACAGAAGAAAACCGTCCCCTCCGCGGTGCTCTGCGCTTGGTAGGAGAATCGGACCTCGAAGGCCTTGCCGCAAACAGAGCAAGAGGCTGTTACCTGGCTCATGTCCACTTCCCGGATGAGTTGACGGTCGGGGAGAGCAGGAAAAGCCGTGTTCGACCCGTCCGCCCTCGCCACGGGAGCCATCTTCCCGAGCCCCCGGATCGGTGTCAACGAAGTTTCAAGAAAACCGCACGCAAAGACCACCGCGTGCATGTCTCGCCACCCCGGTCCGGGAGCCGGGACCAGGCGCCCGGGACCGGCCGCGGCCGGGGGACATGGCACGACAACTCCCCGTTTTTGAAGGAGAACAAGACAAAGCCTCCCGTGCGGCAGCCTCCGGGCGAGGCGTCCGGAGACCGCTCGCGGCGATCCGATCGCCGGCCGATCGGCGAGCGTCGCGTGCGCCCCGATTCCGATCGGCGAGGGACTCAGCCGATCTGGCGGACGAGGTCGCCGGCCTGGGCGGCCAGCTCACTGTCCCCGGCCAGGGAGAGGGCCGCCCGCGCGTGGTGGCGGGCGGCGACGCGTGCGCCGGCGGCGAGCAGCGCGAGGGCCAGGTTGAGGTGCGAGGCGGCCTCGCCCGGCTGCTGCGAGACGGCCCGCCGCAGGATGCGCACCGCCTCGGCGGTCCGCCCCTGCGTGAGGAGCAGCAGGCCCAGGTCGTTCATCGCGGGCCAATGGGTCGCATCGAGGGTGAGGGCGCGCCGGAAGTGGACCTCGGCCTCCTCCCGCTGGTGCCGCTCCAGGCAGAGGGTGGCCAGCGCGTGCGCCACCGCGGGGGAGTCGGGGGCCAGCTCGGCCGCGACCGCGAAATCGGCCTCGGCCTGCGGCAGCTCCCCGAGCGCGAGGTGCAAGCTGCCGAGCTCCAGCTCACGCGCCGCGCTCGGCTCGGTGTGGGCGCGCAGCCAACGGATGGCCTGCTGGGCGGTGAGGCCGTCCTGCGCGACGACCGCGGCCCGCGCCAGCAACAGGTAGAGCTCGGACGCCGGGAGGGAGGCCACCGCCCGCCGGAGGAACTCGACGGCGGCACGCGGCTTGTCGAGACTCCAGAGGAGCTGGGCGGTGGTCTCGTAGGCGCTCAGCCGGGTGGGATCGAGGTGCAGGGCCTCGCCGAGGTGGTGGAGGGCGGCGTCGAGCTCACCCAGGGTGGCCAGGGAGCGGGCGAGCTCGTGGTGCGCCTCCGCGGAGGCTCCTCCCTGCTGGCACACCCGCCGCAGGACCGTCGCCGCGGCCTCGTGGTCGCCGCCGAGCGCGAGGATCCGGCCGTGCAGCAACAGCAGATCGGGCCGGTCGGGCGCTTCCTGGAGCAGGGCCGAGACCAGGGACCGCGCCCGCTCCCGCAGGCCGAGCGCGAGGAAGGCCTCGGCGGCAGGCAGACGCTTGCCCTCCTGCGCCCACCGCTCGGCCTGGCTCCGCGGGTCTTCCCGTGAGGTCATCGCCACCTGCCGGCCGACTCACCCGCGGCGAGACGGCCGCTCCCGACCAGAACCACAATTCCCCTGCGATTTCGGGCACATTGCTCGACGAGGGGAGCCCCCCCACCTACCTCTCCGACGCCCCCTCGGCCCACCAGCGGTTCAGCCAGCCCGCGGCGTCCTCCTGGGAGGACGGGGCCGCGGACGAGGTGGCGGGGGCCGACGGTGCGAGCCAGGAGGGATCGTGCTGCGGGAGGGTCACGCCGGCCTTGGCGCCAGCCACGCGCACCTGCTCACCGAGCCCGAACAGGGGCCGGCTGCCGGAGAAGCGAAGGGCGGGCCCTCCGGGAGCCACGGTCGGCTCGAGGGTCCGCTGGTTGAGCAAGGCGACCAGCCGAGGCGGGGAGAGGGTCTCCCCCTGGGCGGAGGAGGCGCCGGGGGCGCTGCCCCCCGCTTCGTGACCGGGTTGCCGCTCGAGCAGCGCGCTGGCTTCGCGGACGCCGGCGGGGGCGAGCTCCTCGTCCGCCTCCTCGGCCCGCTGGCCTCCCTGCCGCTCGCTGGCCAGGGCGTTCATGGTGAGGGACGCGTTGTGCTCGGCGGTCTCTTTCTTGCCCTGGGCCTCACCGGCGGCGCGGGCCTGGCTCCGGCTGACACCGGTGGCCCCGGTCTCCTTCTCGTAGAGGGCGTGGTAGAACTCCCACTCGAGGGCCCGGGCGGGCACCTCGCCGACCTCGTAGTACTCGCGATCGACCTTCGCTTCGAACTCGGCGAACAGCTCCTCGTACTGCTCGAGGGCCTCCTGCGACGAGGCGCCCTCGATCCGGGAGACCTTGCTCTGGAAGGCCGCGAGGTGCTTGTTGTAGATCGCCGTCCGCTCGTTGACGTGCTGCTGCTCGTGCAGCAAGACACCCTCGTAGGTAGCGAAGGAGGTGTCGTGCGGCCCGCCGTAGTGGTCTTCGAACTCATCGATGCAAGACCAGTTGGGGTCACCCTTGCCACGGATGAAGATCTGCGTCTGGAGGTCGAGGCGATTGAGCTGGATCCGGTGGCGGCCGTTGACCTCGACCGTCGCGGCCCGGTCGACGACGAAGGACTCCATGTGACCCCAGGCCGAGGACTGGTTGGCATGGGAGAGCGGGAGATGGACGACGGCCTTCAGGTCCTGGGCCCTCGCCTGCCCCTGCTCGGAGCCGATCTCGGCCTGCTTGACCCCGCCGACGCCCTTGGCGTCCTTCTGCTGGCCCTTGGGCGCGTTCAGCCGCTGCCCGGCCGCGGAGATCTCGTCCGGGCCCTTCTCGCCGGCGTCCATCGGGTGGAGGCGGCGCCACTCCTCCTGGTGGAGGAACTCGTTGGAGCGCTGTTGCAGGATGCGCTTGAGGTAATCCTCGCCCTGGCGCTCCAGGAGCACCTGCATCGCGCAGCGCTGCGTCAGGTCGACGAAGCTGGAGCTGGCATTGGAGCCGGCCGCGCCGGTCGCGGGGCCCGTCTTCTGGTCCCAGAGCAGGGCGACCAGCTCGTCGTTCTTCTTCCAGCGGAACTGGTCGAGCCAGGACTGGATGATGCCGTCGGGAGAGTTGCGGGAGCCGACGTTGGCGTCGGACTGCTCCTCCCGCTCGCCGCCGTCCGGCTGGTAGTCCTGCAGCTCGCCCTTCTTCTCCAGGCGGAGCATCTTCTCGAGAAGCTTGTGCTCGTCCATGGTGCTTCCTGTACGCTCCGGCGACCTGCCCAGTCGGGCAACTCACCCATGATAGCCGCTCTGCCCCGGCGACGAAAGCCGAACGTCGCCTGCCGCCCGCCTGCCGGCCTCGCCCGATCGATCCCCCGCGGTCGGGGGAGCCGGCGGCGCGACGAGGTGCCCGGCGCTGGGGACTCGTGTCCCGTCCCTGGGGACACTCGGCCCCGCCGGAGAGCCCCCGGCGACCCCGGCGACGGCCACCAGACCCGACCGGCCACGGAGCATTGACTGGCCCGCGGGCCCCCGGTACGGTGGCCTCCGCCCTCTCCGACGGCCGCGGGCCGCGGGCCCGTGGCCGGGAGTGCCCCGGCAAGCAGCGGAGGGCTCGTCCTCGGCAACAGAGGCTCATGCAGATATCGGGCCGAACATTCTGGCTGGGCGTTCTGCTGCTGACCGTGCTGCTGCGGCTGCCCACCCTCTGGGTGGAGGTGCTCGACACCGACGAGGCCGGGCACGCCGTGCACAGCCAGGTGCTGCTCGACGGCGGCACGCCCTACGTCGATTTCATCGACAACAAGCAGCCCCTGCTCTACGCCACCTACGCCGCGATCTTCGCGATCGCCGGGCCGACCTTGCTCGCGGTCCACGTCGTGGCGATCCCCTGGCTGGTCGCCACCGCCTGGCTGATCGCCCTGCTCGCCCGCGCGGTCTGGCGCCACGAGTGGGCCGGGAGGACCGCGGCCCTCCTCTTCACGCTCGGCAGCAGCGCGTACCTCGAGAAGGACGTCCTCGCGACGAACACCGAGCTGCTGATGAACCTCCCCCTGCTGGGCGCGGCCTGGCTCGTGCTGGGGCCCCTGGTCACCGCCGACCCGACCCGACGCGACCCCCGGCAGCTCTCCCCGGCACGCCTGCTGCTCGCCGGCGCGCTGCTCGGGATCGCCACCTTGTACAACCTCAAGGCCGGGATCCTCTTGCCGGTGCTCGGGCTCCTGCTACTGCTCCAGGCCCGCTGGCGAGGGCTGGGACAGGGACTGGTGCTCACCCTCGGGCTGCTGCTCCCCTGGGGCCTGACCGCCCTCCTCTTCTGGCACGCCGGGGCCCTGGAGGACCTGATCTTCTGGAACTTCTTGTTGAATTTCAAATACATGGACGCAGGGGTCCCCCTCTGGCTGATCGACTTCCGGCGCGGCATCCTCTACGGCTTCCCCCGGCTGCTGCTCTTCCTGCTGGCGACCTCCGTGCTGTGGGTCGCGGCCGGCGCCGCCTTGCGCTCACCACCGCCGGACCGTCCGGCCCGGCGCGGCGTCTACGGGATCGGGCTGTGGCTGGCCCTGAGCTTCGTGCCGGTGTGCATGGGGGGACGACTGTACGGCCACTACTTCCTGCAGCTCCTCCCGCCCCTGGCCGTGCTGGCGGCCGGACCGCTGGCCCGGCTCTACGGACGCCCCGCCCGGCCGGTCGACGGGGCCACGCCCGCCCGGCGCCGCCTGCTACCCGTGGCCGCCGCGATCGGGCTGCTGCTGCCGGTGCTCGGCCTGACCGCGGCCGGGCACGTGCGCATCGCGCGGGGCGCACTGGACGGCCTGCAGCCCCAGGTGGCCCGGGTCGCCGACTACCTGCGGGCACACACCTGCCCCGACGATCGCATCTTCCTCTGGGCCTACTGGTCGCAGGTCTATTATTACGCGCAGCGCCCCCCTGCCAGCCGCTTCGTCTACCCGCAGACCCTCGCGGGCTACGTGCCCGGACACCCGGCGAGCCTGGACCCGCACCGCGACACCAGCGGCTACATCGTGCCGGAGCACTGGGACCAGCTCCGGGAGGACTTCCGCCGTCATCCCCCCGAGCTGCTGGTCGACGCCGCGCCGGGGAAGATCCACTTCTGGGAGAAGTACCCAATCGACAACTACCCGATCTTGAAGAAGATCATCGACGATGAGTACCAACAGGAGCAGGTCATCGACGGGGTCGTGATCTACCGGCGACGCGCCGGCCGGGGCGCGCCCCCTTGCCCGCCGTGACCGCGCCACCGACCTCGACGACCGGCCCGCCTCCCCGGCGCGGCTGGCTCGCCCCGCTGCTCAAGGGGCTCGGCCTGGCCCTCGGGATCACCCTGCTGGTGGGCCTGATCCGGGCGGCCGGCCCCCAGAAGGTCCTCGAGTACCTGACGAACCTGGGCGGGTGGTGGCTGCTCGTGCTCGCCGTCTCGGCGAGCTGGTTCGTGCTCAACAGCCTCGGGTGGTGGTTCACCTTCCGGCCCCGGATCGCGCCGCTCGGTCGACTGCTCCGGATCCATCTGGTCGCCGAGGCCGTGAGCAACGTCACCCCCTTCTTCGCCCTGGGCGGTGAGCCCCTGAAGCTCCTGCTACTGCGCGACCGGGCCAGCGCCGGGGTCGCGCTCGCGTCCGTGGTCAACGACAACGTGGTCCACGTCATCACCGCGGTCGTCTTCATGCTCCTCGGCCTGGCCGCCGGGGTCTTCCTCTACCCCCTCCCGCCGATGGTGGCGCTCGTCCTCGCCGGCGCCATCCTGCTGTTCGGCGTGGGCGCGGGTCTGCTGGTCTGGCGTGGGCAGCGCGGGCTGCTGGCGCCCCTCGCCCGGCTCGCCCTCCGGCTCCGCGTGCCCCTGCCCGCGCGCCTGGCCAGCGAGCTGGTCCCACGGGCGACCGCGGTCGATCAGGGGATCGGCGCGTTTTTGACCCAGCGGCGCGGGGACTTCGCGGGCTGCTTCGCCGCCCACCTCGGCGGCCGGCTGATGGGCGCGGTCGAGGCGTGGGTGGTCCTCCAGGCGCTGGGGACGCCGGTGTCCCTGGGGACCGCCCTGTTCCTGATCGCCGTGATGCACGTGCTGGTCAACCTGATCTTCGGTGTGATCCCGAACCAGCTCGGCGTCCAGGAGGGCGCGGCCTGGCTGCTCTTCGCGTCCATCGGCCTCGATCCCTCGGCCGCCGTGGCCCTGGCGCTGGTCCGGCGGATCCGGGGCTTCTTCTGGATCGGCGTCGGCCTGCTCTTGCTGGCGATCAGCCGGACGGGAGCAGGGAGCGGCCGTCCAGCCCGGGAGGGACTGGCAGCCCCAGGGCCTGCAGCAGGGTCGGGTACAGGTCCACCGTCCGGTGGGGACCCGGCGGCAGCGGCCGGTTGAGCAGCAGCGGCGTCTGCAGGTGGTCCCGATGCAGGGAGCCGTGGGACCCCTGGTGGGCCGGCTTCTCGAAGCGGGCGCGCAGGTCGTGGCCCGGCGTCGCCGAGACGATCAGGTGGCCGCAGCGCGCGGACTCGCAGAGCTGGAGGAGCTGGACCGGGCCATCGGGGTAGTCGCTGTCCCAGGTCCGGGCGAGCAGCTCCTGGTCCGTGTGCCGGCCGGCCAGGGACGCCGGATAGCCGAAGGGATCCCCCTCCTCCGGCACGTAGTCGACACCCCAGCCGGGCGCTCCCCAGCGCCGCATCCGGGCGCGCCCGCGCCGGGAGACCGCCAGCACCTCACCGGACGCGGTGCGGCCGGCCACCAGGTCCACGGCCGGCTCCCGGAGCAGGGCCGGCAGCAGCTCGGCCACCGCCCCGGAGGGCGGATCGAGGAAGACCGGATCCCCCCAGCGCGTCGCGCCGCGCAGGTAGATGTGGGCCATGGCGTTGCCAGAGACCATCACCGCGGCGCGCGCCGCGAGGAACCCGTGCCAGATCAGGGGGTGGGCGAGGCAGCGACCGACCACTCCCTCCACGAGCCGCTGCAGGTCGAGGTGGTGCTCCGTCTGCGTCAGCCCGTGGTCCGCGACGAGCGCGATCAGGGTCTCGGCCGCGCGTCCACGCTGGGCGAGGAGATCGGCGACCTCGCCCACGGTGCGGTCGATGCGGCGGTACGCCTCGAGGGTGCGCGGATGGCGGGGACCGTGCTTGTGGCCGTTGGAGTCCGCCGCATAGAAGGACGCGAACACGAAGGTCGTCTGCCGCCGGACCGCCCCGCACAAGGCCCGCGTCGCGGCGTCGTCCATGCCGTACCACTCCTCGACGAAGAAGCTGCGGACGTTGTGGGCCAGCTTCGCCCAGCGCGTCAGGTCCGCGCGGAACCGAACCCCGCGGCGGACGTTGCCGGCGATGCTGGCGTGATCCGGGAGCTGCTCGAAGAGGGTGTCGACCGCGGGCGAGAGGTCCCGGCTGGCGAGGTAGTTGCCCGGCCCCATGTAGCTGCGGAAGCGATCCAGGGAGCAGGGGTGGCGACCGTAGACCACCGGATCGAGCCAGCGGATGCCGGGGACGTTCGCCGGGCCGGGGAAGCGGCCGGTCAAAAAGGGCAGGTGGGCCGGCCCGGTCGTCGAGGGGAAGACGCTCGTGGCCAGCGGCAGGGGGAGGGTCGAGCCCCCGGCGAGCCCCGCCGGCGCCAGCAGGCCGCGCTCGAGCCCGGGGAGCTCGCCCGCGGCCCGGAGCTCCTCCCAGATCGCCGCGTTGGTGCCATCGGCGAGCAACAACAGCACCTGGCCTACCGGCGCCCCGGGCATCGTCTCCTCCTGTCGCGCCCGGGTGGCTCCCGGAGCGTCCGGGTCGCCCCTGACTCCCCCATTCTCGCCGGTCCGCGCACGCGTTGCCATACCTTCCCTTGCGCGTCGGCCGGGCGGAAGGCAAGATCCCCTCATGCCCGGATACCTCGAGCTGCGCCAAGAAGCCTTCTCCCTGCTCTCGCTGGGTGAGCACCTCGCCGCCTTGCGGCTGTTCCGCCGGCTGCTCGACGCCTGGCCCGCGGACTTCCAGGTGCGCCTGCAGGTCGGCGACTCCCTGGCCTTGCTCGGGCAGCGGGCCCGGGCGCGCCAGGTCTTCGCCGCGCTCACGGCCCTGCACCTGCAGGCCGGCCGCACCCTGCCCGCCCTGCTCGCGGCCAAGGCCCTCGACGAGCTGGAGCCGGGCGCGACGACGGTCTTCCAGAAGCTGGCGACCATGTACGGGGCCGGCTCCGACCGGACCCGCCTCGGCGCCCGGCCCACGGAGATCGAGCCGCTCCCCGATCTGGCCGTGGCCGCGGGCTCGTCCCTGGTGACGCCGGACGAGGTGCTCCAGACGGCCACGGCCGCCGCGGCCAGCCTCCAGGGACGGGCGGAGCGGGCCGGACCACTCCCACCGCTGCCGATCTTCAGCGACCTGGAAGCCGACGACATCCTGCTGCTGCTGCGCACCCTGCGCCGGGTCCGCTTCGCGGCCGGGGAGACGATCCTGCGGGAGGGTGAGCCGGGGGACTCGTTCTTCCTCCTCGGGCACGGGACGGTCCGCGTGAGCCGCGAGACCGCGACCGGCCCCCTGCTCCTCGCCCGCCTCAGCCAGGGAGCGGTGCTCGGCGATCTCACCCTGCTGCAGTCGGCGCCACGGTCGGCCACCGCGGTCGCCGAGGAGCCGGTGGACGGCCTCGAGGTGCCCCTGGCCACCCTCGACGCGCTCGCCCGCCGGCGCCCGGGCGTGGCCCAGGCGGTCACGCGCTACACCCAGCAGCGGCTGATCCAGAACGCCGTGCTGCGCTCGCCCTTGCTGCGCCCGCTCTACCCGGAGCGCCTCGAGCCCCTCACCCGGCTCTTCCAGCTCCGCACCCTGGAGGCATCCGCCACGCTCCTGCGGGAGGGCGAGGACGGTCCGGGGCTGTCGGTACTGCTCGCCGGCGAGGTGGAGGTGCTGCGCTGGGACGGGGCGCGGCAGGCCAGCCTGGCCCGGCTCGGCCCCCCCGAGGTGGTCGGCGAGATGTCCCTGCTCGGGGACCGGCCCGCCTCGGCGACGGTGGTGGCGCGCACGCCCGTGAGCCTCCTCTTCCTGCCCCGGGAGGCGTTCGCCCTCCTCGTGCAGCAGGAGCCGGAGCTGGAGGCCGGCCTGCAGCAGCTCGCCGAGACTCGCCAGGTGGAGAACCTGCTGCAGCTCGGCGACGCCACGGGCAACGCCCTCGCCGACGAGGAGGAGGTGCTCCTGTGACCTCCCCGGACGAAGCCGGCGGCTCCCCACCGGCCACGCTCACACCCACGGGCTGGGAGCCGCCCGTGCCCGAGGGAGCCCCGACGCCGGCCACGCCCCGGCTGCCCGCGGGGCTGCACGCGACCTTGCAGGGGCACCTCGTGCCCGGCGCGACGCCGGCCTATGTCCACCAGGACGTGCTCACGGAGATCGCCCGCCACGGGCGGAACGCGCTCGGCCGGGCGGGCGGGCTGCTGCTGGGCAGCCGGCACGGCGTCGGCCCCGAGGGGTGGATCGAGGTGGACGGCTTCGCGGCCGCGGGCCCCGTGGAGAGCAACACCCTCCTTGCGGCGCGGCTCCAGGCCGCGCTGCTCGACGAAAGCACCATCGACCCAGAAAAAGTGGTCGGTTGGTTCTATTGCCGGCCAGCGCCCGGCCCCCGGCCCACCCCTCAGGAACTGCGCCTCCACCGCACGTTGTTCCCCGAGCAAGACTGGCCGCTGCTGCTCCTCGTCGAGACCCGCCGCGCCCGGCTGACTCTCTTCCAGCTCCGGGACGCGACGGCCCAGGGGACCGGCTTCTTCCTGCTCAACGAAGCTCGCTGACGACCGCGGCCGGCTCCGGCGCCGGAAGCTCCGCCATCGCCCGCCGGACCTGCGCCAGCAGCTCGTCCCGGTCCGCCGCGGTCAGGTCGGCCGTCGGGATCGGCCGGCCGACCGCCACGTGCACCTCACCCGCCGCGGGCAGCCACCGGTGCTTGCCCAGCAGACGAGCCGTGCCGGTGATCCGCAGGGGCACGATGGGCACGCCCGCGCCGATGGCCAGCAGGAAGCCGCCCTTCTTGAAGGGCTGGAGCTGCTCGCCGCTCCCCCGCGTCCCCTCGGGGAAAACCAGTACCGAGGTACCACGACGGATCTTCTCGCCGGCCCGGGCGAGGCTGGCGATGGCGGCCTCCCGGTCCCCTCGATCGACGAAGACGAAATCGTTGAGGACCATGGCCCAGCCGAGGAAGGGCACCCAGGCGAGGCTCTTCTTGGCGACGAAGCGTGGGGCCGGAGAGAGCACGGAGAACAGCAGCGGCGTGTCGAGCAGACTCTGGTGGTTGGCCATGTAGACGGCCGGGGTGTCCCGGGGCAGCTCCCCCTGCCAGGTGACCCGCCCGCGCACGCCGAGGGAGCCGAGGACCGCCCGGCTCCATCCGGAGACGATCCGGTCGAAGGGGTCGAACCGACGAGGCAGGAGGCCGCCGAGCATGGCCAGGGAGCCACAGCCGATGGTCGCCCCGAACGTCACCAGCAGCCCGCACACCGAACGCAGCCGACCCATGGGACCTCCCCGACGATCGCCGCCCGGCCCCGCGCGGCGGCCCGTAGGATACCGCAAGCGCCGCTCCGCTTCACCAGCCACGCGGTTGACAGCACCGCTCGGCCATGGGAAACAACCTGGGGTAGGGAGGGGCCTCGACCATGCGGAGCTGCCAGCCGTGAGCCAGCAACCGATCCGGATCCTCAACCTGGGCTGTGGCGACGTCTACCTGCGCGACTGCCTCAACGTGGACTCCACCGACCGCACGGTCTGCGACCTGCTGGCCCGGGGGGAGGCCCTGCCGCTCACCGAGGGGTGCCTGGAAGAGGTCCGGGCGCTCCACGTGCTGGAGCACGCGGGCTACCTCGGCACCGTGGCCATCCTCGGAGAGTGCCGCCGGCTCCTCCGCCAGGGCGGCACCCTGATCCTCGAGACCCCGCGGGTCGAGGAGGCCTGGCGCGGCTTCCAGGAGCAGGTCGGGGACCACCACGACCCGCAGGGGCTCAGCCTGGTGTTCGGTCGCCCGGACGACCCTGGCCTGGCCCACCGGGCCTTGCTGCCCGAGGGGCTGCTCCGGGAGCTGCTCGCGCAGGCCGGCTTCGTCGAGGTGACGGAGCAGCCGCCCCGGACCCACCTCGACCGGCCCGGGCTGCGCCTGGTGGCGACCCGCGGCGACGACCCCCGGCACCTGCTGCTGGCGCGGCTCCGGGCGCAGGAGGGCCTCCTCTTCGCCGACACGCCACACCTGGACCAGGAAGCCCGCCACGAGCTCGAGGCGCGGGTCCACGGGAAGGTCCTGTCCCTGCCGGGCCTGGCTCCGGACGCGGCCGAAGAGGTCATCCTCGACCTGATCCTCGTCCACCCCGGACTGGCCCGCTACCTGCTGAGCCAGCTCCAGGCCCTGGGCCTGGGCCTCGCCCGCGACGTCACCAGCTTGCTCCGCCTCGCGGAGCGGGCCGCGACCGCGCACTTCGAGCGCCTGCTCTGGGACGCGCTGCGGCGCCTGGCCGCGACCACGACCCTCGTGCCCGATCCCCTCGTCGCGCTGGAGGCCGAGGCCCGCCTCGTGCTGGCCGAGGCCCGGACGACCCCGACCCTCGACCTCGGCGGCGCCCTGCAGGCGCGCGTCGCCCGGCTCGGTGACGGCCACCTCCTCCGCTCGTCCCTCGCGGGCTACACCCTGCCCGAGACGGGCCCCTTCCTGCGGAGCCGGGTCCAGGCCGCCACGCGCCAGGTCCTCGCCGTCGCCCTGCGGCACCTCGAGCGCGACGACCTCGCGGCCGGCCGCCGCGGGCTGCACCTGGCCACCAACCTGCGCCAGGATGCGATCTACCCCCTGTGGAACCTGGCGGTGCTGCAGGCCCGCCTCGGCCACCTGGAGCGGGCGGTCAGCTTCTACCGCACCGCCCGGCTGCAGGGCCCCCCGCCGACGGTCCGCACGGTCCTGGAGCAGGAGGAGAGCCTCTGTCTGGCTGCGCTCGGTCGCGACGCGGAGGCCCGCTGGCTCCAGGACCACGCGGCCGCGGTCGCCCGGCGCACCGCGCACGCGGGGGAGGACCTCTTCGCGGCGGGACCGGCCGAGCCGGAGGCCCTCACGCCGGCCGCGGGTGAGGAGCAGGGCTTCGCGCCGCCGCGTACCCGGCCGGTCCTGGCCCAGGAGGCCTGGCAGCGCCTCCCTTGAGCCTCCCGCCCTCGCCCGCGGCCCGGTCACGACCGGCGCGGTGTCCCCCCCCTCGAGCTCGAGGCTCCCGGCCGGATTCTCTCTCCTTGGTCATGGGTTCGGCCAACTCTATGGTTCTTCGGTACCGATCCCATTCTGGATACTCATTCGTAAGTCTCGCGCTGCTCCTGCTCACGCTCGTTGCGGGCTGCACCGAC
>JAVEVO010000250.1:0-7259 GCA_034005005.1 Myxococcota bacterium
CGATGCGTTCGACGGGCTGATCTTCATCACCGATCGCGACCAGCGCATCTGCTACATGAACAACCGGCTCATCGAGCGGACCGGCCGGGAGGCCCTCGGCGAGCCCTGGTTCCAGGTCGTGCACGGCCTGGACAGCGCCCCCGACGAGTGCAGCGGCGAGCGGGTCTTCGCCGGGGAGACCCTGCACCAGGAGGTGTTCAGCCCCCTCGACGGGCGCTGGTACTACTCGGTGGAGGCGCCCATCGAGCACGCGGACGGCAGCGTCTCGCGCCAGGTCCTGATGATGGACATCAACGACCTGAAGCTCACCGAGGAGGCCCTGCTGCGCGAGAAGGAGCGCCTCGACGTGACCCTCGGGTCCATCGGCGACGGGGTGATCTCCACCGACGTCGAGGGGAACATCACCCTCTTCAACCGGGAGGCGGAGCGGCTGCTCGGCTGCAACCCGATCAACGCCCTGGGCCAGCCCCTGAGCGAGGTCTACGGCTCCGTCGACCCGACGACCCGTCAGCCCCTCGACAACCCGGTGCTGCTGGCCATCGAGTCGGGCCAGGTGATCCACCCCCCCGGGCCGGCCTTGGTGCTCGCGGCGGGAGACCAGGAGCGCCTCGTCGAGGAGACCGCGGCGCCGATCTTCGATCACGAGGGGCGGCTCATCGGCGCGGTGCTGGCCTTCCGCGACATCACCGAGAAGCAGGTCCTGCAGACCGAGCTGATCCGCGGCCAGCGCATGGAGTCCCTGAGCATCGTCGCCGCCGGCCTGGCCCACGAGTTCAACAACCACCTCGGGGTCATCCTCGGCAGCCTCTCCCTCGCGCGGCGCCAGGCCTTCGATCCCCTGCTCGCCCGCGCCCTCGAGGAGGCCGAGAAGGCCTCGGTGCGAGCCAAGGGGCTGACCGAGCAGCTCCTCGTCTACTCCCGGGCGGGCAAGCCCTCCAGCCGGCGCGGCGCGGTCCTCGGGCACCTGCTCACCCACGCCGCGGAGATGGCGGTCCAGGGCACCAGCAGCGTGGTCCGCTTCCAGATCCCCGACGACCTGTGGTCGGCCAACGTCGACGAGGAGCAGATCCGCCACGTGGTCAACAACCTGGTGATCCACGCGGTGCAGTCCATGCCCGGGGGGGGCGTCGTCACGGTGAGCGCGGCCAACCTGCTGGTCGAGGCGACGCAGCAGACCGCGTTGCCCCCGGGCCGCTACGTCCAGGTCACCGTGCACGACGACGGGCCGGCGATCCCCATGGACCAGCTCGCCCGGCTGTTCGAGCCGGCGCAGCTTGGGAAGCCGGGGATCCGCTCCCTGGGGCTGTTCATCGCCGGCGCGGTGATCAAGCGCCACGACGGGCACCTGATGGCCTTCTCCCAGGAGGGCGAGGGCACGACCCTGCAGTTCTACCTGCCGGCCAACACCCCCTCGGAGCACTCGCTGACGACGTCCTTGCCCAACGCCACCCTCGATCGCGGGCGGGTGCTGCTGCTGGAGGACGAGCAGCAGCTACAGACCGTGGCCCGGCTGATGCTCGAGACCCTGGGCTACAAGGTCGTGGTGGTCGCCAACGGGGCCGCGGCCGTGGACGAGTTCCGCCAGGCCCTGCACGCGGGGCGCCCCTTCGACCTGGTGATCACCGATCTCACCATCCCCGCGGGCATGGGCGGCAAGGAGGCCGTGCGCCAGATGATGGAGCTCGACCCCGGGGTCCGGGCCATCGTCTCCTCGGGGTATCCGGACGACCCGGCGATGCAGAACTACCGCAAGTTCGGGTTCTCGGGCGCGGTGGCGAAGCCCTACCAGCTCCAGGACCTGGAGCGCGTGATCCAGCGGGTGCAGGACGAGGCCGAGGCCTAGTACCTGGACACAGCAAAGATGACCGGTTGGCAGACCGAGGGTTGCTGGTGGCGACCGGCCTCCGCGCCGGTCGCGCAGGTGCCGACCTGTCGGCCGGCACCCACCAGAGCGACTGATCAAAATCCCGGTGACGGGGTACTAGGACGTAGCCCGCTGCCAGGCCTGACGGCGGTGCCGGGCCGGCCACCGCCGCCGCGCGGCGCCTGACTACTCGGGCGGCTGCTCGCGGAAGTGGATCGTCCGGGGGTCGCCGCCACCGGGACCTTCGCCCTGGCCGATGGTGTACCAGGTGACGCCGGCATCGCCCGAGAACCGGAACTGGAAGCGGTAGGTCAGGGGCCAATCACCACGCAGATCGGCCGCGGGCAGGTCCCACAGGTACTGGTGGTTGTTGTTGTGGCGGCCGCCGAACCGCAGGGGGAGGGTCTGCGCCTCCCCCTGTCGCCCCTGGAGGTCGACGGGCCAGCGGATCACCTCGGCGACGACCAGATCCGGGTCGCTGCCATCGACGTTGGTGTGACCTTCGACCCAGAGGTCCGCGACGATCGCGTGGACGTCGGTCATGTCCCGCACCCAGGTCCCCACCTCCACCGGCTCGGTGATCGCGGTCGGCTGCGGGTTGACCTCGCGGCTGAAGAGGATCCCCCAGTCGCCGGCCCAGCCGACCGTCAAGGTCGGCCGGGCGGTGCGGACGATGAGGCTCCCCGCGGCCGCGGGGGTGTAGCCGTCGCGGCTGCCGTCGATGTCGGCGTAGACCCAGCTCTGGCCCTCGTCGAGGCTGTAGCGGAACGCGACGTCGTACGCGCCCGCCGGAAGACCGTTCAGGGTCCCCATGTACTCGTCATCGTTGAGGTATTGCTGATTGAAGGTGGCGGGCACGAACTGCCAGAGCTCGGGCTGGTCCCGCGGATCGACGCCGTCGGGGCCGTGGCCGAGCTCGACGGTCAAGCTGGCGCTGCCTCCCGCCGGCTGGGTGACCCCGTCCTGGAAGACGCGGCCGTAGAACGTCGCGGACTCGCCGACGACCAGCTCGACCACGTGCGGGAACTGCAGGTTGCCCCACCAGACCCCCGGCCCCACGAGCAGGCTGCCGGCCTTGGCCGGATCGTAGGGGTCCCCGGGCGCGGAGCCCGCGCGGTCGCACGCCAGCCAGCTCTCGCCGCCGTCGATGGAGAAGCGGTAGGCGACGGCGTAGCTCCCGGTGAGATCGACCAGGAGCCGGACCGCGTACTCGTCGTTGAAGCCGCAGTCGCTGCAGGTCGGGAACCAGCCCGCGTCCCGCCAGCTCCACATATCCGGGGACGCGGCCGGGCGGGTATCGGGGGGGCCCCACCCGGCCTGGGCCAGCAGGTTGCGGTGGCCGCCGGGGGCCTCGGTGAACCCCGGGGCGAAGACCCGGCCGAAGACCAGGCCCGAGCTCAGGCCCTCGGTGGTCGCGAGCTGGGGCGGGTGCTGCAGGGTGCACCACTCCGGCAGCACGCCGTCGGCCGCCTCGTCGGTGTAGCCATCGCAGTCGTTGTCCACGCCATCGCCGGGCAGCTCCGAGGCCGCCTCGCAGGCGACGCAGCTCCCCGCCCGACACTGCAGCCCCGCTTCGCAGCGGGCCGCGGGCCCCCACTCCAGGCAAGGGTCCGCGTCGCTGTTGCCGCAGGCCTGGGTCGCGGGGAAGGGATCCTTGCTGCACTGGCTGGTCCCGGCCGCGCACTCGTCGGAGCACTGCAGCTCGCAGACTCCGGAGGAGCAGCTCTGACCGACGGGGCAAGGGGTCCCCTCGCTCCACTCGAGACAGGCGTCCCCGTCCCAGTTGCCGCACTGCTGGACGCGGCTACCGACCGCACCACAGCGCTTCTCGCCGGCCGCGCACTCGTCCTGGCAGACCACCAGGCAGAGCCCGGAGGAGCAGCTCTTGCCCTCACCGCAGGGGATCGCGGCCCCCGTCACGAAGGCGCCGCCGAGCAAGGCCCCCCAGCGCGCACACTGGCTGCCGCTGCTGGAGCAGCTCTGCACCCCGTCGCCGAGGCAGCGGGAGGTGCCGGGCACGCACTCCGACTGGCAGACGCTGTCGCAGCGCCCCCCGGAGCAGGTCTGCCCCTCCGCGCAGGGCTGGGCCGCGCCCCACTCCAGGCAGCCGTTGCTGTCGTAGTCGCCGCAGGTGACCACCGCGTCGCCGAGGCAGGAGGTGGAGCCGGCCGCGCACTCGTCGCTGCACTGGGTGACGCAGGCGCCCCGGGAGCAGACCTGGCCCGCCGGGCAGGGCACCGCCCGGCTCCACTCGAGGCAGTCGTCGCCGTCGTTGGCCTCGCCGCAGCGCGCCACGCCGCCCCCGGAGCACACCGCCGCGCCGGCCGCACACTCGTCGCTGCAGACCGCGGAGCAGACCCCGTTGGAGCAGGACTCGCCGGCACCACAGGGGGTCGGCTCGCCCCAGTCGAGGCAGGGGTCCGCGTCGAAGTTGCCGCAGGCGCGCCAGCCGCCGCCCGTGCAGGTCCGGCTGCCGGTCGCGCACTCGTCGTTGCAGGAGGCCGCGCAGCTCCCCCCCGAGCACACCTGCCCCGCGGGGCAGGGCTGGGCCGGCCCCCACTCGAGGCAGGCGTCCGCGTCGTGCTGCCCGCAGACCCGCACCCCACCCTCGGAGCAGGTGCGCTCCGCGCCCCAGCACTCGTGGATGCAAGCGGGGGCGCAGATCCCCCCCGAGCAGCTCTCGCCCTCGCCGCAGGGCGCGGCCTGGCTCCACTCGAGGCAGGGGTCCAGGTCGTAGTCGCCGCAGGTCTCCCGGCCCCCCGCGGCCGCACAGCGGGCCGAGCCGGCCGCGCACTCGTCCTGGCAGACCGCGGTGCACTCGCCCAGGGAGCAGCTCTGGCCCTCGCCGCAGGCCTGCACTGGCCCCCAGTCCAGGCAGGGGTCGTCGTCGTGCTGGCCGCAGGCGACGGTGCCGGCGCCGTCCACGGAGCAGCGGCGGGAGCCGGCCGCGCACTCGTCGCCGCAGATCGCGGTGCAGACCCCGAGGGAGCAGGCTTCCCCCGCGGGGCAGGGGATCACCGCGCTCCACTCCAGGCAGCCGTCGTCGTCGTACTGGCCGCAGCTCTTGCGCCCCCCCTCGTCGCAGGCCACGGTCCCCGCCGCGCACTCGTCCCCGCAGGTCGCCAGGCACTGCCCCGCCGAGCAGCTCGTGCCCGCGGGACAGGCCTCGACCGGGCTCCAGTCGAGGCAGGGGTCGGCGTCGAACTCCCCGCACTGCTTGAACCCGCCGCCGTCGCAGCTCCGCAGGCCCGGGGAGCACTCGTCCGCACACCCCTCCTGGCAGGCGCCCTGGGAGCAGGTCTGGCCGTCCTGGCAGGCCACCGGCTCGCCCCAGGTCGCGCACTCGCCCGGGGTCTCCGGCTCGACGCAGGTCCGGACCGCGTTGCCGACGCAGCTCGTGGAGCCGAGCTCGCACGCGGGCCGGCAGGCCACCTGGCAGTGACCGCCCGCGCAGGTGGCCCCGTCGGGGCAGACGGTGGCCGCGGACCAGCGCCGACAGCCGGTCTGCTCGTCGAGGATGCAGAAGCGGGAGGAGGTGGTGCCCACACAGCTCTCCTCCCCCAGGGTGCAGGGCTCGTCCTCGCACTCGCCCTCGCCCTCCCCGCCCTCCCCCTCACCCTCCCGGGGCTGGAGGTTCTTGGTGCTGTCCGCGCAGGAGGCCAGCGCCAGCGGGAGAAGGAGGAGGAGAGCGAGGCAGAACGACGGAGCCAGCCAGGAGCGATGCAGCATGAGGACCTCCCCAAGCCCCCCCAGGGGTGCTGCTACTCTAGCGAGCGGGACGTCGAAGGGAAAGGGATCCGGCCCTCATCCTCGGCGCGGCCCTACCTGGCGGGCGCCGGCGGGCTCACCGGCTCCGGGCCAGGCGGTCCCTGGTGGGTGCCGGCCGACCCACCGGCACACCTCCGGCCCTGGCTTGCGCGACTGTTCGGTGATCCAGCAGAAGAAGCGCTCGCAGAGCCGCCAAGAGCGCAGAGGAAGGCGACCGAGCCGACGGCTGCAGATCCGGTCGCTGGACGGCCGGCCCGCAAGCTGCCGCCTCTGCGGCTCTGCGGCTCTGCGAGAAAATTCTTTTCGTGCGGGGAGTTGTGCCAAGGCCTCGCTGCTCGCTCACCGGGATGATCTGCACCCAGATGGGATCATGGTGAGGGAGGAAGAACCCCCGGGCAGGGTGGGCCTGCCCGGGGAGGTGAAGGAGTCGCTACAGGACGGGGCAGACCGTTGAGTGGGAGCCGAAGCCAGAATAATCATCCTTGGGGTAGTTATCCCATTCCAGCGAAGGGTCGAAATCGTCCGCGGAGTTGGTATCCCCCTGGACCACGCCACACTTGCGACGCAACGTCTGATCCCAGGTCTGCACCCCGTTTTTGCTCCAACCAGTTCCGGGATCCACACCGATCTTGCCAATCACGTCCATGGTGTACTCGCCACACACGAGTTCCACTGTATCGTCGCCATTCCAGGAGACACTGCCGCTCAGTTGGTCACAGATCTCTGATTTGGCAGGTTCAATGATTTGATTCGAACAGACGACCCACACATCCTTGGGCTCTACAGAAGTCTCGAGGACAGTGGAATACTTGCTATCTCCGATAGAATTGACCCAGTTAATCAGCCGACACCCAGCCAGATCCACTGCTTTTTCACCGTGATTGTAGATCTCAGCCGCCTTGTAATATCCACCTCCCTCCATATATTGCGAGAAGAAGATCACCGGATATTCCTGCAGCTCGAACAAAACCTGGTAGGACACATCCTGAGTTCGCAGATTGTCATCAGCAAGGTCGCTATACACCAAAATATAGCGGGTGATCGGGTTGTCAGTCGGGTTCAGCAGGGCGAGGACCTTCACACCGTAACCACCATCCACGATGTTGGCGGTGTCGAAGTCGGAAGTCGAGTAGCTCCAGAGACTGATCGGATCAGTGACGCCCGCTGCCAGCTTCAAAGTGGCTCGCACCTTGCTATGGGCCGGGATGGTCACAACGAGGAAATCGTTCGCGTTATTCTCCAGGCAGATACCACCCGAGTTCCCTCCGCCGATGACTGCAACGTAAGGGGTCTTGTACTCATCGTTGGGGACTGCCTCCAGCGCCGCGTCCGGATCCGGGCACGCCGCCACGCACGCCCCCGCCCGGCAGATCTTGCCGTCGGCGAAGCAGTCGGTCTTGGTCTCGGTGTAGACGCACACGGCCTGGTTGTCGACGACCTGGCAGGTGGCGGGCAGGGCGTAGGTCAGGGCGGTGACGCCGTCGAGGTCGCACTTGGCCGCGGTGGGGGCGTCGCAGACGACGTTGGCGCAGGGGTCCGCGCTCTCCTCGGTGGCGACGAGGTTGCCCGCGTCCGCTGCCGCGTAGCCGTCCTCGGACCCGTCCTTGCCCATGCCGCGGTTCTGATC
>JAVEVO010000070.1:0-34949 GCA_034005005.1 Myxococcota bacterium
TGAAATCGTGATCTTCGTTGATGTCGGGGGCATGGGCCGATCCTCCGTCACGGGAGAGATCGCCCCACTCTGATCCTCTGCATCTCGGAGAGCAAGTGGATTGTGATTTCCGCCCCGCTGTACTAGTACCTCGACACAAGGATTTCGACTGGTTGCCTGCTGCCGGGTGGGTGCCGGCCTGCGCGCCGGTCAGGGGGCGCTCACCGCCAGTAGTGCGAAGGTCCCTGCCACTCCTCGCCACGCGCCAGGGCGGCCGCGCGCGCGGCCCGGGCCTCGACCAGCAGCTCGGGGGTATCGTGGATGGGGACGTACGGCGGGCGGGGCTCGCCGGGGAGCGCGAGCGCGTAGCAGGCTGCGACCTCCTCCTCGGTCAGGGGCCGGCACCAGCGGATCCGCAGGTCGCCCAGGGTCAGGGGACCGAACGCGACCCGGCGCAGCTTGACCACCTGGTACCCACTGCGGAAGCAGAGCAGCCGCACCTGGTTGGAGCGCCCCTCATCGAGGATCACCTCGACCCAGTCCGCGGACGACCGCCGGGCGTACCAGCGGACCCGGGCCGGCCGGGTCCAGACCCGGTCCTCCGGGTGCCAGAGGGGTTCGGCCAGGCGGAGCAACGCGGGCTCGTCGGGCTGGAGGTGGCCCCGCAGCTTGACGTGGTAGACCTTGTCGACGTGCGGGCGCCCGGCCCCGTCCCCGGTCCCGTCCCCATCCCCGGCCCCGGACCCGAAATCCGGGTTGAGCAACGCCTGGGCCAGCCGGCCGTCGTTGGTGAACAGCAGCAAGCCCTCGGTGTTGTAGTCGAGGCGACCGACGTGGGGCAGGCAGGGGTAGTGGGGGGGGACGTGGTCGTAGACCGTCGACCGACCACGGTGGTCTCGCCGGGCGGTGATGCAGCCCGCGGGCTTGTGCAGCACGAAGTAGCAGGGCATGGGCTCCTCCCGATCCCCGGGACGGCGAGGTGCGGGCCCGAGGAGGCCCGATCCTAGCGGACCACGCCGGCCGCGGCCAGGCTCCCGTGTCGCCACGGCGGTGCGCCGCGCGCCCGGATCGGGTACACTCGACCCGCACGACACCGGAGGTCGACGATGTCCGAGATCCGCCGGGCGACCTACGCCTACCGTGGCTGGTATCCAGCCGATCCCCAGGAGCTCACCGCGGAGCTGGACCGCCACCTCGCCGGCGCCGGCCCGGGGCCGGCCCGCCCGGTGCGCGGCCTGGTCAGCCCCCACGCGGGCTACCGCTACTGCGGCGGCGTGGCCGGGGCCACCTGGGGCCGGGTCGCGGTGCCCGAGGTGGCCCTCGTCCTCGGGCTGAACCACGGCCACCCCGGCGCGCCCTACGCCACCCAGCGCACGGGCGCCTGGGAGGTGCCCGGCAGCCAGGTGCCCATCCACCAGGAGCTGGCCACCCGCGTGCTCGCGGGGACCACCTTGCTCACCGAGGATCCCGAGGTGCTGGCCGCGGAGCACTCCCTCGAGATGCAGCTCCCCTGGCTCTGGCGACGGCGTCCCGACGTGCGGCTCGTCCCCATCCAGCTCGGGTTTCTGACCCTCCCGGAGCTCGTCGACCTCGGCGAGCAGCTCGCGGAGGTCATCGCCGGGTTCGAGGCCGCGACCGGGGAGCGCGTGCTCCTGGTGGCCTCCACCGACCTGCACCACCAGGAGCAGCCGCCCACCGCGCGGGACGATCTACGGGTGCGGCGGCTGGACGAGCTCGCGAGCGAGCGGCTGCTGGCCGGCGACCCCGCGGGGCTCTTCCGGACGGTGCGGGAGCACGACATCGGGATGTGCGGCGTCGTGCCGGTGGCGGTTGCGCTGGTCGCGGCCCGCCGCCTCGGCGCGACCCGGGTCGAGCAGGTCGCCCACGCCACCTCGGCCGAGATCCCCCCCCACAACTACTCGTACGTGGTCGGGTACGGCGGCTTCCTCCTGAGCGAATAGTGCGATCGGCTCGGCAGAGAGGTTTCGAGCGGTACCCTGGGACTACTTCAGCTCGAGGGTGAGGTCGTTCCAGGCGCCGGCGACCAGGTCGACGATCCGGCTCTCCGACTGCGGCTCGTCCTCGCCCGGCTTCATCCCCACGCCGTCCACGTCCTGGTAGGCGAGGACGATGACGCGCTGGGCGGTCAGGGGGCCGGGCAGGATGCCGCTCTGCTGGATGATGGCCTCGAAGGGGAACGCGACCGGCGTCTCCTCGGAGTCGCTGTACTTGTTGTACAGGTCCGGGATCGTGCCGAGCTGCTCGCCCTTGTAGCCGTAGAACACGATGGGCATGGTGCTGGTGCAGGTCGGGCAGGTCACCTTCAGCCGGATCCAGACGTCGTCCGGGCCGGGCGGATCCACGGGATCCTCGACGTCCCCGCGCAGCTCGAAGACCACCTCGAGGCGAGTCGTCTCGCCGGCGACGATCTGCACCGGGAAGGCGTCCTGGCCCTCCGGCGGGTAGGCCACCAGGTCGAGGCCGTTGATGGGCATGACGCCGTCGTCGCGATCCGCGTCGAGGAACGCGAGGACGCAGATCTCGCCCGGGGCGAGGTCGTCGACCCGCACCTGCACCTGGTCACCCGTGATCGTCCCACCCGCGGTGGTCGTCGGTGGCATCTGGAAGGGGCAGCCGAAGAGCGCGACGGAAGGCTTGGCGCCCTCCGGCACCTCGCCGACGATGCTGCCGACGATCTCGAGGCTGCCGGTGGTCGGCGCGGCCGGCTCCTCGTCGTCGCAGCCGAGGCACAGCAAGAGGGGCAGGACCGCAGCGAGTCGACGTCGGGACATGGTCATCTCCTCCGGCGCGCCCGCAGCCCCTCGACGAACGCCTCGGGCGCCAGGACGATGGCCGGTCCCACCATCAGGTAGGTGTTGGTCACGGTGATCTTCTCGGTGTACTCGAAATAGGCAGAAAGTCCCAACCACTCGTTGAAGAGGAGGGACCCGATGAGCCGGACGGTCCAGAGGTCATGGTTCAGGTTGTAGTAGACCTTGCCGCGTAGCTGCAGGAAGTAGTGAAAATCCAGGAAGAAATCGGTCCCGACCAGGTTGGAGACGTACAGCTTCGGGTTGTCCTTGTCGAAGGCCGGGACGTCCACCGCCACCGCGGGGTTCTGGCCCGTCCCCACGGGCGGCTTGCCCGCGTCGAGATCGTCGGCGTACCAGACCTGGACGTGTCCGGCCTCGTCGTCCTCGTCGGTGGAGATCCCCCGGGCCCGGGTCTCCACGTCCTCCACCATCAGGCTGTAGAACGGCGTGATCGACCAGTGCTGGATCGGCAGCTCGAGCTCGAGCCCGAGCTTCGGGAAGGGCGCGATGACCGTGTTGTCGATGCGCATCTGCTCGAAGTGGGCGAAGCCCACCGCCGGCTCACCGTACAGCTCGTCCTGCTGGGTGTAGCGGAAGTCCTCGTAGTTCGTGGCCGTGTTGACCACGACGAAGCCGAGCCCGAAGTAGGGGTTCGCGAAGGTGCCGGTGGGATAGGTGCCCGACAGATAGGTGATGTTGCCGATGAGTCGGCTCTCGTTCACCTCGGGGAAGGCGAAGAAGACGTTGGTGAGGGCGATGTGCTTGTAGAAGCCGACCGCGGTGAGGCCGAGCCCGTAGCCCTGGTCGCGCAGGGTGATCCACTGCTCCTGGTACTCGGTGTCCCCGCCGATCCCCTGGGGGACCTTGATCTTGAAGGTGATCTCGTTGTCGAGCCAGCCTCCGGTCGGGGTCAGCACGAAGAGCCAGTCCGGGCCGACCAGGCCCCCGGCGGGGGCGGGCGGCGGGGACGAGCTGTCCGGCGTCGGCTCGGTCGGCGCCGGCTCGGCCAGCGCCGGCTCGGCCAGCGCGACGCGTGCCGCAACACCCGTCAGCCCCCCCCACGACGAGAGACCGAGGAGCAGGGACAGCAAGAGTGGTCGGCGCAGCCGGGTCATGGGGGGCAAGCTACCCTGGCGGGCGCCTCCCTGCAACCACCCCGTGCACCCCGGACACCCGAACGACGATCCGCTCCCGGGAGCGGTCTTCCGTCGTCTCCCCGGCCTTTCGCCGGTCGGGCAGGTCGGCAGAGTCCGCGAGGGTGCACCGGGCCACCGTGGTGGACCGGACGGGCTCAGCGGCGGAAGAAGAGCAGCCGCGCGGCCCACCAGCGCAGCCCGCCGGGCGCCGACGCGACCAGGGAGCAGCCGCCCGAATCGCCCTCGGTGGGCTGGAAGCTCTCCGGGGGCTGCACCGCGCACAGGCCCTCCCGGTCGTCGTCCGCGAGGGTGCGCTTGAGCACCTCGCCGGCCGTGGCCTGACTGTACATGGTCGCGTCCGCGGAGGCGGAGTGGTCGAGCCCCAGGACGTGGCCGATCTCGTGGGTCGCGGCGTTCTGGATGTCCTGGGCCGAACCCACTGGCCGGGGCAGGGCCGGCGAGCGCTCGGGCAAGACCGCGAACTGGAAGCCGCCGTCGTTGAACTCGATGTCCGCGTCGTAGATCCGGCCGTTGGTCGTGTCGTGGGTGATGGTGGTCATCGCGATGGCGATGCTCGAGTAGTCCCGGGCCCGCCACTCCTCGCTGGTCGCCAGGAAGATCACCAGGTTCTCGTTGTCGGACTCCAGATCGAAGCCCGCCTCGCGGTCCGCGACCACCCCGCCGTCGACGATCTGCATCCGGTAGGGCTCGCCGTCGCAGGTCACCTCGCCCCAGGTGGCGAAGGAGAGACGCACCGCGGCCAGGTCCGTGCCGTCGTCGAGGTCATGGGAGCCGACCCGGTCGAGCGCGTAGCTGAAGGTCGTCTCGGCCCACCAGAGGGGGATGTCCGCGAGCTCCGTGGCACTGCGCCGGTACGCGCCGGCCGGCAGCGCGGCCAGGGTCAGGCAGAGGCCGACGGCGAGGCCGAGGCCGAGGGGCAGAGGCGGCGACCAGCGGCGGAGGCGAGGCCAGGTCAGGCCGGACAGCTCAGCGGCCATGGGCGTCCAGCAGGTCGTCCGGCAGGGGCAAGGGGACCTCCGCGGCGGGGGCGAGGGGCGAGCCAGGCGGGACGATCTCGCCATCGGGGAGCTGGAAGACCAGGCCGTCGAGCTCCCGCACGGCGACCTGCCCGCCCCGACCAGCGGGGCGCACGGTGAACTTCCCCAGGGAGAGCCCGAGGGGGGTGTAGCCGCTGGCGACCCGCTCGAGGAACAGGAGGACCTCCTCTCCCGGCACGAAGCGGGGCGATCCTGGTACCTTCTGACCAAGATTCCCCACCACCCCACCCGGCGCCACCACCTCGAGGACACCGCCGACCGCGACGATCGACCCGTCCGTCCGCGCCCCACCGGACGAGGCCGGTCCCCCGAGCACCTCGAGGACCTGCACCCGGGTGCGCGTCTGGATCCGACGGGAACCCTGGTCCCAGGCGCCGACGCTCGACTCGACCCGTCCGCGCACCACGAGGCTGGCGCGGGCCCCGAGGGCGGCCAGGGAGAGGCCCTCGACCACCGCGGCCGCGGCCGGCAGGCTCAGGGCCAGGGACGCGAGCAGCGCCACGCCGCACCATGACCATCGTCCCCGTGCTCCCGTGCCCATCGACCCTCCCGCTCCCGGCCGCGTGGCCCGGGGAGCAGCTCAGCCTAGCGAGCGACCGCGGCCGCCGTCAAGGACCTCGGCCGCGCCCCCCCCGGCGGTCGTCGCGACGCGTGGCTCCCGATGGAATCAGGAGGTGGCGCCCGAGAGGCCGGGACGCCAGGGCTGAGCACCCGTGCCCAGCTCGAGGCCGAGGTCGAAGGCCTGGAGGTTCTGGTCGAGGAAGCGCGCCGGGACCCGGCCCCGGATCACCTCCCGCACCGACTCGGGGCGCACCAGCCCCGTCAGGGCGACGAACGCGCCCACGACGCAGACGTTGAAGACGATGGGCAGCCCGATCTTCTCCCGGACGACCGTGGACATGGGCAAGTTGAAGGCCCGGCCGTCCAGCTTGCGGATCTGCCGGGTCGACTCCTTGTCGACGAGCAACACGCCCCCCGGCCGCAGCATCCCCACGAACTTGTCGAGGGACTCCTGGGTCAGGCAGACCATGAAGTGCGGCTGGGTCGCCCGCGGATAGCCCACTTCCATCGCGGGGTTGAGGATGACGTGGGAGTTGCTGGAGCCGCCACGCGCCTCCGGGCCGTAGGACTGGCACTGGACGACGTGGTAGCCCTCGTGGAGCGCAGCCGCCTCCGCGAAGATGATGCTGGCCGTGATGACCCCCTGCCCACCCGAGCCAGCGAAGACGATCTCCTTGCGCATGATCTACCTCTCCGCTTCGCCCAGCTCGCCAGCCATCTCGGCGTAGCCCTGGCAGAACTCGGGCCGGTCCTCGCACACGAACTCCCCGATCTCGAAGCGGAACGGGTCTTCGGCCTTGGCGTCGGAACCGGCCTTCACCGCGTGCTCCTTGTAGAAGCTCATCATCTCGACCGCATCGCCCTTGCGGTTGGTACGACCGTAGTACGTCGGGCACTGGCTGAAGACCTCGACGACCGAGAAGCCCTTGTGCTCGATGGCCCGCTTGAACAGCTTGATCATCTGCTGGGGGTGGTAGGTGGTCGAGCGCGCCACGTAGGTCGCGCCGGCCGCGATGGCCAGCTTGACGATGTCGAAGGGGTGCCCGTGGTTGCCGTACGGGGTGGTGGTCGACCGCTCCAGGTAGCCGGTCATGGGGGAGGCCTGCCCACCGGTCATCCCGTAGGTGCTGTTGTTCATGATGATGGCGGTCAGATCGATGTTGCGGGCGCACGCGTGGATGAAGTGGTTGCCACCGATGGCCACCGCGTCGCCGTCGCCCATGGGGACGATGACCTTCAGCTCCGGCTTGGCCAGCTTGACCCCGGTGGCAAACGCCAGGGCCCGCCCGTGCAGGGTGTGCAGGGTGTGGAAATCCAGGTAGCCGACGATGCGAGAGGAGCAGCCGATCCCCGAGGCCATGACCACCCCGTCCTTGGGGAGGCCGAGCTCCTCGATGGCCCTCAGCAAATTGGCGGTGATGATGCCGTGGCCGCAGCCAGGGCACCAGATGTGCGGGAGGAACCGCTTGCGTACGTAGTCCAAGGTCGGCATCGCCTACAGCCCCCTGCCCCGGATCATCCGCAGGGCCTTGAAGATCGTCTCGGGATCGATGAAGACCCCGTTGACCTGGTTGATCAGGAACACCCGGTCCTTGTCCGGGGCCACCCGCTGCACCTCGCGGACCACCTGCCCCATGTTCATCTCGACCACCGCGACCCGGCGGACCCGGGAGCAGTACTCCCGGATCATCGCCGAGGGGAAGGGCCAGAGGGTGTTCAGCTCGAGCAGACCGATCCGCTCACCCTTCTGCCGCTGGCGGCGCACCAGGTCGAGGCAGCTCCGGGCCGAGGAGCCGTAGGAGATCAGCAGGGTCTCCGCGTCGTCGAGGAAGTGCTCCTTGGAGAACGTCAGACCGGCCTGCTCGTGCTCCACCTTCTCCACGAGGTTGTGGATCAGGCGGTTGACCGTGTCGGGGTCCTCCGTCGGGAAGCCCCAGATGTTGTGGGCCAGCCCGGTGACGTTGTGCCGGTGCTTGCCGCCGAACGCGGCCATGGGCAGCCGACCGTCCTCCCGGGGCAGGTAGGGGTGGTACTCCTGGTTGGGCGGGATCTGGGTGTACAGCCGCTCGACCACGGGGAGCTCACCAGGCTCCGGGATCGTCAGCTTCTCCCGCATGTGGCCGACGACCTCGTCCAGCAGCAGGACCACCGGCGTACGGAAGGTCTCGGAGAGGTTGAAGGCCTCGACCGTCATCCGGAAGACGTCCGGCAGGTTGGAGGCGGTCAAGGCGATCATCGAGTGGTCGCCGTGCGTCCCCCAGCGGGCCTGCATGACGTCGGCCTGGGCGACGTGGGTCGGCAGGCCGGTGGCCGGCCCACCTCGCTGCACGTTGACGACCACCGTGGGGATCTCGGCCATCGCCCCGTAGCCGATGGCCTCCTGCATCAGGGAGAAGCCGGGGCCGGAGGTCGCGGTCATGGCCTTCACCCCGGCGAGGGAGGCGCCGAGGATGGCGCAGATGGAGGCCAGCTCGTCCTCCATCTGTACGAAGGTACCACCCACCCGCGGGAGCTGGCGGGCCATGCCCTCGGCGATCTCGGTCGAGGGGGTGATGGGGTACCCCGCGAAGAAGCGGACCCCGGCGTACAGGGCCGCCTCGACGCAGGCCTCGTTGCCTTGGAGGAACAGGGTGCGCCCGCTCATGCCGTCACCTCCGGGGCCTCGTCCACGGGCAAGGGGACGAGCTCGATGGCGAAATCCGGGCAGCGCAGCTCGCAGAGCCGGCATTCGGTGCAGGCCTCCTCGTGGACGATGACGATCTTGCCGTCGCGGTCCAGGGCGAGGACGTGAGTCGGGCAGAAGGAGACGCAGATGTTGCAGCCCTTGCACCACTCGGGGCGCACGAGGAGCTGCTTCGTCCGTTTACGGGGCATGGGCGGTTCCCTCGATGACCCCTCCGGTCCGGCTCCGGGAGAGACCGGACCGGGGGGCAGGCAGGATGGGTGGCCGTGCGGTCGTGATCCGGCTCCCGGCTAGCGGGAGAGGTACTTCAGGTCCACGTCGATATCGGCGAGGTCGCCGGTGTCGAGCATCCCCTCGTCCCAGATGTGCAGCACCAGCTCGGCGCCGAGGGGGGTCAGGTCGAACTCGTGGTAGCGGCGGTTGTCGAAGTTGATGTCGCGGCTGGTCCCCAGGAACCAGTCGTCGTCCACTCCGCCGTCGGTCCCGTCGGTCGCGTCGCCCTCGTTGGCCCACAGGATCGCGAAGGCGTCGCCCATCTCCAGTGCGACGAAGAGGTCGGGGAGCCAGGTGTGGTTGATGTCGAGGTCCTTGATCGTCAGGCTGACGGCCACCGAGTTGGCCGGCGCGTTGAGGGCCATGCGGTAGGCGAGGTAGCCGTCCTCGCTGGCCGTCGCATCGGGGATGGCGAGGCGGGGGTTCTGGTCCACGGAGATCGTACGCTCGGTGGCGCCGACGGTGGCCATGAGCCGGTAGGGGCCCTTGGCGCCGTTGTAGCCCGTCACGTGGATCTGGTAGACGCCCGCAGCCGCGTTGGCGATGGTGACCCGCTCGTCGTCGGTGGAGGTATTGGAGCTACCCACCTGCTGGCCGTTCTTGAGGACCCGCAGGTCGAGGTCACCCTGCTTCTGCTGGAAGAGCAGGTCGACCCGCAGGCTCCCGGCCTGGCTGAGCTCGATGGAGTACCAGTCGTCGTCCCGATCGCAGACCTGCCCGGCGATGATCTCCCAGGCGTCGAGCGGATAGGCCTCGGAGGCCTGATCGTTGTGCTCGTACCAATCGTCGATGCAGTCGCTGAACACGTTGACGGTCATCTTGTAGGCGGCCTTGGCGTTCTCGTAGCCGTAGACGTGGATGTAGTAGGTGGCGCCGACGCCCGCGCGCGGGACGTAGGCCGTCTCGGTGTCGCCCTCGGTCCAGGAGGCGTCCATGACCTCCTGCTCCCCACCGATGACCTTGACGATCTCGAGGTCCAGGTCGCCTTCGGCGTGCTGGAAGAAGATATCGACCTCCAGCCCCTCGTTCGCGAGCAGATCGATGCGGTACCAGTCGTGATCGCCGTGGCAGATCATGAGGTCGGTGTACTGCACCCCGGAGGTGTTGCCGTCCTCGACCGGCGTGGCCGTGGCGGGGCTGCCGTTGGACGCGGCCCGATCGAAGCGATCCGCGGTGCAGAGGTCGCCGGTGGCGGCGTTGCAGTCGTCGTCCTTGCCGTTGTTGGAGATCTCCGGCGCACCGGGGTTGACGTTGGGGTCATCGTCGTCGCAGTCGACGAGGATGGAGAAGCCGTCGCCATCGGCGTCGAGCCACTCGCTGCCGCAGATCACGTCGCCGCCCGCGCAGTCGTGGTCGATGCCGTCGCTGCAGTTGACCTCGGCGTTCTCGGTGGCCCCAGGGTTGACCGTCGCGTCGGTGTCCTTGCAGTCCTCGGCCCGGCGGAACCCGTCCCCGTCGAGGTCGTCGTCCTTGGTCGCGGGATCGCAGTCGTCGTCCAGGCCGTTGTAGGTGACCTCGGTCCCGCCCGGCTTGACCGCCGCATTCTGATCGTTGCAGTCGGTGCCGCCGGCCTGGATCGCCGCGACGCCATCACCGTCGACGTCGGTGTCGGAGGTGACCTCGTTGCAGTCGTCGTCCTTGCCGTTGTAGGGGACCTCGGCTGCGCCCGGCTTCACGGCCGGGTCGTCGTCCGCGCAGTCCTGGGGCTGGGGCACGCCGTCGCCGTCGAGGTCGTTGTCCTTGGTCGCGGGATCGCAGTCGTCGTCCTTGCGGTTGTAAGGCACCTCGGTCGCGTCCGGGTTGACCGCGGCGTCGTTGTCGTCGCAATCGCCCTGCTGGCCGGTGAAGCCGTCACCATCCCGGTCCTGGTCGTCGGCCACGCCGTCCTCGCCGTCGCAGTCCTCGTCCTTGCCGTTGCCGGGGATCTCCCGGGCATCCGGGTGGACCGTGGGATCACCGTCGTTGCAGTCGTCCCCGTCCTGGACCTGGGTGCCGGCGTGACCGTCGCCGTCGACGTCGACGTCGGAGGTGGCGGGCTTGCAGTCGTCGTCCTTGCCGTTGTAGGGGATCTCCTCTTTCTTGGGGGAGACGCTGGGATCGCTGTCGTCGCAGTCGCCTTCCTTCACGGTCACGCCGTCGCCGTCCTCGTCCACGTCGCCGCAGACCGCATCGCGACCATCGCAGTCGTTGTCGATGCCGTCGTCGCAGAGGGTCGCCGCGTCCTCGGTGACGCCGGGGTTGACGTCCTTGTCGGTGTCGTCGCAGTCCGCGCCCTTGTCGCAGCCCGGGCCATACCCGTCACCGTCGGTGTCGGTGCACTCGACGATGATCAGCTCGCAGTTGTGGTTGGCGTTGCACTGCTGCCCGTCGGGGCACTTGGTCTCCGCGGAGCAGGTCCCCCGCACGCAGGCACCCCCGACGCACACCTGGCCCTGGCCACACTCGGCGTCCTTAGAGCAGGTCACCACGTCGTCGACGCACTCGTGGTTGCGGTTGCAAATCTTGCCTTCCGGGCAGAGCTTCTGGACGTTGCACTCGCCCGCGACGCACTTGTTGGAGACGCAGACCTTGCCCGCGCCGCAGGCGTTGTCGTTGGAGCAGCCGTCCCGGCACACGCCGTTGCTGCAGAAGCGGCCATCTCCGCACTCGGCGTCCGCGGTGCAGTTGGAGCGGCACTTGTTGTCCTTGCAGAACTGGCCCTCGGGGCAGGTCTCGCTGGTGCGGCAGCCCTCGATGCACACGAGGTTCTTGCAGATCTCGCCGGCATCGCACTGGCGGTCGGCGGTGCAGCTATCGGCCGCGCCCTCGCCCTCGCCCTCGGCGCCCTCGCCCTCGCCCTCGGCGCCCTCGCCCTCGCCCTCGCCCTCGCCCTCGCCCCCGTTGTCATCGCTGTCCGCGCAGCCCGGAGCCACGAGGAGCAGTCCCAGCATCAAGAATCCGAACCGGTCCAGGGTCGATCGTCGACGGCGCATGGTTCACCTCACTGCAGCAAAAAGCCGGCGAGACTCTAGGCAAAAGACGCGCCTGTTTCAAGGGCAACCTGCGAGACGAGGAAACACCGGGAGGTCGAGCTTGCCGCGCCGGGAAGGGTCGGGGTATGCTCGACGGGCTGGCGACGACGGGCCGACACCGGGAGGACGGCATGCAAGAGCGGATGCGCAGGCTGGTAGCCGTGAACGAGGCCGGCCGGGCCATGAGCGCGATCCTCGACCTGGATCAGCTCCTGGACCGGATCCTCTCCCTGGCCCACGAGGTGTTCGACTTCGCCAACTGCGCGGTCTTGCTCCTCGATCCCGAGCCCAACGAGCTCTTCATCCTCCGGGCCCGGGGCTACGACCCCGAGGTCGTCCGCACGTTCCGGGCGGCTCCGGGCCAGGGCATCACGGGCTCCGTGCTCGTCACCGGCCAGCCCGTGCTCGTGGAGGACGTCGCGGCGGACAGCCGGTACATCCGTGGCGTCGTGGGTGCGCACAGCGAGATCGCCGCGCCCCTCGTGGTCGACGAGCTGGTGATCGGCGTCCTCGATGCCGAGACCTCGACCCCCCGGTCCTTCTCCCGGGAGGACCTCGAGTTCTTCACCCTCTTCGCCCACCAGGCGGCCGTGGCGATCCACAACGCCCGGCTGCACTACCAGGTGGCGCTCCACGCCAAGGTCCTCGAGCAGCGGATCGAGCAGCTCGGCGGTCTGCTCGGCGCGTGCAACCTGCTCGTCGACGGGACCTCGACCACCGAGGCCGTGGAGGCGATCCTGCACACCGTCCAGGACGCCTGCTCCTGCGAGAGCTGCACCTTGCTGCTCGGCGGCTCGGCCGAGGAGATGCGCGTGCACTCGAGCGTCGGCCCGCCGCTCTTCGACACCGTGCGCTGCCCGGTCGATCGCGCGGTCAGCCTCCTCGGTCGCGCGCTCGCCGAGGGCGACGCGGTGGCCACCGCGAGCCTGCACCAGGACCCGGAGCCCTACGCCGGCTTCCCCACCCACGGCGCCCTGCTCGCCGCGCCCCTGCTGCGTGCGGGACGCCCGTGCGGGCTGCTCGTGGGCTACCGGGCGGTCGGCGACCCGCCCTCCGAGATGGACCTCGCCCTCTTCGCCGGCTTCGCAGCCTTGCTCGCGCTCGCCGGGGATCCTCCCACGGCCCCCTGAGCGGCACCCTCGGCCAGGCCGACCATCATCGTCGGGTCTATCTGGTAGGGCCGCCCCCTGGGCTCAGGGCGTCTCCGGCTCCGCAGCCGGGCGCAGCTTCGCCTCGTCGATCCGCACCTGACCTGCCTGGCGGGCCTCGTCGACGAGGGCCCAGACCTGGGGCCCGGGTCCGGGCGCGCGGGCGCCGAGGCGGCGGGCGAGGAAGGGATGAAACAGCCAGGCCTCGGTCGCGCCGAGCCCCGGCCGCACCTCCTCGCCACGGGCCCCGGGGCCGAGCTGGGCCAGCGCCCGGGCCGCGAGGATCTCCTGACGCTTGTAGTCCTCGTAGCGCTTCGTCCCGAGCCGGAAGCCGTAGCCGACGACCTGCTGGTAGCGCTTGGCGTCGAACGCCCCCTCCTCCGTGGCGAAGAACGGGAAGTCGCCGTTGCGCACCGGATCCTTGAGGAAGGCCGCCAGCTCCTGATCGCTGACCTTGATCCCCTGCTTTGCGGCCCGGTGCGCGAGCACGCCGACGGCCACCACCCGGTCGAGGGCCCGCGCGAAGCGGGCCTCGAGCTCGCCCTTGGCGGCGTTGCGACCGGCGTCGAAGCCCTCTTCCCGGACGAGCTGGTAGACGAGCAGGGACCGATCGACGTCCTCCCCGTGGACGACCGCGAAGGCGTCCCCGAAGCCGTCGCAGTCGGGGAACACCGTGGCCGTGCCGATGCCCAGCGGGATCATCAGCAGGCAGGAGAGGATCACCAGGACCAGCTTGCCGTAGGACGGCGGCTGCCGCAGTGGCTTGTCGCCCTCGTCGACCGGCTCCGGCCGCAGCTTGGCGTCGATGGGGGGCAGCCCGGGCAGGGCGGCGGGATCTCGGTCAGCGGGTCCAGACATGGGTAGCTCCCTGGGCGAACCTTGGCCCGCGGTCAAGGTAGCCGGCCGGGAGCGACCGCGCCACTCCCCTGCGCGCTCGCGCACCGATTCGGAGAGCTTGTGGAACGAAGCCGCATCGCTTTGCTGTCGGCCGCGGGCGTCGAAAACGCGGAGCAAGGACGTCTGCTCGGGGTGGACCGCCAGCGAGTCCGGTGTTGGCATGCGCGGTGGTCTGAGGCTGCGGTGCGTCTGCTGGAGGCGGAATGAGTTGGCATCGTGGATCGCTCGTCGCTGCGGGATCGTCGAAGACCTCGGTATCGTGTCCGGGGGTTCAGCGACCCCTTCAACGTGATCCTGGCGCGGCCCTTCCGCTGGACCTACACCGGCGGAGTCCGGCAGGCTGGAAGGTGCGCGAAAGCCGAGGAGTTGAAGGTGGCCCGCTGATTCAAGGCGCGAGGGGACGGGAGCATTGTCTCGCAGAGCCGCAGAGCCGCAGAGGAGGAAGAGGAGTCATCGACTGCAAGAAAACGAGATCTCCGGGGACATCATAAACACGACTCTCCAGATCCACAAGGCGCTGGGACCAGAGCTCCCGGGATCGATCTACGAGAGAGTGCTGGCTAACGAATTGACCCGTCGCGAACATCAAATGGAGCGCCAGGTTCCCATCTCTATCCACGATGAGAACCTGGTGTTCGAGATGGGCCTCAAAGCCGAGCTGTTGGTGAACGGACTCGTGGTCTTCGAGTTGAAATCGGTATAGAATCTGGCTTCCGTCCACAAAAAGCAGACTCTCACCTATGTCCGCCTGGCCAAGAAGCGGCTCGGTCTGTTGCTCGACTTCGGCGCCGCCAGGATGGTCGACGGCATCACTCGGGTCGTCGATGGCCTGCCGGATGACGGGTAGTCTCCGCGTTCGGCTCTGCGGCTCTGCGGCTCTGCGAGAGAACCTGCCGATTGAACCAGCCGATGCTGGGCAGGTGAAGCCCGCCCGCGGTCGGCGTGGATCGACACTGCCGCCCCGCGGGACTAGCGATCGCGCAGGGGGTGGTCGTCCCAGGAGTGGAAGCGGCCGAGCCGACGGTACTCGAGGACATACTCGTAGTACTTACGCCACTCATCGCGCAAGGCGGCCCGCTCCTCCACGGTGAGGGCCCGCACGGCGCGGGCCGGACAGCCCAGGACGAGGGAGCCGGCCGGGAAGGTCGCGCCCGGGGTGACGATCGCGCCCGCGCCGACGAGGGTCTCCTCCTCGATCAGGCAGCCGTCGAGCAGCACCGAGCCGATCCCGATCAGGCAGTGCGGGCGCACGGTGCAGCCGTGGAGCATCGCACCGTGGCCGATGACGACCTCCTCGGCGATCTCCAGGGCGTAGCGCTGGTAGGTCGTGTGCAGGACGCAGTTGTCCTGCACGTTGCTACGGGGCCCGAGGTGGATCCAGTTGACGTCCCCGCGGATCGAGGTGTTGAACCAGATCGAGGCCTCCTCGCCGATGGTGACGTCCCCGTTGATCCGCGCGCTCGGGTCGACGTAGACGGAGGGGTGGATGCGCGGGGACTGCTCGAGGTGGGGCAACGGACGCATCGGGTCCTCCTGACGGTCGCCACGAGAGCTTCCCACGGCCGTCGCCCCCTGTCCAGAAGCCGGCGTGACGTCCAGGTTGCCCCTTCCCTTCTCGACCGGCGCGTGCTACCCGTTGCGCCGCTTCGCCAGGGTGGCCGAGGGGCCGACGATCCCCGCCGGTCCGGCCACCCGCAGCCCTGCAGGAGGGACCATGTCCCAGGTGCGCCTTCGCTTCGCCCCCTCGCCCACGGGCTACCTCCACCTGGGCGGTGCCCGGACGGCCCTGTTCAACTGGCTGTTCGCTCGCCACCACGGCGGGCGCTTCATCCTGCGGATCGAGGACACCGACCTCGAGCGCTCGACCCAGGCGAGCATCGACGCGATCCTGGACGCCATGACCTGGCTGGGGATGGACTGGGACGAAGGTCCCTTCTTCCAGACCCAGCGCCTGGACCGCTACCGGGCCGCGATCGAGACCCTGGCGACGAAGGGGATGGCCTACCGCTGCACCTGCTCGGCCGAGGAGGTGGAGGCCAAGCGGGAGCAGGCGCTGAAGGACGGTCACAAGCCCATGTACGATCGTCATTGCCGCGACCTGGACATTGGTCCCGACGTCGGGGTCCCCTTCGTCTGGCGCTTCCGCATGCCCCTGGAGGGCGAGACCCTGGTCGACGACATGGTGCGCGGTCCCGTGGTCTTCCAGAACGCGGAGCTCGACGACCTCGTCCTCGTGCGCTCCGACGGGGTGCCGACCTACAACTTCTGTGTGGTGGTCGACGATGCCGACATGGGCATGACCCACGTCATCCGCGGGGAGGACCACCTCAGCAACACCCCCAAGCAGATCCAGATGTACCAGGCCCTCGGCCTGCCCGCGCCCCGCTTCGGCCACCTGCCGCTGATCAAGGGGCTGTCCAAGCGCAAGGGGGCGCAGAGCGTGCAGGCCTTCCGCGAGCAAGGGCTGACCGCGGCCGGCGTGGTCAACTACCTCGCCCGGCTCGGCTGGTCCCACGGTGACCAGGAGATCTTCAGCATCGCCGAGCTGATCGAGCTCTTCGGCATGGAGGCGGTGGGCAAGGCGGGCGGGCACTTCGATCAGGCCAAGATGGAATGGGTCTGCGCCTGGCATCTGCACAACGGCACGCCCGAGGGGCTCGCCCCCCAGGTGCTGCCCTGGCTGGCGCAGCTCCACGGCGTCCAGGCCGAGCCGGGGGACTACCTCGACCGGGCCATCGCCCAGGTGAAGGAGCGCAGCGCCAACCTGATCCAGCTCGCGGAGGCCCTGCTCCCCTACTTCCGGTCCCTGGAGCCCGACGAGGCCGCGGCCCGGCAGCTCGAGGCCGCCGGCCCCGCGCAGCTCCGGGACCTGGCCGGGCGCCTGGAGCAGGTCACGACCTGGACCGAGGAACAGGTCGGCGCAGCCTTCCGCCTCCAGGCCGAGGCCCTCGGGGCCAAGCTCGGCAAGGTCGCGCAGCCCGCCCGGGCCGCGCTCACCGGCCGCACCGCGAGCGCCGGCATCTTCGAGGTCTGCTGGCTGCTCGGCCAGCAGGAGGCCGTCAGCCGGCTCGAGGCGGCGGCCCGGCGCCTCGAGGCCGCTCCCGGCGGCGCAGCCTGAGACTCCCCCACCGCACCCCGCTGACAGGCACCTGGACTGCCTCTCCCCTCCCCGCCCCGCCCCGCGCCGCAGGGCAGCCTCGGCGCGAGCAGCCGCGTGCCGGCCGGGGTTGGCCTCCCGGACGAGCTCGTGTACCCTCCTCGGAGGGACCTCCTGCTGCACGGCTGCCCCCGAGGAGAGGATCATGGAGCTGCGGCGCCTGCTGCCACTGGTCACGGTGCTCATGGTCGGGGGAGTCGCGACACCATGGGCCCAGCCCTCCCCTCCGACTCCCGGCCCGCCGGCCCCCGCGCCGCCTCCACCCGCCGTCGTCTCGCCCGCCGTCGCCTCTCCTGGCGCCGGCTCCCCCGCCGTCGCCCCTCCCGCCACCAGGACCACCACCTCCCTCGCGAGCGCCGAGTCGACACCGCTCACCCCCCAGACGATCCTCGACCGGGTGGACGACCTCTACCGTGGCCGCTCGTCCCACGGTCGTCTGGCGATGAAGGTGGTCACCGAGCACTGGACGCGGGAGCTGAAGCTCGAGTTCTGGGGCCAGGGGAAGGACCACTCGTTGATCCGGATCCTGTCCCCCGCCAAGGAGAAGGGCACGGCCACCCTCAAGGCTGGCCGCGACCTGTGGAACTACCTGCCGAAGGTCAGGCGGGTGATCAAGCTGCCCTCCTCGATGATGGGCGGCTCCTGGATGGGCAGCCACTTCACCAATGACGACCTGGTGAAGGAGAGCCGGATGGCCGACGACTACGACTCCACCATCGCCTTCACCGGCGAGCGGGACGGCGCGGAGGTCATCGAGATCGTCGGCTTGCCCCGGGCCGACGCCGCGGTGGTCTGGGGGAAGGTGCAGGTCACGGTCCGGCGCGCCGATCTCCTGCCGCTGCAGGTGCTCTTCTTCGACGAGGACCTGGCGCTGACGCGGACGATGACCTTCTCGGGGATCCGGCGCCTGGGCGAGCGCGAGCTGCCCACGATCGTCCGCATGGTCCCCGTCGACAAGCCCGGCGAGGTCACGGAGATGGTCTACGAGGAGATCCACTTCGACCTGGACCTCCCCGCGGACCTGTTCACGCTCCGCAGCCTCGAGCGCTGACCCGGTCGCGGCGGACGAAGGTCCACCTCCTGGCCGGTGAGGGAGAACGGATGCTGTCGTTGGCGCTGCGCCTCGGCTGGCGCAACCTGTGGCGGAACGGCAAGCGGACGGCGATCACGGCGGCGGCCATTGCCTTTGGTACCTTCGTCATGATCGCCTCCGGTGCCCTGATGCTCGGGCTGGTCCGCCAGTGGGTCGACAACGCCACCAACCTGGCGACCGGCGAGGCCCAGCTCCACGCGCCGCGCTACCTGGCCGAGCGCTCCTTCTACCAGACGCTACCCGACGCCGCCGGGGCCTTGCGGGCAGCGGCCGCGGCGTCCGTGCCGGCCGCGGCCCGGGCCTACGGGTTCGGACTGGTCTCCCGGGGAAGCAAGTCCGCGGGGGCGAGCTTCTGGGGGGTCGATCCCGCGGTCGAGCGCGCCACCTTCGACCTGCCCCGTCAGCTCCAGCGGGGGAGCTACCTGCCGGACCTCCCGGCCGGCCCGGCGCCCGAGGGGGCGCGGCCGCTGGTGCTCGGGGCGAAGCTGGCGCGCTCGCTCGATGCCGAGGTCGGCGCGGAGATCATCGCCGTGGTGCAAGCGGGAGACGGCTCGCTGGGCAACGAGCTGTTCCGGGTGGTCGGAGTCCTGAAGACGGCCGGCGAGACCATCGACCGCAGCGCGGCCATCGTGCGCCGCGACGACTTCGCGCTGCTCTTCGCCGCGCCGGGGGTCGTCCACGAGGTCGCCTTCCACAGCCGGGGCCGGATCCCGCCCGAGCAGCTCGCGGGGCGGCTGGGTGACGCGGCGCTCGCCGGCGGTGAGCTGCGCACCTGGCGGCAGTTGCTGCCGATGCTCTCCGACCTGGAGCAGGTTACCACCTCCGCGCTGGTGGTGATGGGGCTGATCTTCTTTCTGGCCGCGGGGCTGGGCGTGCTCAACACGATGCTGATGGCCACCTACGAGCGCATCCGGGAGTTCGGGGTCCAGAAGGCCCTGGGCACGACCCCCGGCCGGATCCTGCTGGACGTGGCCACCGAGGCCTGGCTGCTGGGGGGCCTGGCCTCCGTGCCGGGAGGCTTGCTGGGGACCCTGCTGGCGGCCTACCTGCAGGCGCACGGCCTGGACATGAGCCGCTTCGCCAGCAGCTTCTCGGCCTCGGGAGTGGCCATCGACCCCGTCTGGCAGGCCTCGCTCAGCGGACCGGTGGTGGTGGTGCCCGTGCTGGCGATGTGGGGCGTGACGGTGCTCGCCGCGCTCTACCCGGCGTTCAAGGCCGCTCGCATCCAGGCGGTGCGGGCGATGGCCCATCACTAGGGGGAGGTCGGGAGTTGTCTCTGCTCACCCTCGCCTGGCGCAGCATCTGGCGCAACCGCCGGCGCACGCTGATCACGGTCAGCTCCATCGGCCTGGGCCTGTTTCTGGCCGTGTGCTTCATCGCCTTCGCCGATGGGATCTACGCCAAGCTGATCGACGACGCGGTCCGCATCCAGGCCGGCCACGTCCTCTTCGAGCACCCGGCCTATCGCGATGCGCCGGCCGCGGATCTCGTCGTGCAGGTCGACGTCGCGCTGCGCCGCCGCCTCGAGGGCTTGCCCGAGGTGGAGCGTACCAAGGCGCTGGTGCTCGGCCAGGGGGTGGCCAAGTCGGCCGCCGGCGCGGTGGGAGTGGCCTTGCTGGGCGTGGAGCCGGCGGTGGAGGTCCACAGCTCGCCCCTCGCCGCGCGGGTCGAGCAGGGGAGCTACCTGGACGACCCGGACGCGGCCGAGGTGCTGATCGGCGCCCAGCTCGCCGCCCAGCTCGAGCTCACGCCGGGCAAGAAGCTCGTCCTCGCCACCAACGACGTGCACGGCGACCTGGTGGAGGAGCTGGCCCGGGTCAAGGGGGTCTTCCGTCTCGGGGCGGAGGAGTTCGATGGCTTCTTCGTGCAGGTCCCCATCGGCTTCGCCCGCCGGCTGTACGATCTCGGCCCGGACCAGGCCACGCAGCTCGGCGTGCTGCTGCGGGACGCCGACGACCAGCCGGCCATGCAGCCGCGCCTGGCGCAGTGGGTCGATCCCCGCCAGGTCGTGGTGCGTGGCTGGGACGAGGTGATGCCGGAGCTGGCCTCCTACATCCGCGTCGACGGCGGCTCCAACTACGTGCTCCAGGTGATCCTGCTGGTGCTGATCTTCTTCACGATCTTCAACACGCTGCTGATGTCGGTGCTGGAGCGTCGCCGCGAGTTCGCCGTGCTGCTGGCGCTGGGGACGCCCCCGGCCCGGCTGCGGCTGCAGATCCTCGCCGAGTCGGCGTTGATCGGCCTGCTCGGCTGCCTGGTCGGGCTGTCCCTCGGCGCGGCGGTCGCGGGCTACTATCAGGTCCACGGGCTGGACCTGCGCTCCTTGATGCCCGAGGGCGCCACGATCTCCGGCTTCGCCATGTCGCTGCTCGTTCATCCCCGGCTCACCCTCGAGCTGCTGGCCTGGCTGGGGGGGCTCGTCTTCGGCGTCACCCTGCTGCTCGGGCTGTACCCCATGCAGCGGGCGACCCAGGTACCCGTGGCCGACGTGTTGCGGTGAGGTGGCTGTCATGGAGGCGATCGTCCAGCTCAGCGGGGTGTCGAAGCGCTATGGCGAGGGTGAGCTCACCGTGCAGGCCCTGCAGGAGGTCGATCTGACCCTGGAGCGGGGTGCGTTCGCCGCGGTGGTCGGCCCTTCGGGTTCGGGCAAGACCACTCTGCTGAACATGCTGGGGGCGCTCGACCGACCCGATGCCGGCCAGGTGCACGTGGAAGGGCGGGAGATCACCCGGCTGTCCCGCGCCGCGCAGGCCCGGCTGCGCCTGCAGCGCATCGGCTTCGTCTTCCAGGCCTACAACCTGCTGCCCGTGCTCACCGCCTACGAGAACGCCGAGTACGTGCTGCTGCTGCAAGGAGTGCGGGCCCCGGAGCGCCGCCGGCGCGTGCTCGCCTTGCTGGAGCGCGTCGGGCTGGCCGGCCTCGCCGATCGGTTCCCGCACCAGCTCTCCGGTGGGCAGCAGCAGCGCGTCGCGGTGGCCCGGGCGATCGCGTCCGAGCCGGCCCTGGTGCTGGCGGACGAGCCGACCGCCAACCTCGACTCGCGCACGGGGGCGGCCTTGATCGACCTGATGGTCGAGCTCAACCAGGAGAAGGGGACCACCTTCCTCTTCTCCACCCACGATCAGCACGTCATGTCCCGCGCCCGCCAGCTCTTGCTGCTCACCGACGGGCGGATCACCTACGCGGGCAACTACGCGGGCTACGCCCTGCTGCCCTGAGGGACCGATGACCCGGTCGCCGCCGTTGCTGCTGCTGTTCTCCCTGGTCACGCTGCCCCTCCCGGCGTGGGCCCTGCTCGGTGACGGCGACGGTCCCCTGGGTGTCGATGGGAGCCTGCGCACGGTCACTGCGGCCGCCGTCTACGACGACGTCCACCCGCTGTTGACCGGTCCGGACAACCGCGCGGACGGCTTCTCGCAGAGCCTGCTGCGCCTGGTCGTGAGCGGGCGGCCTCGCCCCTGGCTGAGCTACGAGGTGCACGGGGTGCAGAGCCTGGACCTCGTGACGCGGGCAGGTGCGGCCGGTAGCGGGGGGCTGGCGACCGGGACCTTCGTCCTACCGGGGAGCGGAGGCGGCGACACGCCCGGCCCGTACCGGGCGCTGGACGCGAGCTGGCGCTGGTCGGGGGACGAGCCGGACGTCATCGCCAATCTCTGGCTGGACCGGGCCGCCGTGAAGCTCGCCTGGCCCTGGTTCGACCTGACCGTCGGCCGGCAGCCGATCCACTTCGGCAAGGCCTACTTCTGGAACCCCCTCGACGCGTTTCTGCCCTTCGACGCGCGGCAGTTCGACCGGGACTACAAGGCCGGTGTGGACGCCTTGCGGCTGGACGTGCCGCTGGGGGACTTCTCGGGCTTGAACGTGGTGGCCGTGGCCGGGCGGACCCTCGATGCCGGCGGGGCGACCGGTGGCGGCACGCTGGACGCATCCTGGGAGGGCTCGGCGCTGATCCTGCGTGCCTACACGACCTGGCAGGGCTTCGACCTCGCCGTGCAGGGCGGCAAGGTCGAGGGCGGAGGACTCGTCGGTGGGGCCTTCGCCGGCGAGGTGCCGCTCCCCGGCGACCTGGGGGCGCTCGAGCTGCGCGGCGAAGGCGCCTGGCTGGTGGCCGACTCGCCCACGTCGCTGCCCAGCCCCCTGGTCGGCCCGGTGCGGCGCGACCACGCCAAGCTCGTGCTCGGGGTCGGGCGCCGCTTCGCCAGCTCGCTGACCGTCGCGGCGGAGTACCTGCACGATGGGCTGGGCGAGCCCGAGCAGCTCGCGGCGGGGTTCTGGCGCGTGGCCCGGGGCGCCGCCCTGCAGGTCTCGCAAGACGTGCTCGGCGTCACCGCGAGCTACGAGATCCTGCCGATCCTCGTCGGCTCGCTGGGGGGGCTCCAGTCCCTCACCGACGGCTCGACGTTGCTCCTCCCGGGCTTGACCCTCTCGCTGTCCGACGAGGCCGAGCTGGTGCTGGGGGCGATGCTGTCGCACGGTGCGCGTCCGCTGGACCCGACGGAGGGATCGCCGCTGGGGCTACACAGCGAATTCGGCTCGTATCCACACGTCGGCTATGGCGAGTTCAAGGTCTACTTCTGAGCCGAGGGAGGGCACCCCGGCGCTGGGCGGCGGGCCAGGAACCTCGGCCACCTCGGGCTACCCAGCACGCGCCTCCGCGGCGCACATCGGGCGCGCTACGGATAGAACCTCAGCCCCGTGTTGGCCACGAAGCCGTTGGCGTGGATCGGATCGCCCACCAGCTCGTCGCCCCGGGCAGCCACGCCCTGGCCACCGAGCTCGAAGAAGAAGCCGAGAGGGGGCCCCGCAGGGAAGATCTCGGCCCCGAAGACCCCATAGCCGCCGAACGCGATGCCTTCGGCCGTGTACGCGCCGATGGGCAGCAGCGCCACCGCGCCGCCCTCCCCGTAGACGCGCACGCTGTCTCCGGCCCAGCCCGAGACGCCGGCCAGGCCGAGGCGGATCGGCGAGTAGGCCCACCAGGTCTCCTCGTGGACCGGCAAGGTGAAGCCCGGGTCGAGCGCGGCCCGCTCGAGGTGGCCGCGGGGGATCGCCTCGACGCCGGAGACCCAGCCGATGCCCCCCCGCAGGTGGGCGACCAGCACCTTGGCGAACTGGGGCGAGACCACGTCGAGGTCGAGGCCGAAGTCGGAGCCGAAGGTGTGCAGCCCGAAGCCGAAGCCGAAGCCGGCCCGGGGGTGCTCTGCCGCGGCTGGCTCCTCGGCGCTGGCCGCGGGCGGCTGCGGGCCGGGGGCCGCGACGGTCGACGACGCCGGGAGCCCCGTGGCCGCGGGCGTCGTCGAGGGGGAGGGCGCGGCCGCCGGCGCCGGGGAAACGGACGCGGCCGTGGCCGGGGGCGCCGGCGCGGCCGCCGGCGCAGCCGGGGCCGGGGAGGCTGGCAGGGCTGCGGCCGGCGCCTCGGGTGCGGCGGCCGTGGCGGCCGGCCCGGTGCCCGCGGGCCGGGCCGGCTTCTTGGCCGCCTGCGTCACGGCCGGCAGCAAGAGCCAGGTCAACAGGACGCCTGACGAGACCAGAAGGCGGATGGGTGTGACCACGATGTCCTCCAGTCGCTCGGGAGCTGCCGGCCCGACCCTCGCCGGGCCCGCAGGCACCCGTGTCGCTCGTGTCTCGGCCACTCGAACGCCGAGGGCCTCGGCCATCGCCACCGGGCGCCACGGCCCGGTGGCCGCTACCAGACGCTGCTCTCCACCGCCGCGGTGACCCCTGTCGGCGTGTTGCCGCCGAGCAGGAAAATCCGGCCGCTGCCCAGGGTCGCGCCCATGAGCTCCCGGGCCACCGCGAGGTCGCCCGGCGTCGAGTTGATGTTCACGATCTTGCCCGGCGCCTGGATGAGCCCCGAGTCGCGCGCCGCAGAGATCCCGGCCTTCTGCCCGCCGAGCAGGAAGATCTGGCTGGAGACCGCCACCGCGCCGTACGCGGACTTGCTCGACTGGCCGGCCGAGGCCTGCGCCCAGGCGGTCAGGCCACCGCCCGCCGTCACCTGCGCCGCGAACACGCGCCCCGCGTCCCCGGCGCCCAGCCCTGGGCCCACGAAGACCCAGGTGTCCTCCACTGCCCCGATGCCCGGGGGCGTGACCACGGTCACGTCCACGCCGTAGGCGCCGTGCTGCCGGCGCGCCGCGACGGTGTTGCCTCCGCCCGAGGCCCAGTCCCCGGCGACCGTCTGGCCGCCGTCGTCGTCCTGGTCGATCGTCAGCGATTCCCAGGTGCCGGTGCTGGCGTCCCCGGTCGATCGGCCGCCCACGGCGTAGAGGTGACGGCGACCGGGGGTCGCCGGGTCCGGAGCCTGGGCCAGACCGAACTCGGCCCGGGCCGTGCCCAGGTCGGGCAAGTCGACCCAGGTCCCCAGGTCGCCGAGCAGGCGGGGCGCCTCGGCCGGGTCCACCGGCCGCAGGCCGTCCGTGAGCTGGAGCACCCCCGCGGGGAGCGTCGCGATGAGCCGCACCGCCGACAGCGGGCGGCCGGCCTCGGGGCTGCGGTAGATCCGGTAGGCCGCCGCGCCATCCACCGCGGCCCAGCGCAGGGTCAGCAGGAACTTCCCGGGCGCCCAGGGAGGCACCTGGATGGGTAGGGCCTCGGAGGGCAAGGTCTCGCCGCCGGGGTTGTCCGGATCGTCTTCGGCCATCACCGCGCTGATTCGGTAGTACCAGAGTCCCGGGCCGAGGCCAGTCTGCTCTAGTGCGATGGTCATGTCACCTTCGAACCGCGGCGCGTCCGCGGGGCGCAGGACCTCGGCCCGGATCACGGAGCGCGACGCGCCGTCGCCCGCGTCTCCGCCCGCGAGGTAGAGGAATCGTCCGAGGGCCGTCCCCTGGGCCAGCGTGCGCGGCTCGGGGAGGGGCTGCTCGAGGGTCCGCCAGCTACCCTTCAGCTCACCGAAGGGGGTCAGCGCGACCGCCTCGACGTCACTGCGTGCGGTGGCCGCGCCCCCGCCGTCGCCGCCCAGCGCATAGAGGAAGCGAGCGGTGCTGGAGACCGCGCCCACCAGCGCCACGGGAGCGCGCCGGGGGCTGCTCAGGGGCTTGCCCGTGTCGGTGGACGGCGGGATGTTCTCCGCCGGGTTGAGGATCACCAGGGCCGAGAAATCCGCGTAGCTACCGTCTGCGTTGGTGACCCGCACGATGCACACCGAGCCCAGCCGGGGAGCCGGCGCGTCCGCGACGTCGAAGTCCAGGCCGTAGCTCTGGACCGTCACGTGCTCGCCGGCGAAGGGCTGCGGGCCCGCGCCCGGGTTCGCCGGGTCCAGGCAGGACAGGCTCACCGTGGGCTGGTCGAAGTTGCTCCCCAGGACGTACACGGTCTTCAGCGTATCGGGCACCGAGCCCGGGGCCACGGTGTCGATCCGGGGGGGCGGCTTGGTGGTGACGCGGAAGCCTCCCGGGATGGGCGGCGCGCCGATCCCCACCGTGCCGTCGGGGTTGACCACGATGACCCGGTAGTCCCCGGCCTGCGAGGGGGCCTCGATGAGGGCCGTCACCGTGGCGCCGTCCACGAAGCTCACGCTGGTCAGGGCCATGGCCGTGCCGCCGGCCGCGGGCGTCAGGTAGACCCGGGGCACCTCCAGAAACGGTCCGCCGCTCGCGGGATCCGTGATCGTGAGGGACACTCCGGCCGTCTCACCGACACCCGCGAAGGGCGGCTGGACCGTGAAGCCGGCCACCGTCTCGATCTGGGTGAGGTCCGCGATGCCGTCCAGGGCCGCGGGGCACCCGAGACCATCGGTCAGGGTGAACTGGAACGCCGCCTTCTGGCCGGCCCCGATCTCCCCCGCGGGGACGGTCGCCTGCACGCGGAAGGGCTGATCGCTGTCGTAACCGTGCTGGAGCAGCGTCCAGCCGGCCTCGCCCACCTGCCGCATCTTGACCTCGTTCACCGCGCCGCCGTTGATGTTGGCCACGAACAGGGTGGCCTCGAGATCGATGCCGTTGTAGACCACGGGCGGATCGATGAAGAAGATGATGGGCCGCGGCTGGACGACGAAGGCGTCCTCCAGGCTGTCCTGGCAGCCGGGACCGTTGGAGACCGTGACGTCGTAGACCCCCGGCAGCAGCCCGGGGAACGTCGCGACCAGGTCCCCGCCGTCGAGGCGCGTCCCGGAGGCGTCGGTGCGGGTGCCGTCCGCGGCCGTGACCCACACCTGGGAGGAGGCCACGAAGCCGCTGCCCGTGAGGGTGAAGTCGTTGGGCAGGTCCGCACACACCTCCGTGGGCGCGACCCCGGTGACCGTCGGGATGGGCCCCACGGAGAACACCGCCTCCGCGACGCACTCCTGGGTGATGGGATTGGTCACGAAGATCGGGTAGTTACCGACCTGCAGTCCCGCCGGCAGGTCGATGCGCAGGCTGTGGCAACCTTCCCCGGGGACCAGGCCGCCGAAGACGGGCGCGCAGCCGGCGCGTCCAGCGATGGTCACGGGTTGCCCGCCGAAAGTCACGGCCGGAGGGACGCCTTCCACCCAGAGGAAGCCCCGGCTGCCGCCCGCGGTGAGCTCCAGCTCCTCGGGCAGGTTGCCGATGCAGGCCACGGGGGGCGCCACGGCCTCGACGGTGAAGCCCCCGCACCAGTCGAAGAGCGCGCAGGTCTCCAGGCAGCCGTCGGTGTCGTCGAAGTTCGCATCGTCGCACTCTTCGATCCCCTCGTGCAGCAGCCCGTCGCCGCAGGTCGCGATCCGGCAGCCCCGCAGGCAGCCGTCCGTGTCGCGGTCATTGCCGTCGTCGCAGGGCTCGACCCCGGTCCAGACCACGCCGTCGCCGCAGCGGGCGGGAACGCAGCCGGTCAGGCAGGCGTCGCGATCGCTGGCGTTGCCGTCGTCGCAGAGCTCCACCCCCCGTTGCACGTGTCCGTCGCCGCAGCGGGCGCGCAGGCACGTGGACAGGCAGGCGTCATCGTCCCGACCGTTGCCGTCGTCGCACTGCTCCCCGTCCTGGACCACGCCGTCGCCGCAGCTTGCCAGGGTGCAGGAGCTCGTGCAGCCGTCCTCGTCGTCGGCGTTGCCGTCGTCGCACAGCTCGAGGCCGCGACGCACGACACCGTCGCCGCAGCGCGCGAGCAGGCAGCTCGTCCGGCAGCCGTCCTCGTCGTCCGCGTTGCCGTCGTCGCACTCTTCGCCCGCCTGCACGATCCCGTCGCCGCAGGAGGTCGGCCGGCAGGCCCGGCTGCACTCGTCCGTGTCGTCGTCGTCGCCGTCGTCGCAGGCTTCCACGCCCAGCAGGAGCAGCCCGTCGCCGCAGACCGCGAGGCGGCAGGCCGTGGTGCAGGAGTCGTTGTCGCTCGGGTTGCCGTCGTCGCACTGCTCGCCGGCCTGGACGAAGCCGTCTCCGCAGCGGGCAGCGAGGCAGCGGTTCGTGCAGGCGTCGCGGTCGTCGCGATTGCCGTCGTCGCACCCCTCGCCGGGCTGCACGACCCCGTCGCCGCAGGTGGCCAGGCGGCAATCCCGGGTGCAGCCGTCGGTGTCGTCGTCGTCGCCGTCGTCGCAGGCTTCGACTCCCCGCCGCACGAGCCCGTCGCCGCAGGTGGCGAGCCGGCACTCCCGGGTGCAGCCGTCGTGATCGTCGGCGTTGCCGTCGTCGCACTCCTCGCCCTGCTGGAGGATGGCGTCCCCACAGCGAGCAGCTAGACAAAAAGTACTACAGCCGTCGTGATCGCTGGCGTTGCCGTCGTCGCACTCCTCGCCCGTCGCGGCCTGGAGCACGCCGTCGCCGCAGCTCGCGGGCCGGCAGGCGTTGGAGCAGGCGTCGTCGTCGACCTCGTTGCCGTCGTCGCAGGCCTCGTGCCCGAGCCAGCGCCGGCCATCCCCGCACCGGGCGACCTGGCAATCCCGGGTGCACCCGTTGGCGTCGTCGAGGTCCCCGTCGTCGCAGGCCTCACCGTTTCCCGGCTGGACGATGCCGTCGCCGCAGCGCGCCGGCCGGCACTCGCGGGTGCAGGCGTCGTCGCTCGCCAGGTTCCCGTCGTCGCACTCCTCGCCCGCGCCGAGCTGGAGGATGCCGTCGCCGCAGGCGGGCAGCCGGCAAGCGCCGGAGCAGGAGTCGTCGTCGACCTCATTACCATCGTCGCACTGCTCGTCCCCCTCCACCACCCCGTCCCCGCAGCGCGGCGCCTCGTCCTTGCAAGAGGCGAGCAGGGCGGTGAGTCCGAGGATCACGAGCAGCGGAGCTGCCCTGGGTGCATGCGTGCGCATCGCCCTACTCCCAGACGTGTTCGCAGACGAATCCCTGCGCCGTGGTGCAGAGCCGGTCCGCCCACGTCCCGTCGGCCAGCAGCAGCAGGCCGCAGTCGCCGGCCGCCGGGCTGCCCTCCGCCCAGTTCGCGTACGTGGTGGTGCGGAACGCGCCCGGGCCCTCCTGCCAGAGCCAGGTGCCCTCGCCGTAGGCGTCGGTGAGGCCGATCCAGACGGAGAGGCCCCCCGCGGTGCTCAGCCCGGCCACGACCTCGTTCTCCGCCACGTCCTCGATGCTGGCCAGGTGGCCACCGAGCAGGGCGCAGTAGGCGCGGGCGTCGTCCCAGCTCGTGGGCTGGGAGAACAGGGAGTAGCAGTGCCCGGCGGCGGAGAGCGCGTTCTCGACGCCCACCCCACACTCCTTGGCGCAGCTTCCGTCGCACCAGTCGCCGTCCACCAGGTTCCCGTCGTCGCATTCCTCGCCGGGGCCGACCAGGCCGTCACCGCAGGCGGCTGCGACGCAGCCGGGCAGGCAGGCGGCGTCGGGAGCGTTGGCCAGGCCGTCGTCGCACTCCTCGACCCCCTCCCGTACGAGGCCGTCGCCGCAGACTGCGCCGAGGCAGGCCGTGGTGCAGCCGTCGGTGTCGATCTCGTTGCCGTCGTCGCACTCCTCGACACCCTTCCAGACGACGCCGTCGCCGCAATCCGCGCGGGTGCAGTCCGCGAGGCAAGCGTCGGTGTCGTTGGCGTTGCCGTCGTCGCACTCCTCGTCTCCCTGCACGAAGCCGTCGCCGCACCGGGCGTCGAGGCAGGTCGTCAGGCAGGTGTCGAGGTTGGAGCGGTTGCCGTCGTCGCACTCCTCGCCGGCCTGCTCGATGCCGTCCCCGCAGGTGGGCAGGCGGCAAGCCGCGGTGCAGCCGTCGGTGTCCACGTCGTTGCCGTCGTCGCAGGCCTCCACGCCCAGCAGCAGGTGGCCGTCACCGCAGACGTTGCGCTTGCACTCCACCGTGCAGGAGTCGTTGCTCGAGGCATTGCCGTCGTCGCACTCCTCGTCGCTGCCGGCCCGGACGAAGCCGTCGCCGCAGCTCGCCGCGACGCAGGTGGTGAGGCAGGCGTCCAGGTCGGAGGTGTTGCCGTCGTCGCAGGCCTCGCCCGGCTGGACGAAGCCGTCACCGCAGCGGGCGAGGTTGCAGGCGCTGGTGCAGCCATCGGTGTCGACGTCGTTGCCGTCGTCGCAGGCCTCCACCCCCACGAGCAGGAAGCCGTCGCCGCAGACGTTGAGCTTGCAGCTCCGGGTGCAGGCGTCCTGGTCGGAGGTGTTGGCGTCGTCGCACTCCTCGCCCTCCTGCACGAAGCCATCGCCGCACGCGGCCTCCTGGCAGGACGTGGTGCAGCCGTCCCGGCTGGAGCGATTGCCGTCGTCGCAGGCCTCGCCCGCCTGGACGAAGCCGTCGCCGCAGCGGGGCAAGCGGCAGGCGGAGGTGCAGGCGTCGGTGTCGTCCGCGTTGCCGTCGTCGCACTCCTCGAGGTCGATCCGGGTCACCCCGTCGCCGCACCGGGCGACCGTGCAGGTGGCCGTGCACGCGTCGGCCGGATCCCGGTTGCCGTCGTCGCACTCCTCGCCCTCCTGCAGGATGCCGTCGCCGCAGCCGGGCAGGCGGCAGGAGGTCGTGCAGCCGTCGTACTCGGTGTAGTTGCCGTCGTCGCACTCCTCGCCGAGGGACGCCTGGGTGAGGCCATCACCGCAGCGCGCGACCTTGCAGAGGCTGGTGCACGCGTCGTCGTCGACCTCGTTGCCGTCGTCGCACTGCTCGTCTCCTTCCATCACCCCGTCGCCGCAGACGGGGTCGTCCTCGCTGCACCCGGGGAGGAGGAGCAGCCCGCCGAACACCGCCACCACCGTCATCAGACCGTCGCTCAGTCGCATGCGCATGCCAGCCTCCGAACGCTGAGGATGTGAAGGGAGGGTCACCAGTCCATCGTCGATCCAATCGACCACCGGTGTCCAGCCCGGGAGCAACTCCGCTTCCTTCTCTCGGGTACGAGCCAGCGCCGCGGCGAGTTCCCGGCAGGCCACCTCGCCCGTGGCCTGGCCCACGGCGCGTCCTCGGCCTTCGATGTGTGCTATGCTGGCTTCTCCATGGACCGCCTGGCCTCGGAGGTGCCCGATGCATCGCCCCGATGTGCTCCTGCCCGTGCGTCTGCTCGTCTGCGTGTCGCTCCTGATCGGGCAGGCCTCCTGCGACGATCGGCCTCGCCGCGGTGGCGGTGACGGTCCGGGCGAGGGCGAGGGCGAGGGAGCCGAGGGCGAGGGAGCCGAGGGCGAGGGAGCCGAGGGCGAGGGAGCCGAAGGCGAGGGAGCCGAGGGCGAGGGAGCCGAAGGCGAGGGAGCCGAGGGCGAGGGGGAAGGGATCCAGGTCGACCAGCTCGGCCTGTACCGGAGCGGCACGCGGCTGAAAGCCGTCGTGGGCCGCACTCCGGACGGGGCCCAATCGTTCCGTGGCTGGTGGGATACGGAACTTCAAACTCGTTGTAACTTTGGCACGGGAGAAGACGGGGGTTCCTACTGCTTCCCGGTCGTGGGGGCCGCCTCGGGATTCGATTACGAGGACGAGCGCTGCACCATCCCGCTCATCAGCGTGTCAGCACGTCAGGAAGCCTGCATATCGCTCGAATTTGCCGACAGATCTGTGACATCATCCAACAATTGCTGGAACATGGACCGTGAGATCTATCGTGTTGGAGAACGTATCGGACCAATCCAAACTTATTACAAATCTGTCAATTCCTCGTGCCATCCGGTAGAAAACGACGGAGACCTCGTCTTCTACCATCTGGGTGAGAAGCTGTCGCTCTCCGCGCTGGTGCGTGAGGAGGAGCAGATCCTGGATTGACCCCTGCCCGGCTTGCCTGCTCCTGATCGACTCCCTCCCCATTGCCCACCAGGACCGGCCGGTGCGCCGGGGAGTTGCGAGCGCATCCGCACCTGGAGCGGCCCCGCCTCGCAGCCCATGGCCGGAAACGTCCCCCGCGGCCTGGCGCCGGAGACGACTCAGATGGGTGCAACCGGTGCGGGTGAGCAGTACCTTCGTCACCCCCAGAGCACAGCGAGCACGGACAGAAGAATCTCTCGGCAGAGCCGCAGAGTTCGCAGAGAGAAGTCCACAACGGGTGCTGCGCCTCTGCGGCTCCGCGGCTCTGCGAGATCCCTTCTCTTTTCGAAAGGTTGCAGATGCAGCCTTCCACGCGCTCACCCGGATGATCTGCACCCGACTCAGATCCGCTCGGCGAGTCGTGACAGCCCCTGCAGGAGCTCTTCCGGGGAGCAGCCGCTCTCCACCGAGGCCGCGGCCTCGCTCGTCTCCGCGACGAGGTCCCAGAGCGTGGCGCTCAGCATGCACCGGCGACCGACGCGCAAGACCTCCACGCCCATGGCCTTCTCGGCCGCCAGGGCGCGGCCCAGCGCCACCTGACTCGCCGGGTCGAACCGATCGCCCTGACCGCGGCGCTTGGCTTCTTCCACCCGACGGCGCACGTCCACCAGGGGCACCACCCGGAACCCGGCGCTCTCGGTCAGCCGGGTCACCAGGTAGCTGGTGAGCTGGGAGAGCTGCTCCGTGTCGAGCAGACCCCGGCGATCGCGCATGTCGAAGACCGCCACCACGGGCCGGGCGCCGCGTCGGCGGATACGCGCCGTCGTGCCCAGGCCCCCCGAGCCGAAACCGCCGCCGCCGGTGGTGAGCAGACCGCCGGTTCCGCTCGAGACTTCGGCCGTGCCCGCGAAGGCCACGGGCACCCGGGAGGCGGCTGCGTCCGGAGTGGGGACCGGGACCGTCACCTCGCCCTGCCGGGACGCGACCGGCGCCACCGGGCGCGGGGGCGGCAGAGGCTGCATGGGGAGCAGCACGCGGGGGGGTGAGGCCGGCACCTGGACCCGCAGCTCCTGCGTCTCGTAGCCCTGGAGCTGGGCGACCAGCCGCACCTCCCGCGTCGCGGGGTTCTCCCGGACACCGCGCCGCTCCACCTGGAGCTGGCTGACGAAGGCCGCGACGATCGGGCCGGTGAGCAGGCTGAGCCCGGCGATGCCCATGCCCATCTGCTCGGTCTCGGCGATCAGGTAGACGCTGCCGGCCCAGAGCCCGGCCGCGGCAGCCACTCCCAGCCAGCCGAGGTGGTTCGGCTGCTCCACCTCCACCGAGTAGGTCTCCTCGAGGGTGAGCGGGGTCGTGCCGAGCCGCTCACCGTCCAGTCGCTGCAGCGTGGTCCCCGGTGGCTGGCTCTCGATGGTGAGCCGCTGGGTGTCGGTGCGCACGCTGCGCGTGGTGCAGCCCGGGCTGGCGAGCAGCGGCACGAGCAGCAGCCCGAGCACGGTCCGGAAGGAGCCTCCGGGGGGGGCGAGCCAGTCCACCAGGGAAACCTCCGAGGAGCAGGATCGCCGAACCTTACGATCCGGGTCGCCTGGGGGCAAGAGGCACGTCGCGGATCTGCGGCCGGGTCGGCGAGCAAGGTGGCGGCGAGGCCACCGGAGCGGATGGGGGCCGCCCCCCCCGTACCGGCCACGTCGCGGGCGAGGCCTGCCATCTACCACACCAACCGCGAGAATCGCCTCATCCAGGTGATCCTCTACGTCACCACCGCCGCGCTCCACCGGGACTGGATCCTCCAGACGATCGCGGGCCAGCCGTATCCATCGATGCTCCTGCGCGGCAGCTCGAACGACCCGAGCTTCTGAGCGCCGCTCGACGACGAGATCCCGGCGGAGACCGGCGAGGCTCGGCGGGGATGCGGAGTCAGTTCGCGGCGGGCTCTCGTGGCCGGCGCTCGAGCTCCTGGAGCAGCGCTCGCGCGCGCACCTTCACCCGCCCCTCGACGGCGCTCGCCAGCAGGGCCTGGAGCACGGGCCGCAGCGCCTCCGGCGGGAGATCGCGGTGGCGGTGGAGCACGGTGACGAGCATCTCGTGCGCGTTGCGGTCGATCCGGCCCTCGTCGACGAGGGATCGCAGCGTCTCGAGGTGGCGGGGCTCGAGCTTCCACCCGGCCAGGCTCTCCAGGGCGCGTAGCTGGACGCTCTCGCTGGGGTCGGTCACCAGCGCCAGCAGGACCGGCTCCGCGGCCGGCGTCTGAGTGTGGCGCAGCGCCCGGGCCACCGCGTTGCGCACCCTCGCCTCCGGGTGCGTGGCGTACCCCGCGACCAGCTCGACCTGCTGCGGCAGCCCGGCGTTGCCCAGCGCGCCGATCCCGGCCGCCACCTCGGCGGGCGTGGCGGCCGCCTGCAGCATGGCCTGGAGTTGCGCGGCGCCAGCCTCCCGGGCCGGCTCGTCCGCGGTCCGGCGCAGCGTGGCGCCGAGCGCGTGGGCCGCGGCGAGCCGGTCGTCACCGCTCCACGCGTCGACCCGCTCGGCCAGCCAGGCGACCGAGCGACCGTCCGGGTGGGCGACCTGCCCGAAGCGCTGGACCAGTCGCCCCAACTGGCCGTCGGCCCGGGCCTCGGGAGTGTCGAGGACGGCCCGCAGCGCCACCTGGGCCTCGGGGTGATCCGTGGCCGCCAGCAGCTCGGTGATCCGGGCCCGGGCGTCGGCGTTGGCCTCGGGGCTGGTGAAGCGCGCCACGAGCTCCCGGCAGAGCTCGGGGTGCAGCGCGAGCAGGCCGCTGGCGCGCCAGAGCCAGCGCGGCAGGTCGGGGAACTTCGGGCTCCGGCCGTGGACCGCCAGGTCGGCGAGCAGTTGCTCCCGGGTCAGTCCGTCCGCGCGCTGGGTCAGCAGGCGGGTCTGCAGGTCGGCGGAGACGGTGACCTCCTCGGGGCCGTGCCGCTCGAGCCGGGCGAGCAGGGCGTCGGCCGGTGCCTCGGGCGCCGACCCGGGCTCGACGGCGACGAGCGTCGCCTTCACCGTGAGATTTTGGGACAGCCCACTGCCGCCGTCGGGGGAGAGGGCGCTGACCCGCTCCCGCCCCTCCAGCGTGCGCAGGTGGCCCCCTGGCGTGGCCCGGGCCAGCGAGGCGGTGAACTCGCCGCCGACCTCCAGCCGGGCCTGGCCGTGCAGGCGGCCGGAGGCCATGCGGGTGTAGGTGGTGGGCCGGCGGGAGAGGGTGAGCAGCTCCGGCGTGTCCTGCAGGACCGCGTAAGTCGCCTCCACGGTGCCGAGGAGGTTGTGCTCGGACGCGGTCCAGCGCTCGCCGTCGCCGATCACCACCTGCAGCGCACCCATCGCCAGCCGCAGCAGGTTGACCGCCTGGGCCAACTCGCCGGGAGACTGCCGGTGCTCCAGGACCCGGCCCCGGGGGTCGACGACGAAGATCAGCGACCGGCCGAGGAGCATCTGCGGCCCGGGCACGACCGGCTGGCCCGCCATGGTCCACTCGAGCCGGTCGAGCGAGGCGAGCTCGACGGCCAGCACGTAGGCGCCGTCGGCCCCCGACGTCCGGCCGTGGGAGCGCAGGGCGAGCTGGCCGTGGAGCATGAGTCGCGCGTCCAGCGGGGCCTGGCCCGCGCCGGTGGCGCCGGTGCCGAGCAGGACCCGCCCGGTGGTCTCGAGCGTGAGGTCGTAGAGGAGGCGCTGCCCGGCGGGCCAGTGGAAGGTGAACCGACCGTCGGCCACGGGAGGGGCCGCGGGAGGCTCGGGCGGCTGCTGCGCGCGCCAGACGACCACCGCGGACGCGGCGGCCAGGGCGAGGCCGGCGAGGAGGGCGACGCGGACGTGCCGGCGGGTGGGGTGTGGCTGGGGCTGGGGCTGGCTGCTGGTCACGCGCTCACCATCCGATCCTCCCCCCGGGTGCTCGATCTTCGCGCCGGAGGGCGGTGCCGGCCAGGAGGCCGGCACCCGCTGGACCGCGGGCCAGGAGTCAGCTATACCAAGCAGAGGGTTGCAGGGGTAAGGGGATGCCTCAGGACCCCGCCGATTCAAGCCCGGCGAGGTAGGGCCAAGGCCCCAGTAGTAGGAGGTCATCCCCATGAAGAAGGGTATC
>JAVEVO010000251.1:0-7198 GCA_034005005.1 Myxococcota bacterium
GCCCTCGCCTGGCAGACTCCCGCCGAGCGACGCGCAGAACGACTAGCAGCATGACACACAAACACCTACATGCCACCACAACCGATTCCCTGGCATGGAAGTGTCTTGACAGGGTGGATACAGTACAGCGGGGCCGCTCGCAGCGAAATCTTCCATTACCAGCGGAGTCTTGTCCCCTCTCGCCCAGAAGGGTATTGTCACGGTCCGCATGGCTCCCGCGACCGAGATGGTTCCCATCGCGCGCGAGGCATGCCGCTGCTCGAGCCTCGGGCTCCCGCGGGAGGAAGCACCGAGGCGACCGCCGAGCCTTCGACGAAGGGAAGGGAGTAGATGGCCGCGCCGCTCTCTCAGCAGATCGCCGACCAGGTGCCCGGCGCAGCGAGCCTGTACCACCGCCTCGTCCTGGTCGTCGGTCCGGCGAGGACCGGCAAGACCACGGCGCTGTTCGAGCTCGCCCGCGAGCGCGGCTGGCCGCTGGTCAACATCAACCTGGCGCTCGCGGAGCGGCTGCTCGACCTGACCTCCCGCCAGCGAGCGCTCCGCGTGGCCAGGCTGCTCGGCGAGATCGCCGACGACAACCCCGGCGAGGTCCTGCTGCTCGACAACACGGAGATCCTGTTCGCGACCGAGCTGCAGCAAGATCCGCTCCGCCTGCTCCAGGGCCTGGCCCGCAACCGGACCGTGGTCGCGACCTGGAGCGGGGAGCTGGACGGCGCCTACCTCGTCTACGCGGCTCCCGGCCACCCCGAGCATCGGCGTTGCCACCAGCCCCAGGCCGTGCTCGTGCGCACGACGGCGGACCCGCACCCGCGCGACGCGGGCTGAGCGCCAGCGCCGACGCCGCCGGTGAGCCGGGCGACGGGGCCGGAGACAGGCAAGGAGACGATCGCATGAAGTACACCGACCTCATCCACTTCGAGCCCATCGAGTCGGTGATCCAGCTCCGGGAGGCGGATCGTCGGAGCGACGCCCGCCGCCTGGTCGAGACCTTCGTCATCTCTGAGCGGATGGCGGACCAGCTCGTCAACCTGGTGTTCAAGCAGCTGTGGTTCGACAAGCCGGCGGACAACAAAGGTCTCCTCATCGTCGGCAACTACGGGACCGGCAAGTCGCACCTGATGGCGCTGATTTCGGCCATCGCCGAGCACGCCGAGCTGGCCGGCGCGGCCAAGCACCCGCTCGTCGCCGACCAAGCCGGCACCATCGCCGGGAAGTTCCAGGTGGTGCGCGCCGAGATCGGGTCGACCACGATGTCGCTCCGGGACATCGTCTGCGCCACGCTGGAGGAGAAGCTCGCCGACCTCGGCGTCTCCTACGGCTTCCCCCCCGCGGACCAGGTGACCAACAACAAGGACGCGTTCCTCGAGATGATGGAGGCGTTCCAGAAGCAGCACCCGGAGCAGGGGCTGCTCCTCGTGCTCGACGAGCTGCTCGACTACCTCCGCTCGCGGCTCCAGACCGGCCAGAACCTGATCCTCGATCTGAACTTCCTGCGGGAGGTCGGCGAGATCTGCGGGATCAGCCGCTTCCGCTTCATCGCCGGCGTCCAGGAGAGCCTCTTCGAGAGCCCCCACTTCCAGTTCGTGGCCGAGCCGCTGCGGCGCGTGAAGGACCGCTTCGAGCAGGTGCGCATCGCCCGGGAGGACGTGGCGCACGTCGTGGCCCAGCGCCTGCTCCAGAAGAGCCCCGCGCAGGAGGGGCGGATCCGGGAGCACCTGGCGCAGTTCGCGCCCCTCTACGGCTCGATGAACGAGCGGATGGACGCGTTCGTCCGGCTCTTCCCCGTCCACCCGGCCTACCTGGAGACCTTCGCGCGCGTCCTCATCGCCGAGAAGCGTGAGGTCCTCAAGACACTCAGCGTGGCCATCCGGCGCATCATCGATGAGCCCGTGCCCGGCGACCAGCCCGGGCTCATCGCCTACGACAGCTACTGGGAGACGCTGCGCGACAACCCCTCCTTCCGCTCGGTCCCCGAGATCAAGGAGGTCATCGACAAGAGCCGAGTGCTCGAGGACCGCATCCAGCAGGCTTACACGCAGCCCCGGTACAAGGGCGTCGCGCGCCGTGTCATCCACGCCTTGTCGGTCCACCGCCTCACGACGGGGGACATCTTCGCCCCACTCGGCGCCACGGCGGCCGAGCTGCGCGACGACCTGTGCCTGATCCTGCCGACCCCCGAGAAGGACGCCGCGTTCCTCGAGACGCTGGTCGAAAAAGTGCTGGTGGAGATCCTGCGGACCGTCAACGGGCAGTTCATCTCCTTCAACAAGGAGAACAGTCAGTACTACCTCGACCTGAAGAAGGACATCGACTTCGACTCGCTGATCGCCAAGAAGGCCGAGACCCTGGGCCGAAGCCAGCTCGACCGCTACTACTTCGAAGCCCTGGCGCAGGTCATGGAGTGCACCGACGAGCCGGCGGTTGCGGGCTCGCGCATCTGGCTGCACAACGTGGAGTGGCGGGAGCGCAAGGTCGACCGGCTGGGCTGGCTGTTCTTCGGCGCGCCGAACGAGCGCGGCACCGCCTGGCCGGTCTACGACTTCTACCTCTACTTCCTCCAGCCGCACGAGCCGCCCTACTACAAGGACGACAAGAAGCCCGAGGAGGTGTTCTTCCGCCTGAAGTCGCCAGACGAGGCGTTCGTCGAGACGCTCCGGCTCTTCGCCGGCGCCCGCGAGCAGGCGCTGACCGCCTCCGGCGAGAACAAGCGCATCTACGAGAGCAAGGCTGCGGCCAGTCTGCGCACGCTCACGACGTGGCTGCGCGAGCACATGACGACCGCCTTCGAGGTCATCCACCAGGGGCGCATCAAGACCCTAGCGGAGGTCATCCAGGGCCAAATCGCCGGCGGCGTCAGCCGGGCGTCGGTGCGCGAGCTCGTCAACGTGGCGGGCTCGGTCTGCCTCGCCTCGCACTTCGAGAACCGGAGCCCCGACTACCCGATCTTCAGCGTGCTGATCACGGCCAAGAACCGGGCCCAGGCCGCGAGCGAGGCCCTGCGCTGGATCGGCGGCGTGAAGAGCAAGCAGGGAGCGGCGGTCCTCGACGCGCTGGGGCTGCTCGACGGCGACCAGCTCCGCCCGCGGGAGTCACGCTACGCCGGCCACGTCCTCGAGCAGCTCGGTCAGAAGTCCAAGGCGCAGGTGCTCAACCGTGGCGAGCTGGTGCAGACCGAAGACGGCGTCGAGTACTGGTCCCGCTTCCGGCTGGAGCCCGAGTTCTTGGCGGTGGTGCTCGCCGCGCTCGTCCACAGCGGCGACCTCGTCGTGAGCCTGCCCGGCAGCAAGCTCGGCGCGGCCGCGGTGGATCAGCTCACCCGGGTCGCCATCGCCGATCTGGCCAACTTCAAGCACGTCGAGCGCCCCAAGGGGCTGCCGCTCGGCCCGCTGCAGGAGCTCTTCGACCTGCTCGGGCTGCCGAAGGGGCTCATCGTCAGCGAAGCGAGCCGCACCCAGGCCGTGCAGAAGCTGCAGATCGAGGTGGCCAGCCGGGTGGAGAAGCTCGTCCTCGCCCAGGCGCGGCTGCAGAACGGCATCGTCTGCTGGGGCAAGCCGATCCTCGCGGAGCAGGAGAGCGAGCAGTGGCGCAAGCGGCTCGCCGACACGAAGGCGTTCCTCGAGTCGCTCCAGGCCTTCAACACCGAGGGCAAGCTGAACAACTTCCCCCACGACGCGCCGGCCATCCAGGCCCAGAAGCCGGGTCTGGCGCTGGCCCGGGAGGTCGAGGAGCTCTGCGAGCTGGTCCAGCAGGTGGGCCTGCAGACCGCGTACCTGGCCACCGCCGAGGCGGTGCTGCCCGCCGACCACCCCTGGGTGACCACGGTGAAGCAGGCCCGGTCGGAGCTGCTTACCAAGCTGGCCGATCCGCAGCAGCGGGCCGACCACGGCTTCCAGCGTCAGCTCGGCCAGACGCTCGCGCAGCTCAAGACGAGCTACCAGGACGCCTACCTCGAGCTCCACAAGCACGCGCACCTCGGCGCCAAGGAGGACGAGCGCAAGGCGAAGCTCACCCGCGACCCGCGCCTGGCCCAGCTCCAGAAGCTCGACGGCGTCGAGATGATGCCGCACCACCTGCTCAAGGCGTTCCAGGACCGGCTCTTCGGTCTGAAGACCTGCTACGCCCTGTCGCGCCAGGACCTGGCCGCGTCCCCGACCTGCCCGCATTCACCGTTCCGCCCGGCCGACCAGCCGCCCGGCGCGCAGTCCGCGGCCGAGGTGCTCGGCGTGCTGGATGAGCAACTCGACGTCCTCGTCGGCGACTGGACGCAGACGCTGCTCACCAACCTCGATGATCCCCTGGTCGGCGCGAACATCGAGCTGATCAGCGACCCCGAGGGCAAGCAGGGGATCCTGACCTTCTTGAAGACGCGCCAGCTCCCCGACCCGGTGTCGCCCGTCTTCGTCAAGGCCCTGCAAGAGGCGCTGACCGGCCTGGAGAAGGTCGCGGTCAGCGGCGAGAAGCTGCGGATTGCGCTCGCCCGGGGCGGGATCCCCTGCACGGTCGAGGAGTTGAAGGGGCGCTTCGACAAGTACGTCACGGACCTGACCCGTGGCAAGAGCCTCGCAAAGGTGCGCGTGGTGGTGGAGTGACGCGGTGAGGACGCGCGGGGACATCGAAACGCTCCTGGAGCAGCTCGGGGAGCAGACCGCCGCCGAGCTGGAGGACCAGGATCTCGATTTCAAGGAGTGGGACGCGGCGAGCATGGACCGGGCCGTTCGTACCGTCGTCGACTGTGCGATCTGCATGGCCAACGGCGGGGGTGGGACCGTCGTCTTCGGGGTGGCCGACCGGGCGCGTGGACGGAGCGCGGCCATCCCGGGAGTGCCCCCCGAGGTGGACGTCAACCGGCTCAAGCTCGCGGTCTACGATGCGACCGATCCGAAGCTCATGCCGGTGTTCGAAGAGCTGCGGCTCCCCGAGGGAACGGGCCGCGTGATCGTGATGCAGGTACACCCGGGGTTGCCGCCCTACACCGACACGCGCGGGCGCGGCACCGTGCGCATCGGACGGGACTGCAAGCCGCTCACCGGGACGTTGCGTCGCCAGATCGCCATCGAGACGGGCGAGAGCGACTTCACGGCGGTCGTCGTCGACGCCCCGCCGGCACGACTCCTGTCGCCGGCGGCGCTGGAGCGGCTGCGGGAGGTCGCGGCCCGGGAGCGAGCGCCGGCCGAGCTGCTCCGCCTCGGGGATCTGGAGCTGCTCGAGGCGCTCGGGGTGGTGCACGCAGGCCGGCTGACCCGCGCCGGGCTCCTGCTCGGCGCCTCGGCGAAGGCGATCGCCGAACACCTCCCGGGGTACTGCTGGACGCACCTGCGGATGGCGAGCGCCACGGAGTACTCGGACCGGGCGGACGGCCGCGACGCGCTGCCGATTGCGCTCGAACGGCTGCTCGAACGGATCCTCGCCGACAATCCGCTCCAGACCGTTCGCCAGGGGCTGTTCCACTTCGAGTACCGCACTTACCCGGAGATCGCGCTGCGCGAGGCCCTGCTCAACGCGCTCGCCCACACGGACTACCGCCTCGCCGGGCCGATCCTGGTCAAGCAGTTCCATGACCGGATCGAGATCACCAATCCGGGCGGCCTGATCGGTGGCATCACCCCCGAGAACATCCTCCACCACACCCCGATCCCCCGTAATCCCTGCCTGGTGGATGCGCTGGTGCGGCTGCGCCTGGTCAACCGCAGCAACCTCGGCATCCAGCGGATGTACACGGCGCTCTTGATCGAGGGCAAGGAGCCCCCCACCCTCCACGACGCGGGGGAGGCCTTCCGCCTCACCTTCCGGACGTCCGCGCTGTCCCCGGCGTTCCGGGCCTTCGTCGCCGCGGAGGGCCAGCGGGGGGTGGATCTGGCCGTGGATCACCTGCTGATCCTGCAGCACCTGCTGCGTCATCCCGAGATCGACACGGTGACCGCGGCGCGCCTCTGCCAGCGCTCATCCGAGGAGGCGCGGGAAACCCTGTCCCGGCTGGAGCGAGAGCTGGGGTACCTCGACCGGGGCGGCAGCGGCCGGGGGACCTACTGGACGCTGCGACCCTCCACCCACGGGCAGCTCGCGGCACCAGGGGATCTCGACCGGGACCGGCGCACCGACTGGGAGGCCGCCAAGACGAGGGTGCTGAGCATCCTCCGGCAGCGGACGGAGCATGGCGAGCCGGGGTTGAGCAACAAGGAGCTGCGTGCCATCACGAGGCTCGACCGCAATCAGGTCGTGCGGCTGCTCCGGGTTCTCCGGCAGGAGAATCCCCAGGTGCAGACCCGCGGCCGCGGCGCGGGGGCCCGCTACTCCTGGGAGGAGGCGTGAGGGCGCACAATTGCGCAGCGTGCAATTCCCCGTGCAATTCGGAGAGGAATTGCGCAAGATTTGGCGCATTCGACATTGCCGGAGGGGACGACGAGCCGCGCCCCCGGCGTCACGGACCGGGGGGCGGCCAGAGCCTCGCCAAGGTGCGCGTGGTGGTGGAGTGACGCGGTGAGGACGCGCGGGGACATCGAAGCGCTCCGGGAGCAACTTGGGGAGCAGACCGCCGCCGAGCTGGAGGACCAGGATCTCGATTTCAAGGGGGTGCAGATCATCCCGGTGAGCGAGCAGCGAAGCCTTGGCACAACTCCCCGCATGAAAAGAATTTTCTCGCTGAGCTGCAGAGCCGCAGAGGGCTCAGCCAGAGTGAGCACTGTTCTCTGCGAACTCTGCGGCTCTGCGAGAGATTTTGCAGCTCGAGCCGGGTGCAGGAGGAGATTGGCAAGGAATCCGCCCACTCGGACCGGCTACACCCGAATGAGCAGACAAATGTCTCGAGGACAATTGTCGCGACATTTGTCCCCAAAAATGTCCGCAGGGCTCCCAGGCGGACCGCGCGAGGACGCTCGCCGACCGTCGAGGTTCGGCGGTTCACGCCGAGGCGCACCCACGACCTCTTCCTGCGCCCCGAGACCCGGGCCCGCGCATCCCCAGGAGACCCCATGACTGGACAATCATCTCTCGGTCTCGGCGACAGCGAGAAGTCCGGACCGGTCGAGTGCCTCGGGCAGACCTTCCCGAGCGACGAGGCGCGGCGGGAGCACTACCTCGGGCTGCTCGCGGAGAAGCTCAAGGATCCGGAGTTTCGCAAGACGCCGGGGTTTCCGATCGGCTCGGATGAGGACATCCTGCGGCTCTCGGATCCGCCTTACTACACGGCGTGCCCGAATCC
>JAVEVO010000252.1:0-7071 GCA_034005005.1 Myxococcota bacterium
GAGTTCGCAGAGAAAAGTGCTCAGCTGGCTGAGCCCTCTGCGGCTCTGCGGCTCTGCGAGAAAATTCTTTTCGTGCGGGGAGTTGTGCCAAGGCCTCGCTGCTCGCTCACCGGGATGATCTGCACCCATGTCAATCGGCTGCAGCCGTCCCGGGGCGCGGGCGTCGACTCTCGGGGGTCGGGATGTGGCGAGCTGCCGGCGGACGGTCGCGGCTGCGGGCCGCGGCGCGCCAGCCGCGGCGAACTCCGCTCAACCCCTCCGCCGGCCGAGCAGGCCACGGTCGCCCCAGAGCCGGTTGCGCAGGCGGGCGCGGCCGCCGTCATCACCGGGGCCGAGGTTGCCCATGACCCGCTCGCCGACGTAGGCGCCGCCGAGGCCGCAGACGAAGGCGATCCCCCCACCGAGGAGCAGCCGGGAGAAGCTCCAGTGGAACGCGGACAGGGGCAAGAAGAGGGACGCGAACAGCACGAGGACGACGGAGCAGAACGCGCCCACGGCCGGCTCGAGCAGCCGCAGGCCGGGCGAGATCACCCCCACGAGCACGCCGCCGACCAGGTAGCTGCCGAGGTGGACGACCAGCTCGACGATCACCCGCACGGTGTGGGAGAGGAGCCAGCCGCCGAAGAGCAGGGGGGCGAGCAGCACCGCGAAGAGGACCTCGAGGGCCGTGAAGATCACGACGCTGGCGATGACCCAGCTCCAGGAGAAGGGCTGCTGGCCAGCGGTCGAGAGGGATCCGCGCAAAGCATCCTCCTCGGGGCAGTCGGTGACGGAGGCTGCCCGGCGGACTGGAGCATACCCGATCCGCCTCCGGCCGTCAGCCTCGCGCCCGGCACCTCGCCAGGCCCGACCCGCCAGGCCCGACCCGCCAGGCCCGACCCGCCAGGCCCGACCCGCCAGGCCCGACCCGCCAGGCCCGACCCGCCAGGCCCGACCCGCCAGGCCCTTCCATTTGAGTCTTCAGTACTGGATTTCGGCGCCGATCCGGAACCAACGACCCGGACCCGGGCGCCCGGCGGCGTCCTCCCGGTAGGTGTCCGCGAGGTTGAAGAGGTCCGCGGCGAAGAGCAGCCGCCCGGCCTGGCCCAGGTCGAGCTCCTGCGCGAGCTGCGCATCGACGATCCCGTACCAGGGCAAAGTCCGCACCTCGGGGAGGCCGTCGGCGCCGGTGGTGGTCTCGAGCTGATAGGCGCGCTCGCCGACCAGCCGATAACGAGCGCCGAGCTGGCCACCGCGCCAGGGCAGGCGCACCCGCCCGCCACCGCTCAGCAGCAGGCAGGGGCGGTAGTCGAGGGTGGCCAGGGTGCGCCCCGTCGTCAGGTCCTGGGCCTGCAGCCAGGAGCCGGACAGCTCCAGGCCCAGGGGCGCCCAGGGCCGCAGGCCCAGCGCGGCCTCGACCCCGGCGAGCCGGGCGCGGCCGACGTTGGCGTAGTGCACCTCGTTGAGGGTGCCCGCCTTGCCCACCAGATCCTGGACCGCATCGACGAAGACGCTCAGCTCGCCCTCGAGCTGCCAGGGCCCCCCGGGCGCCCGCAGCAGGCCCGCATCGAGGAGCAGGGCCCGCTGGGTGCGCAGGTCGGGGTTGCCGAGGGTGCCGTACAGCCGCTTGAGGGTGGGGAAACCCACCTTGCGGGCGCCACCCGCACGCAGCAGCCACCCGCGGCCGAGGGCCCCCTCCAGCCCGAGCAGCAGCTCGTGGTCCACCACGTCCTCGCCGGTCGCCGCGCCGGCGGCCTGCTCCTTGAAGAAGCCGACGACCGAAGCGCCGCCGACGACCTTCAGCCGGGAGTGGGGCCGCCAGGCCGCCTCCAGGGCGAGGGAGAGGGTCTCGTTGCGGTAGTCGGCCCAGGGCGCGCCCCGCGCGTCCTGACGCGCCGCCAGGTCGAGCTGGTGGTGGTAGCCGAGGGTCAGCTCGAGGCCCTGCGCGGGCCAGCGCAGCGAGGGCGCGAGCAAGAGACCGAGGCGCCAGCCGTCGTGGGTGGAGACGCCGTCCCCGTCGTCGAGGATCGTGGTGAAGCGGGTGTCGGTGTAGGACGTCAGGGTGTCGAGCTGGTGCGCTCCGTACGCCCGGGCCAGCAGCCGGAGGGGACCGAACCGCCGCGTCTCGAGCCCGAGATCGAGGGCCGTGCGCTCCCAGCCCCGGCGCCAGAGATTGGACGGGGCCGGGTCCGCGATGGCGAAGGGGACGCCCCCCTGGTAGGCGGTGTGGCTGGCCCCGCCGAGGAGCCGGACCCCCGCGAGCCGCAGCTCCCCTCGCGCCCGGACCGTGCGGTCGAACCGGTCGCTGTTCTCCCGGCGCTCCCCCTCCTCGTGGCGCTGGGCCTCGAAGTCCGCGGACAAGGGGAAGCCGGGGCTGTCGGCCAGGCTCGCGGCCAGGCTGGCGTAGCCCCGCGCGCCGGCCAGCCCGCCCCGCGCCTGGAGCCGGTAGCCGAGCTCCCCGTCCAGCTCGCCGCCCAGCCGCAGCCAGCGGTCCGCGGCCGGCGGCCCGGTCTCGAGGTGGACCACGCCGGCCATGGCGCCGGGCCCGTAGAGCAGGGAGGACGGGCCGCGCACCACCACGACCCGGGAGACGCCGTCCAGGGAGAGCAGGCCGAGATCGACGAGGCCCGAGTCCGGGTCCGCGATGGGCGCCCCGTCCACCAGCACCAGCAGATCGGCTCCGTCGAAGCCCCGCAGGGACAGGAGCTGCTCTTGCTTGGTGTTGGCCGAGCCGGCCACCGGCGCGACGGAGACGAGCAGCCCGGGCTCGCCGGTCAAGGCGTCGGCCAGGGTGCGGGCGCCCTTGGCCGCCAGGCGCTCCGGGGTCAGCTCCGTGCGCGCTCCGACGTTGCCGCCGGGCAGGGCCGCGGCCTCGACCAGGGAGCGGTAGGTCGGCGCGGGCGCGGGCGCGGCTGGGTTCGCTGATTCCGCTTCTGCTGGTTCCGCTTGCGAGCCAGCAGATTCCTGGGCCTGGAGCACGCCGGGGAGGAGGCCGAGGAGGAGCAGGAGTGGGGCAGGCAGCGCGCGCGGGCCGAGCAGCGGGACGCGTTCAGGTGCCGGCGCGGAGGCCGGCACCCACCAAGAGCACACTCGCCTCAGCACCCTGCTCCCCTCCACCGAAACGCCGCCCCCCTCACCGCGGATGGCACTGATCGCAGCGCACCGGGATATCGACCTGGCCCCGGCGCACGTGGCAGCCGGCGCAGGACTCGGGGTCGGTGTAGGGGCCGTCCGGGCCGTCCACGGTGGCCGCGGGATCGGGCGTCGGCAGGAGCGCGACCTCCAGCAGGACCTTCACCGAGCCCCAGCCACCGTGCCCCTGCAGCCCGCCGTAGGACGCGACGCCATCCTCGTCCTCGAGATCGGCCTCCTTGTCCAGGGAGACCGTCCGCAGCAGGGAGGGCACGAAGCGGAGCTGCTCCAGGTGGCCGTGACCCCAGGGGAAGCGCACGGCCTGATCCGGCTGGCCCAGCATGTCGGCCGGGATGAGACGATAGTCATAGGCCGAAGGTCCCTCATCCTCCCCCAGCAAGCCCGAGGCCGCGAGCAGGTCAGCGAAGGACAGCCCGGGCAGTTCCTCGCCCTCCCGGGTCAGGACCGTCTCCAGGGGCAAGTCCTCGAGGTGCAAGAGGGTCACCTCGTCCTCCTCCCCTTCGCCCCCGGGCCGAGTGACGAAGAAGCGGCGCAGGGCCTCGACGTGGCAGAGATTCGCGACCTGCTGCCCGCCCGCGGCGGGGTCCGTCAGCAGGGTCGTCCAGCCCTCGACCAGCAGATGGTCCGCGGCGAGGCCCTCGGGGGAGACCACCACGGGGGCCGCCTCCTCCTCGGCCGCCCGGAGGCGATAGTCGTACAGCACCCGCAACTGCTCGTCGGTGAAGGAGCCGTCGAAGCTCAGGGGCTCGAGGACCTCGGGGGGGACGAGGGCGAGCAGGGGGACCGCCTCCTGCTCCGCCCCCTCGACGGTGACCGTCGTGCGGGGCAGGGTCGCGAAGGGCAGGAAGTAGGTCCGCCCCTCGATGCGCACGTTGATGCCGTCCGCGCAGGGCCCCTCCCCTTCCTGGATCCCCGACTCCTCCTCGATGTAGGTGCGGATCTCGCCGACGTCGTACAGGTAGTAGATCTCGGAGAGGCCCTGGCTCTCCAGGTACCAGGAGTCCACCGCGCCGGGGAGCGGCTGCCCCTCCCCGTCGAGGGAGGGGCGCAGCAGCCCCTGCCGGAGGCTGGCGAAGGGCAGGGCCTGGTGGGGCTGGCGGCCGTCCCGGGCGACGACCTTGTAGCGCAGGCCCATCCGCCCGGGGACCCGGGAGGCCCGCACGACGTCGGCCAGCAGCACCGCGGCGCGCCCCTCGAACCGGAAGGCCGGCACCTCGGCGAGGGTCACGGGCCAGCGCAGATCGTCGTCGCCGTAGCGCGTGACCGTGAAGGTGCTCACGGTGAGCCCCTCGTCGAGGGGATCGATGTCGGCCCGGCTGCGCGGGAAGATGTACAGGGCGTCGTCCTTGATCCGCAGCAGGCCCTGGAGGGTGAAGCGCCCCGGCGGCGGGGCGAAGCCCGGCAGGCCGGACCCGGGGTAGATGTCGGCCCAGACCTCGCCGCCGTCCTGGTCGTGGAAGAGCACGTCCTTGGACTTGGACCCGGCCACGGGCCAGGGCTCCCCCTCGTCGCTCAGCTCCACTCCCTCGAGGCGCACCAGGCTGCCGACGAGGGTCGCGGCAGCCGCCCGCAGGTCGGCGACCGAGGCGAACACCGCCGGCTCGGGCAGGGGCTGGTCCGTGGCGAGCCGGACGAGATCCGCGGCCTGGCGGGGGCGGAGCTCCAGCAGCCCACCGTGGACGCCGAGGCGGCCGACGATCCGCAGCCGCTCGCCCTGCTCCACTCCGAGCTCGGCGAAGGTGTCCGGGGCCTCGTCGGGTGCAGCCGGCGCGGCCTCGGGGTCCGCGAAGACCGCGACGCCGCCCGTGTCGTCCTGCAGGTGGAACTTGAGGTAGCCGCCGGTGTTGAGCACGCCGCTGTCCACGGTCGCCACCCCCTCGACCTGCACCAGGGAGGCGAGGAAATCGGGCTCTCCGGCGACCCGGGCGTTCAGCTCGGCGATGGTCAGCGCCAGGGGGGCTTCCCCCTCCCCTTCCCCTTCGCCCTCCCCTTCGCCCTCCCCTTCGCCCTCGGCCGCGACGTCCTCGTCGAAGCAGCCGGTGAACAACAGGGAGCAGAGCGGCACGACGGCCAGAACCAGCAGCGCGCGTCGATTCACGGTCGGTCCTCCTGCCGGCGAGGCCGGCTCAGTCCGACGGGAGCAAGGTGATGGTGCCCCCGTCCATGGCTTTCACGAGATAGGCGGACAGGGCGGAGCCCCAGGGCTGCCGCTCCCGGTCCCAGGTCACGCGCAGATCGCCCGCGGGGTGCCGGTAGAGCACCCCGATCTGCAGCTCGGTCCACCCGGGCAGCAGGGTGAGGTCGTCATTGCGCTTGCGCAGCAGATCGTAGCCGTCCGACGCGGTGAAGTTGAAGCGGTGGCCCGCGGGGTGATCCGTGAGGGCCGCGGCCTCCACGACCTGGGCCAACCCCACCGCGGCGGCGCCTTCGAGCGCGACGGTCGGCAGCCCCGCGAGGAGCACCTCCCGCTGTTCTCCCGCCCGCACCAGGAGCAGGCCTTCCGTCCCGGCCCAGGGAGCCCCCGGTTCACCACCGTCGGGGTCCGGGTACAGCTCGCGGTAGCCGTCGAAGCCGGGACCGCCACAGCCGCAGAATAGCAGGGGGAGCGCGAGGGAGAGGACGGGGCGGGTCACACGCAAGACGGACGCCGGGCTACTGACCGGAGACCACCGGCTCGCCGAAGACGAGCAGGGTCGCAGCCGTCTTGACGCTCCACTTGCTCGACAGGCCCAGGGCCTCGGGCCAGGCGAGGTCGCGGGTGGCGGGATCGATGAAGCCCTGCTTCAGGGTCGTCCAGTCGAGGGGATCCAGCCCCTTGTCGGTGGGCGTGAAACCGTCGTCCGCGACGAAGCCGTAGGTGAGGCCCGCAGCCTGGTCCGCGGTCAGCGCGGCCAGGGCCAGGGTCTCCAGGGAGATGCTGGGCACCCCGGCGTTGTCGACGGTCGCCAGATCCGCGAGATCGACGACCTGCGCGGTCGGGAAGGCTTCGCCGCCGATGTTGAACGGGATCTCGGGCTCGCCCTCGCCCTCGCCCTCGCCCTCGCCCTCGCCCTCGCCCTCGCCCTCGCCTTCGCCCTCGCCCTCGCCCTCACCCTCGCCCTCGCCCTCGGCGCTCTCGCCATCGTCACCGCAGGCGACGAGCAGCAGGGGGAGCAGGACCAAAGAGCCAATCAGCACGGTACGCTTCAACATGAAAGCAGCCTCCATTCCATTGGGTCGGGCTGCACCTAGCAGACCCCGACGGTCATCGCAAGCGGAGGTCCACACCTCCCGCAGACTCAGGACAGCCCGGCGAAGTGGTGCGCGAACTCCTCCCGGGCGAGCTCCTCCACCCGGACCAGCCAGGCCCGGTAGGTCGCCCGGAAGCGCTCACCGAACGGGGTCAGGGCCGCGCCCCCCCGCTGGCAGCCACCCCGCTCCCGGACCACGAGCGGCTGGCCGAGGGCCTCCTCCAGCTCCCGCACCATCCGCAAGGCCTTGGGGTAGGACAGCTTCATGCCCCGGGCCGCGCCGGCCAGGGAGCCGCTGCGGTCGATCCCGTCGAGCAGCCAGAGCACCCCGATCCCCATGAACGGGTGCCCGTGCTCGTCGAGCAGGCGCAGCCGGACCTCGGGCGACATGACTTGACCTCCGTCAGAGCTGGGGATCGAGCTCCAGGATCCCCCGCTGCGCGTCGTCGTACCGCTCCAGCATCTTCCAGCGGAACATGCTGATCTCGCTCAGCTTCGTGCCCAGCTCCGGGGGGACCTCCGCGTCGCTGGCGAGGTCGTAGTCCGCGCTGAGGCTCTGGCCTTCCATCTTCGGGTACAGGGGGTCCTTGTCGCCCGGCGCGTCGAGGTAGACGTAGCCGTGCGCCCGCAAGAAGCCGACCCAGGGGAGCCGCTCCCGGTCCCGCCCGAGCCGCCCGCGCAGCGGATCGTAGCCGTCCCGCGCGATGGC
>JAVEVO010000071.1:0-34085 GCA_034005005.1 Myxococcota bacterium
AGCGTGTCGCGCAAAAGGGGTCTGGATCAGAACGAGGCGGTGTGCGGGAGGGATTTGGCGGTCACCTGCAGTCCAGGCCGGGGGCGATGAGGCTGGGCAGGAAGGCGGCGGGGGTTCCTGTCTGAGATTTCTAAGGAATGCAGGAATGCAGGAATGGAAACAATTGAACAGGAATCCTGAGTTTGGGCCGTTGTTCTCGTCGGGAGGAGTGGGGGAGGGGGCGGCGGGAGGGGGGCTACTGACCGGGCGCGGGCACCGGCGCGGCGGGCGCGGGCACCGGCGCGGCGGGCGCGGGCACCGGCGCGGCGGGCGCGGGCACCGGCGCGGCGGGCACGGGCACCGGCGCTGCGGGCACGGGCGCGGCAGGGACGGCCGCGGGCTGACCCTCGGCGGGCGCGGCCGCGGGCTGACCCTCGGCGGGGACGGCCGCGGGCTGACCCTCGGCGGGGACGGCCGCGGGCTGACCCTCGGCGGGGACGGCCGCGGGCTGACCCTCGGCGGGGACGGCCGCGGGCTGACCCTCGGCGGGGACGGCCGCGGGCTCGCTGGAGGCGGGCGCCACGGTCTCGCTGGCTGCGGGGAGGGTCGGCTTCGCGGCTTCTTGCTGCTTGGCGGCCTCTTGCGCGGCCTGGATCTCGTCACCCAGCACGGTCTCGGGACGGCTGGAGAGGTAGGCCAGGGTCATCGAGGTGAGCATGAAGGCGACCGCCGCCCCGGTCGTCAGCCGGCTGAGGAAGGTGCTCCCGCCCGAGGCCCCGAACAGGGTCTGGCTGCTGCCTCCGCCGAACGCGGCCCCGACCCCCGCGCCCTTCCCTGCCTGCAGCAGGATGGTGAGGATCAGGAAGATGCAGACGAGCACGTGGACGACGATCAGGAATGCGTACATGGCATCTCTCCCGCGGACCGGCCCTCGCCGGCCGCACTCTGACGCTAGATCCTCTGGAACTTGACGATCCGGGCGAACGAGTCGGCCTTCAGCGAGGCGCCACCGACCAGGGCGCCGTCGACGTCGGGCTCTCGCATCAGGCTGTCGATGTTGTCGGGCTTGACGCTGCCGCCGTACAGGATCCGCAGCCCCGCGGCCGTGTCCGCACCGAAGCGCTCGCTCACCAGGCGCCGGATGAAGAGGTGGACCTCCTGCGCCTGGGCGGGGGTCGCCGTCTGCCCGGTGCCGATGGCCCAGACGGGCTCGTAGGCGATCACCAGCCGGCTCACCTCGTCCTGGCCGAAGCCGGCCAGCACGCCCTCGATCTGGGTCCGGATCAGGTCCATGGTCCGGTTCGCCTGCCGCACCTCGAGCTTCTCGCCCACGCAGACGATGGGCAGCAACCCCGCACCGAGCGCGGCCTTGGCCTTGTCGTGGATCAAGGCGTCGGTCTCCCCGTGGTACTCCCGCCGCTCCGAGTGGCCGACGATGACGCTGGTGCAGCCCACGTCCTTGAGCATGGCCGCCGAGACGTTCCCCGTGTAGGCGCCCTCGGCCGCGGGGTGGACGTCCTGGGCGGCGAGCCCGATGCGGCTCTCGTCCAGGGCCTTGGCCACGGCGGGCAAGGCGGTGAAGGGCGGCGCGACGATGACGTCCACGTCCCGCACCAGGCTCACCAGGTTGCGCAGGGTGCGCACCAACTCCACGGCCTCGTGGGTGGTGCGGTACATCTTCCAGTTCCCGGCCATCAAGGGGCGTCTCATGATCAGCTCTCCAAGGCTGCGATTCCGGGCAGCGTCCGTCCGCTCGCGGCTTCCAGCAGGGCCTGGCCACCCGTCGACAGGTGGCTGACTGCGTTCGTCAGGCCCTCCCGGCGGACGAAGGCGGTGGTCTCTCCGCCGGCGATCACCGTCAGGGGGCGCCGGCGCGCGAGGGAGCCGGCCACCGTCCGGGTGCCGCCGAGGCCGTCCTCCAGGTTGCCCTGGCCGAGCAGGCCGTGCCAGACGAGGGTGCGGGCCGTGGCGACCCGGGCCGCGAACAGCTCCGCGGTGCGTGGCCCGATGTCCACGGCCCGGTACTCCCGGGGGATCCCCTCGACCGCGGCGCTGGTGGTCGGCGATCGCTCGACGCCCCCCTTGGGGAGCAGCCGATGGTCCACGGACAGCAGCAGCTCCACCCCGCGCAAGGCGGCGTTGCGGAGCAGCTCGCCCGCGGCCACCAACTGGGCGCTCTCCACGGGCGCGGTGCCCGTCTCGTGGCCCTGGGCCTGGAGGAAGGTGTAGGCCAGGGCGCCGCCGATCAGGATCGTGTCGACCCGGCCGAGCAGGCTCTCCATGACGGGCAGCTTCTCGGAGACCCGCTGGCCGCCGAGCAGGAGCACGAAGGGGCGCTCCACCTGCCCGCGGAGTCGCTTGACGATCTCCAGCTCCGTGAGGAGCGACAGCCCGGCCGCCCGCTCCTGGACCAGGGTCGGCAGCACGACCACGGAGGCGTCCCGGCGCTGGCACACGCCGAAGGCCTCGTTCACGTAGAGGTCCATCCCCTCGGCCAGGCTGCGGGCGAAGGCCTCCTCTCCCTGGCGCTCGCCGGGGTGGAACGCCAGGTTTTCGAGGAGCACGACCTGCCCCTCCCGGGCGTCCTGGACTACGCGCCGGGCCCCGTCGCCGACCGGCTCGTCCGTCAGCAGGATCTCCGCGTCGAGCCGCTCCGCCAGCCAGGCGCCCACCGGCTCCAGGCTGAGCTTGGGCTCGGGGCCGCTCCGGGGGTTGCCGAGGCTGCCGGCGAGCACGACGCGCGCCTTGCGGGCGAGGCAGTGGCGGACCGTGGGGAGCAGGGCCTCCAGCTTGGCCGCATCGAGGATGCGCCCCTTCTCGAGGGGGACATCGAGGTCGGCGCGCAGGAAGACCCTCCGGTCCTCCAGAGCCACATCCCTCAGCGGGTGGATCAGCAACGCAACCCCTCTCGGCGAGCCCTTCCCCAGCGGCGGCGAGCTGGCGCCCACTCCTGGCCGCCTGCCCGGAAACTGCCGCTTTCTAGCCGACTCCCCGCCCACCGTCAAGCTGCACGACGACCCGCGCGGGTGTGCTATCCTGGAACCGGTCCGTCCGCGCCCGAGGCGCGACGCGGGAGGGGCCGGGTCGTGGCAGGAGCTGCACCAGGATGAGGGGTGTCGCGGGCAATCGCTGGTTCTTTCGTCGTGGTCTCTGGGGGGTGTATTGGGACTTTGCTCCCATATGGCTCGGTCTCCTCTTCCTGATCGCTGCCTGCGCGGATCCCGGGCCCGAGAGGACGGCTGCGGTCGACGCCGGAGTCGGCCAGGACGGTGCGCTGGCGGGGCACCCCGCGGCCCTCGAGCAGGGGCTGGCTGCCTATGCCCGGGTGCTCGGCCGGCTCGTCCGGAGCGGCTGCCTCGACCTGGCGGCCCTGGAGGAGGACGCCGCGATCGCGAGCGATCTCGCGGCCGCCCGCCTCCTCCTGGGGCAGGTCGAGCCGCACGAGCTCCCGGTCGCGGCGCGCCTGCCCTTCTGGATCGATCTCCACAACCTCTGCCTGCTCGAGGGGCTGCTCGCCGGTCTGCAGCAGGACCCCGACTTCCACGTCGGCTGGTACACCTTCGATCTGCTACGGGAGCGACGCTGCCCGGTGGGCGGTGCGGTCCTGACCCTGACCGAGATCGTCTCCGGGGTGCGGGGCGTGCCCGACCTCCTCGCGGACCGGCCCTTCGCCCAGACCTTCCCGACGCAGGTCGATCCCCGGGTCCACTGCGCGCTCTATCAGGGGGCCCGCTCCGGGCCCTCGCTCCCGGCGTTGCCCCTGTCGGGGGACGAGGCGGAGGTCCGCCTGGCGCGGGCCTGTACTCGCTGGCTGAACCACCCCTGGCGCGGGGCCGGGCCCGACGGGCTGTCGGCCATCTTCTCCTGGTACGCGGAGGACTTCCAGCCCGCGGGGCCGGCCGCGTTCCTCCTCGCCCACCGGGCTCGCGGCCTGCAGGACGTGGACCTGGAGCAGCGGCTCTCCTTCTCCTGGTTGCCCGACCGCTACGTCCCGGACGATCCGTACTGCCGCAGCGACCTCGGGGGCTGCGAGCCGCGCCCCGAGGAGTGCAACGGCGTGGACGACGATTGCGACGGCCACGTCGACGAGGGGGTGCTCCCGCCGCCGGAGCTGTGCACCCGTCAGGGCATCTGCCGGGAGCTGGCGCCGATCTGCTACCAGGGGCGCTGGGCCTGCCTGCGGCCGGCCGGCTACGAAGACCCCGAGGTGTCCTGCGACGGGCTCGACAACGACTGCGACGGGCAGGTCGACGAGGAGCTGACGCCTCCCGTGGGCCTCTGCACCCTGGTGGGCGTCTGCCTGGCGGCCGGTCCCCCGGTCTGCGAGGGCGCGGCGGGCTGGCGCTGCCCTGCGGCGCCGGGGTACGAGGAGCCGGAGCAGAGCTGCGACGGGCAGGACAACGACTGCAACGGCCTGGTCGACGACGTCCCCACCCCCCCGGCGGGCGTCTGCAAGCCCTTCGGGGTCTGCGTCGACGCGACGGCGGCGTGCGTGGCCGGGGAGTGGCAGTGTACCTACCCCGCGACCTACGAGCCCAACGTGGAGCTCTCGTGCGATGGGCGGGACAACGACTGCGACGGGACCACGGACGAGGAGGTCCCCAACTGCAACTGCCCCAATGGCGAGCTGCGTGAGTGCGGCGTCGACGAGGGCCAGTGCAGCAAGGGCATCCAGCGCTGCTACCTCGGCACCTGGTTCGCCTGCAGCGGCCTCGACCCGCGCGCCGAGACCTGTGATGGGCTGGACAACGACTGCGACGGCCTCACGGACGAGGGCCTGGCTGGCTGCGAGTGCGTGCCGGGGCGGGCCGAGCCGTGCCCGCCGCGGGGGCAGTGCTACCCGGGCTGGCGCTACTGCCAGCCCGACGGACGGTGGGGAGAGTGCTACGGCGCCGAGCTCCCCGAGCCCGAGGTCTGCGATGGCTGGGACAACGACTGCGATGGGGAGGTGGACGAGGCCGCGGAGCTGGTCCGCGGGCCCGAGCTGACCTGCCGCAGCGGCGGCGTCTGCGGGCCGGAGCAGCCGGCCGTCTGCCACGAAGGGCGGTGGAACTGCTTGTATCCATTGGGTTTCGAGCCCGTCGAGCGGAGCTGTGACGGGCTGGACAACGACTGCGATGGATCGACCGACGAGGACCTGCAGCTCCCCGATCTGCACACCGTCCCCTACCCGGTGGCGTGGGACGATCCGGAGTGCTGGGCCGGGGGGGACTGGGAGGGCCCGGCGGGCTGCTGCCCGCCACGCTTCCGGGTCGCCCGCTGCCGGGCCGGGCGGTTCGAGGCCTGCTGCCTCTTCGAGATCTGCGGGGACGCCGAGGGGCGAGACGACGACTGCGACGGGCGTGCGGATGATCCCGAGTGCCCGGTCGTGCCCCCGGCCGGAGGCTGAGACGTCCGGCCCCGCTGAGGGTGCCGGCGGAAGGAGGACGGATGCCCAGGACCTGTCGGGGCCGTCGTCGGGGGGGCAGGTCGCCGAGCAACCGGGAGTCGGCCGTGCCGGCCGGCGATCTGCTGCGTGGTGGCTGCGGCACCGCCCTGCTCGCGGGCGGCCTGCTGTTGCTGGTGGGCGGGATCGCGAGCTGGCCGGAGCCGGGGGCCGCCTCCGGCAGCGTGGCGAACCAGCTCCTCTTGCTGGCGACTCTCGCGGGCGCGCCCCTGGCGCTCGGCGGCGTGTTGCTCGGCTCCTTGTTCCGGCGCCTCCGGACCCGCCGGCGCGACCGGGAGCAGCGGGCGATCCTGGCGGCCGCGGCCGGAAGCGGCGGGCGGCTGACCGCGGTGACCGTCGCCCGGCAGACGGACCTCTCCCTCGAGATCGCCGGGCTCCGCCTGGAGGAGCTGGCCCGGGCGGGCCTGGCGCAGCGGGACGTGGACACCGCCGGCCTGGTCTACTACCTCTTCCCCGAGCTGACCGCCGCGGGGCCGGCGCCCGCCCTGCTCCTCGATCCCCTGGACGAGCAGCTCGCCGCGGTCGCGGCCGCGTCGTCGGCGCGGGAGGCCGTCTCCGGGGAGGCGCCGGGCGCGCCGCCGGCCGGCGGCTGAGCCGGGTCAGCGCCCGGCCTGGCGCCAGGCGTCGAGCGCGCGCAGCCGGGCCAGCAGCCGGGCCGCGCGCTCGGGCTCCTGATCGGCCAGGTCCCGGCGCTCGCCCGGGTCCGGCACCAGGTCGTACAGCTCGAACAGGTCCCCCCCGCGCCGCAGGATGCCCTTGTGGCGGCCCTCCTCGAGGACCGCGGCGGCCGGCTGCTTCTCCCACGGGCCGAGCTCGGCGAAGAGGGGGCGTCGATCCGCCCCCGGCGGCGGCGACCCCAGCAGGTCGGGCGCCAGGGACCGGCCTTGCAGCCCCAGCTCCGGGGGGTGGGGGACGCCGAGCAGGTCCAGCAGCGTCGGGAAGAGGTCGACGAGGCTGACCGGCTGCTCCTGGACCGAGGGGCGGATGCCCCGCCCGAGGAAGACCAGCGGCACCCGCAGGCTCTCCTCGTAGAGCTGGCTGGCATGGAACTGGCCCGCATGCTCGCGGAACTCCTCGCCGTGATCCGCGGTCACGATCACCAGCAGGTCGGCCGCGGCCGGGTCCGCGCGCAGGCCGTCCACCAGGCGGGCCACGTGGTGCTCGGTGTAGCGCAGCTCCCCGAGGTAGCGCTCCTTGGGGCTCTCCCCCCGGGTGAAGCCCGGGTGCACGACGTAGGGGTGGTGGGGATCGATGTAGTGGACGTAGAGGAAGAGGCGCTGGTCCGGCAGGCGCGCGAGCAGGCGCTGGGCCTGCTCGGTGAACAGGGGCGAGCTGTGGTCGCGTGGCTCGGGGGGGGGATCCCGGGGGATCGCGGACTCGTAGCTGGCAAAGCCTTGCTCCATGCCGAAGAGACGCCACTTCATGTAGCCGGAGACCAGACCGTGGGACGGGACGCCGGCCTCGCCGAGCACCTCGGCGAGGGTGCGGTTCTCCGGGCCGAGCGCGGGCGGCGACGTCCGGCCGGTCCAGCGCAGGGAGCCGGGCAGCCGGCCCGTGAGCAGGGCGGGGATCGCCGGCCAGGTGCCGGGGGCCGGGCTGCGGGCGCCCGTGAAGAGGGCGCCCTGGGTCGCGAGCCGGTCGAGCTCGGGGGTCGCGCTCGGGCCCTTCCCGACGCCCGTCGCGTCCAGCCGGAGGGCGTCGATCACCAGCAGCACGGCCCCCCGGTAGGGTGTGAAGCCGGCGGGCAGAGGCGCCCGGGCCGGCAGCCCGGCCAGGCCCAGGGGGTCCTCCAGCAGCGCGGCCGGCGGATCGCCGCCGAGGCAATCCTGGTCCCGCGCGTCCCCCGGCGGATCGACCGCGCCGGGGTGGACGCGGGGGTCCCCGTCATCGCAGTCGCCGCCGCCCCAGCCGCCGGAGAAGCCGTCGTGGTCGCGGTCCCAGAAGGGGCGCAGCCGCGGCAGCACCTGCCGGGCCCACGGAGAGTGGGCCTCCAGCAGCAGCCGCTCGCGCCGGGCCGTCGGGTACAGCAGGTGGGCCCCGCCGAGGCCGAGGAGGGGCCCGAGCAGTGCCAGGAGGAGCAACCAGGCGGTCGCCGGCCGCGGTCGCACCCCCCCGGGCCAGCACAGGGCGAGCAGCAGCAGGCCGGCCGTCGCGCCGGCGGTCCAGCGGGCGCTCCCGGGTAGGTGCGGGAGCAGGTCGAGCGCGAGCAGGCGCCAGGTGGCCCAGCCCAGGCCACCGAGCAGGAGCAGCCCGGGCGTGAGCCGGCTGACGGTGGTGGTCGGGAGGGTGGTCGCCGCTCGTCGGCGCACGAGCCCGGCGCCGAGCAGGCCCCCCAGGCCCCCCAGCACGACGACGGGCAGGACCGCGGCGAGGGCCAGCAGCAAGCCGGCCAGGTCGGGGCGGTGCAGCCGGGGGAAGAGGTGGGTCGCGGCCGCCTCCGCGACCCGCAGGCCGAGCAGCGCGCCGAGCCCGCCGCCGAGGCTGGGCCCGGGATGGCGGCTGGCGAAGGCGAGGAGCTGCCGGACTCCGGGGACGAGCAGGCCGGCGAGCACCCCGCCGAGGCCGGCGACCGCGGGCAGCAGCAGCGCCACCAGGGCCGTGCGGGGGTGGGCCGCGGCGGCCAGCAGGCGCACGGCCTCGCCACCCCCGAGGAGCAGGGGGAGGGCCAGGCCGAGGCGGGCGGCCCAGCGGCAGGAGGAGGCCGGGGCGGGGGACGGTTCCATCGGGCCGATCCTGGCTGCCGCCGGCTCGCTGTCAAGTCTCGAGGCCGCGACCGGGAGGGGCGAAGCCGAGATCCCCTGGAAAAGCGAAAAGGTTGACGACCTGGCCGGGATCGGGTAGTATGTAGGTGATGGTAGTTGTAGAACCCATATCCGCGACGAACCCCCTCTGCCTCGCGTCGGGGTCCCGGCGCCGCGCCGAGCTGCTGCAGCAGGCGGGTGTGCCCTTCGTGATCCGCCCGGCGCAGATCCCGGAGCTGGCCCGGCCCGGCGAGGCCTGGGAGGCCGCGGTCGTCCGGCTCGCCCGGGAGAAGGCGCTGGCCGTGGCCCGGGGTGGGCAGTGGACCCTCGGGGCCGACACGGTGGTGCTGATCGACGGCCGCGGGCTCGGCAAGCCGGTCGATCGTCAGCAGGGTGCGCAGATGCTCGGCCAGCTCGCCGGGCGGGCGCACCGGGTGGTCACGGGCTATGCGCTGCTCGGTCCCGCGGGGCTGGTGGTCGAGGCCCGGGCGGTGAGCAGCGAGGTGCTCTTCCGGCCCTTCTTCCCGGGCGAGCTGGAAGCCTACCTCGACTCGGGGGAGCCCTTCGGCAAGGCCGGCGGGTACGCGATCCAGGGGATCGGCGCGGCCCTGGTCCGGGAGGTGCGCGGCAGCTACACCAACGTCGTCGGGCTGCCCCTCCCCGAAGTGCTGGAGGCCTTGCAGCAGGCCGGTGCCCTCGCCGGGCCGACCCTCGCCGCAGGGCGACCGGCCCTGGAGGACGCCTCGTGAGGGGCGAGGAGTCCGGGCTCGCCGCGCGGCTGGCCGCCGTCCGGCAGCGCATCGACCGGGCCTGCGCCGAGGCGGGGCGAGATCCCGCGACGGTGGGGCTCGTGGCTGTCAGCAAGCAGCAGCCCGCCGCGCGGATCGCGGCGGCCATCGCGCTGGGGCTGGTGGATCTCGGCGAGAGCTACGCCCAGGAGCTGACGCAGCACCAGCAGCAGTTCCCTGGCGTCCGCTGGCACTTCATCGGCCACCTGCAGCGCAACAAGGTGAAGCTCGTCGTGCCCGGCTGTGAGCTGCTGCACTCCCTGGACTCCGCCCGGTTGCTGGAGGCCGTGGGGCAGCGGGCCCGGGAGGCGGGGGTCGTCCAGCAGGTGCTGATCGAGGTGAGCACCGAGGAGGCGACCAAGACCGGCCTCCCCCCGGCCGAGGTGCCGGCCCTGGCCGCCCGGATCGTCGCGGAGCCCGGAGTGCGCCTGGTCGGGCTGATGGGCATGGCTCCCTTCGACTCCCCGCCGGCGCAGGCCAGCGACACCTTCCGGCGGCTGCGGACCTTGCGGGACGAGCTGGAGCAGCGGCTCGGGCGATCGCTCCCGACGCTCTCCATGGGGATGAGCGGCGATCTGGAGCAGGCGGTCAGCGAGGGCGCGACCCTGGTGCGGGTGGGCGAGGCCCTCTTCGGCCCCCGCCAGGCCAGGTAGAGCGGTCGGGCCGGAGGCCCCGCGCGGGAGGAGACGATGAAGCTGACACCCCTCGAAGTCGAGAACGAGGAGTTCTCCCGCCGCCTGCGGGGGTACGATCCCGCGGAGGTGGACGCCTTCAAGCGCCTCGTCGCCGCCCGGATCGACGAGCTCCAGCGCGAGAGCCTTGGCCTCGCCGAGGAGGTGGCGCGGCTGAAGGAGGAGCTCCAGGCCCACAAGGAGCGTGAGAAGGGGGTCCAGGAGGCGCTCTACACGGCCCGGCAGCTCGCGGAGGAGGTCCGCACGCAGGCGCGGCGGGAGGCGGACATCCTGCGCGCCGAGGCGGAGCTGGACGGTGAGGAGATCCGGCGGGACGCCGAGCGGCAGCTTCAGGATATCCGTAGAGAGATCAATGAGTTGCGTCAGCAGCGCACCCGGACGGTCGTCGAGCTGCGCTCCCTGCTGGAGGGCCAGTTGCACCTGCTCGAGCTCCAGACCGAGGGCGCCGGCGGGGGGCTGACGGTCCCCTTCCAGCCGGCGGCCCCGTCGACCGTGAGCGGGGGGCGGGAGGACGCGGCGCGCCGCCAGCTCGCGGTCGAGCACGGCGAGGAGCCGGCTGGGCGAAAGGGCGAGGGCCTCCTGGCCGAGACCGGCAGCGAGGGGCTCCGGCCGGCCGCGGCCGGCCCCCTCGGCGACGGCTCCCTCCGGGCCGCGCTGAAGCTGCCGCCGAGCTCGCCACGTGGCCGGGATCGCAGCGTGACGACTCCCCTGCCCGGGCTCGGCAGCCCCGCGGCCCAGCCGCCGAGCATCTCCCCCCAGCAGGAGGAGCCGCTGCCTCCCTACAAGCCCCTGCTCGAGCTGGTGGGCGAGCCCGGGAAGCGGCCCGCGGAGTGAGCCCGCGTGACCGTCGGCGCCCGTCCGGGGAGGCCGCGGCCGGTCCCCAGCCCGGCTCCCCGGAGGCCGGTGGAGCCTGGCGTGACGTGCCCGGCGGGGCGCTGCTCGCGGTCCGCCTGCAGCCGCGGGCCTCGCGCAACCAGCTCCTCGGTGAGCAGGCCGGTGCCCTCCGGATCTCCCTGACCACTCCCCCCGTCGAGGGCCGCGCCAACCGCGACCTCCTGCTCTTCCTCGGCAAGCTGCTGCGCATCCCCCCGAGCACCCTGGAGCTGCGCCAGGGAGCCCACTCCCGCGACAAGCTCCTCTTCGTGCCAGGCCTCACCGCCACCGAGGCCCGCCTCCGGCTCGACGCGACCCACTGAAATTCTCTGAATCCACACAGGAAAGACATTATTACGTCCTATCAAGTAAAGTATTTACTAATTATCACAAAGATTTACAAGTGAACACAAATTTTTAAACTAGAAATTGAATTTTCCTATTCTTTTACCTAAAATATATATAAAATACCCATAAATTTCAAAAAAACATCAGAATAAAAAGAAATATATCCAACAAACAAAGATTTCATATTCAATTATCAATAAAGTCACTTCAAAATCCACCAAGGTAAGCCCCGGTCGCGCCAGTCACGTCCCTCGAACCCCCTCCCCCGTAGGGGGAGGGGGCTGGGGGAGGGGGAAGGGAGGGGGAAGGGAGGGGGAGCCCGAGGGGGTGACCGTAGGTCCCCCCTCGGCCCTTCCCTGCTTTGATGCGGGCCAGTTGAATCTATCGGGTGCAGCCGGTCCGAGTGGGCGGATTCCTTGCCAATCTCCTCCGGCACCCGGCTCGAGCTGCAAAATCTCTCGCAGAGCCGCAGAGTTCGCAGAGCAAAGTGCTCACTCTGACTGAGCCCTCTGCGGCTCTGCGGCTCTGCGAGAAAATTCTTTTCGTGCGGGGAGTTGTGCCAAGGCCTCGCTGCTCGCTCACCGGGATGATCTGCACCCGAATCTATCTCGGCCGCAGGGAGGGGGTCCGGGGAGCACAGCGGTACACCCCGGTTCCCCTGGGAGTCCCGGCGGGCATCCGCCACGATCACCGCTCGGGTCGCATCGGCAAAGCTCTCGCCGAGCCGGCCCTCCGGCCCTCCGCCTGTCGCCGCCCCCCGGCCTGCACGCTCGCGAAGACCGCCCCGCGATTGCATCCAGCCGGGACGTCACTACCTTGGATGGATGAGCAGCTCTGCCCACCAGCGCCAACCCTGGTCGTCGCCCCCGCGAGCCTGGACGCTGCCGCGGTCTCGTCCCGGATTGTTCATCCGTCCCCTCCTCCTGCTCTTCCTGCTCCTCCTGCTCCATCTGCCGGCCCCGTCCACCGCCTCCCCCGGAGGCGGCCGACCCGATGACGATCACCTGCCCTCCCTCGGCGCGACCAGCCCCCTGCTGCAGGGCCCCCTCGTGTCGCTCCCGGACGAGCAGACCCTCGAGCGGCAGGGCATCCGGCTGCACCACGCGCCGGCCGATCGGCTCGCGGCCCAGGAGCTCTCCCGCACGGGCGCCCTCGCGCGCCAGGCCATCGCGGCCAGCCTCGGGACCGACCCGGGGGGCCGGTTCGCGGTCTACCTCGCATCCAATCAAGAGACCTTCCGGGAGCTGCTCGGGGACACGCCCGACTGGATGGCGGGAGTGGCCGTGGGACCCGGCCGGTGGGCGGCGGTGCGGCTCGACCTCGGCGGGGAGGCGCCCTGGCGGCAGGTGGAGGGCACCTTCCGCCATGAGCTGGCCCACCTGCTGCTGTATGCGGCCACCGCGGGCTCGGGCCGCGTCCCCCGCTGGTTCTCCGAGGGGTTCGCGATCTACCACGAGCACGAGTTCTCCTTCACCCAGGCGCGCACCTTGACGCAGGCCATCCTCCAGGGACACCTCTTCCCCCTCGCCGAGCTCGCCGGCAGCTTCCCGGAGCGGCCCGACCAGGTCCGCATCGCCTATGCGCAGTCGGTGGCCTTCACCTCCTTCCTGATCAAGAAGGGCGAGGGCGGCCCCTTCGGCACGCTGCTGCGCCGGCTCTCGGCCGGTGAGGAGTTCGCGGCCGCCGTGCAGGTGGCGTTCGGGCGCTCCCTGGCCGAGCTCGAGGAGGAGTGGCGTGGGCAGCTCCAGGTGGACTACGCCTGGGTCCCCTTGCTCCTCGGGGGCAGCTTCCTCTGGGGGCTCCCCACGGGGGTCTTCCTCGTGGCCTACGCGGTCCAGCGCGTGCGCCGTCGTCGGCAGCTCCGGCGCCTGGAGGCCGAGGAGCGCTTGCTGGAGGAGGCGATCCGGGCGGCGTGGCTCGCCCGGCACGCGGCCGCCGTCGGCCTCCCTCGTCCGGCCCTCGGTGATCCGCGGCAGCTTCTCGATTGAGGCTGCCTGCGGCTTGACTTCTCATCGAGCCAATGCAACGAATGCACGCTGGGGAGGCGCCAGCGTCGGCGATTCCGCCCCGTTCTCGCGGCGAAGGAGGAGCAGTCGATGTCTCTTGGCGAAAGGCCCCCGTCTGCCGAGCACTCTCTGACCGGGTTCGCCGGTCCCTCCTCGCGTCCGACGACCCTCGCCGAGCTGCAGCGGCTCCAGGAGGCGAGCCTGGCCGATCGGGAGGGCTACTGGCGGTCGCAGGCGAGCCGGCTGCGCTGGTCGACCGCCTTCACCCAAATTAGCGACGAGGAGCTGCGCGAGGGACGCGTGCGCTGGTTCTCCGGGGGCCAGCTCAAGGCGACCGACAACGTCTTCGGTCCCCTGGCCGATGCGGGGCGGCTCGACCTCCCGGCCCTGCTCGTCAGCCTCCCCGGCGGCGGCCTGACGCCCATCTCCTACCGCGAGCTGCAGTCCGAGGTGCTCGCCCTCGCGGCGGCCCTGGCCGCGCGGGGCCTGCAGCCCGGGGACCGGCTGGCCTGCTTCTTGCCCGACGGGCAGGCGGCCATCGCCCTGGCCCTGGCCTGCGCCCACCTCGGGCTCATCGAGGTGCCGGTCAACATCGAGCACCCCTTCGACGTGGCGCACGCGATCCTGGCCAACTGCGACGCCTCCTTGCTGGTGATCGCCGGGGAGGACTGCTCCGGCGGGGTCGGAGGCCAGCTCCAGGATGCCTTCGGGCCCGAGCGGACGGTGGTCGTGGGGCACGCCGCGGATCCGCGCTCCCCGTCCTACGCCGATCTGCTCGCGGCCGGGCGGTTCTTGCCCCCGCCGCCAGCCGTCGCGGTGGACGCCGAGCACCCCCTCTGCTTGCTGTATCCGGGCGCCGGCACGAGCATCCCCCGGGGCGCGGTCTTCGCCACGGGCGGCTTCCTCGTCCAGGCCGGCAGCTCCTACGACGACCTCTTCTGCCTCGCGGGCCCCAGGTCCACGGGGGACGCCCTGCTCTGCACGCTCCCCCTCGCCTCCGCGGCCGGCCTGGCCTACGGGCTCTGGGGGCCGCTGCTGCACGGCGCGTGTCTGGTGCTGTCGCCGGCCGGCGAAGGGCTCGCCGCGACGGCGCTGGCGCAGCTCGCGGAGGCCTGCCCCGGCCTCGCCTTGCTGTGCTCCCCCCGGCTGCTGGCCCGGCTGCGCCAGGAGCTCGGCGAGGGGCATCTGCCCGCGTCCGCGCAGCTCGGGCTGGTCGCCGCGTGCGGCGACGTGCTGCCGCCGCGGCTCGTGGCCTTCGCCGGCGCGGCCCTGACCGGCCTCCCGGAGCGGGTCCTCAACCTCTGGATCCAGCGGGCCACGGGGGTCGCCCTGATCGCGTCGCTCCCCGCGGGCGAGCTCAACCGGCCCGGCGCGCTGGGGCTCGCGGCCCTGGGCGTGGAGCCGCGGGTGCTCAACGACGCGGGCGAGGTCTGTCGCCCCAACGAGAGCGGCCAGCTCGTGTTCGCCTCGTCCTGGCCGGCCATGGTGCGCGGCCTCTGGGGGCAGCCGGAGCGCTACTGGGAGCGGTACTTCAGTCGCATCCCGGGGTGCTTTGTGACCAATGACGGTGCGCGGGTCGATCGGGAGGGGTTCTTCTGGGGGATGGGGCGGCTCGACGATCGGATCAAGGTCGCGGGTCGCTCCCTGTCCACCTCCGAGGTGGAGTCGACCCTCGCCGGCCACCCCCGCATCGCCGAGGCCGCGGTGGTCGGGTTCTCCGGCGACGAGGGCGGCAGCCTCGTGTCCTTCCTGGTGGCCCGCGAGCTGGCGGTCGGCGAGGACGAGCCGCCCGAGGCGGAGGGGCTGCGCCTCGAGCTGGCGCGCTACCTGCAGATGCGGCTGGGTGAGTTCGCAGTGCCGGCCCGGCTGGTCTTCGTCCGGGAGCTCCCGCGCACCCGCAGCGGCAAGGTCGTGCGGCGCGTGCTCCGGCGGATCGCCACCGGCGACGTCAGCCAGGACGAGGACTGGAGCGCGGTGGCCAATCCGGGCGCCCTGCAGGATCTGGTACGGCAGAGTGGGCGGTAGGTGGTGGGAGCGGGAATGATGGAAACGACGACGCGCAAGCTGGTGGAGGCGGTCGCCGAGATCGGTGGCGCCCGGGTGTTGCTGAGCACCCTCGAGCGGCAGCTCGCCGACCTGGGGGACCGCTGGGTCGGCGACCTGGAGGGCCGGCTCCCGTCCCTGTCTCCGGAAGAGGTCGAGGAAGCGGCCATCGGGCTCGCCGGGGCCGTGGAGTCCCTGCGCAGCGTGGCGGGCACTCCCCAGGCCAACCGCCTGCTCGGTCGGGCCCTCTCCCTGCTGCTCGAGCTGAAGCGTCGCTCCGCGGGCGGCCGGATGCTGCTGCGGCTGCTCGTCGGTGGGACGGTGGCCGCGCCGGCCGAGGCCGGGGGCAAGCTGCTGCTCGTCTTCAGCCCGACCGCCAGCTCGACCAAGGCCGCCTGCTTCCGGGGGCTGGACAAGCTCCACGAGACGGAGCTGCACCACGATCCCGACGAGCCGGACACCGCGGAGAGCCGGGCGGCCGCCCTGCTGGGCTGGCTGCAGGAGCTCGGGATCGACCCCGCGGGGCTCGCCGGGATCGGCTGCCGGGGTGGCTTCGTCCGGTCCGTGCCGGCGGGCACCTACCGGGTCACGCCCGCCCTGGAGCGGGACCTGGAGCAGGCCGCCGTCCTGCACTCCTCCAACCTCTCGGTGGCCATCGCCTCCGAGCTGAGGCGGCGGATCGCGGCCCCCGACGGTCTGCTGCTCACCACCAGCGACCCGGTGGCCTGCGACGAGCTCGAGCTGACTGCGCGGATGACCGGTCTGGCCAAGGTCAAGCGGGAGGGCACGGCCGCCCACTACCTGAACCACAAGGCGGTCTGGAGGTTGCTGGCGGCCTTGCTCGGGCGCCTGCCGTCCGAGACCGAGGCGATCACCGCGCACCTCAGCGGCGGGATGTCGGTCGCCCTGCACCGGGGAGGACGGGTCGTCGACGTGCTCGACGCCTTCTCCCTGCCCTCGACCACCCGCTCGGGCACGGTCGAGATGGCCCAGTTGCTGCAGGGCTTCGCGCGCAACGAGCTGAACATCAAGGAGCTGGACGCGGCGGCCAACACCCGCGGCGGCCTGATCTCCCACGCCTGGACCAACGATTTCCGTGCCCTGGTCCACTTCCGCCACCAGGGCGCCAACGAGCGCCAGCGCCAGAAGATCGACCTGATCCTCGACTTCTTCGCGCGCAAGACCGCCTCGGCCGTGCTCCAGTTGACCGCGGACGGCAAGCCGCTGCAGGTCGTGGCGATCACGGGGGGGCTGGTCCACGAGCAGGAGCTGGTCGACCGGATCGAGGCGGGGCTGGCCGGCCGCTTCCCCCTCGTGCGCGTCCCCGGCTCCCTGGCCCACGAGGCCCTGGCAGCAGGCCTGATCCGCGGCCTGTACGAGCCGGACAGCCTGCTCGACTACGAGCGGGAGCGCGACCTGCTGCGCGACCGCCGGCACGCCGAGGACCAGCTCCTCGACACGCCGATCTTCTCCCGCCAGGTGATCTACCGGCGCGAGAAGGCGCCCATCTTCTCCCTCGACGAGCTCATCGACGCGACCTGCGTCACGGTGCAGCGCAACTTCGTGCCCACCATCGGGATCGTCGGCGCGGACAACGAGGAGGCGATCCTCGCCTCGAAGATGGCCAACGAGGAGGGCACCTACCGGCTGGCCAAGTTCGTCCTGCTGGGCGACTACTCGGCGATCAGCCAGATCGCCTACGACTATGATCTCGTCATCGACAACGACAACTACACGATCGTCGACACGGACGACCCGGTGGAAGAGGCCACCCGGTTGCACGCGGCCAACCAGATCCACGTGCTCATGAAGGGCAGCATGAAGACGGACCAGATCCTCCGGGGAGTCTTCAAATACCTGAAGGCTTCCGGTCGGATCAAGCCCGAGGAGCTGATCTCGCACGTTGTGGTGATGGATATCCCCAAGCGCAAGAAGATGGTCATGATCTCCGACGCGGCGGTGAACACCTACCCCGATGAAGAGAAACGGGTGAAGATCGTCGAGAATGCCCTGAAGGTCGCCGCGAACCTGAACATCAAGCAGCCCAAGGTCGCCATCATCTCGGCCATCGAGAGCGTCAACAAGAGCGTGGAGAGCTCCCAGGCGGCCGAGCGCATCGCGGCCCGCTTCGCCTCCCGCACCGACTGCATCGTCGAGGGGCCCCTCTCGTTCGACGTGGCGATGGACGCCGCGGTCGCCCACGAGAAGAAGTACAAGGGGCAGATCGCCGGCACCGCCGACATCCTGATCATGCCCGACATCGACGCCGGCAACGTGGCCTACAAGTCCCTGACGACCCAGTCGGGAGCCACCGCCGGCGGGGTGGTCATCGCCGGTGACATGCCGATGGTGCTGACCTCGCGGGGCGACTCGGCGCGCTCCAAGCTCTCGTCCATCGCCCTCGCGGCCAGTCTGTACTTCCACCTGCGCCAGGGTCCGGGATGAGCGTCGGCGGGGGGAGCATGGAGTGGCGCATCGCCCGGCAGCAGGCCCTCTACGAGGAGCGGCGGACCACCGTCGAGGCCGCCTTGCGGCGGATCCGCCCCGGGAGCCGGATCTTCGTCGGGACCGGCTGCGCCGAGCCGCAGCACCTCGTGCGCAGCCTGGCCCGGTTCCCCGAGCAGATCGCGGACACCGAGATCGTCCAGCTCATCTCCCTCGGCACCTCGCCGGTCACCGAGGCGAGCCGCCTGGACATGTTCCGGCTGAATACCTTCTTCGTCGGTCAGGCGGCCCGGCAGGCCGTGGCGAGCGGCGACGCGGACTACACCCCGATCTTCCTCTCGGAGATCCCCAAGCTGGTCAACAGCCGGCGGCTCCACCTCGACGTGGCCCTCGTGCAGGTGACGCCTCCCGACCCCTTCGGCAACTGCAGCCTCGGGATCTCGGTGGAGACCGTCAAGGCCGCGGTCGAGCACGCGACCTACGTCATCGCGCAGGTCAACCCCCGCCTGCCGCGCACCCTGGGCGACAGCTTCGTCTCCCTCGAGCAGCTCCACGCGCTCGTCGAGCACGAGGAGCCGATCCTGCAGCTCTTCCCCGAGCCGCCGAGCGAGGAGGCGGAGCGCATCGGCTTCTACGTCTCGCGGCTGGTCCCGGACGGGGCGACGATCCAGGCCGGCATCGGCAGCATCCCCAACGCCGTGCTGCACCACCTCCTGGACAAGCGGGACCTCGGCGTGCACACCGAGATGTTCTCCGATGGCCTGATCGACCTGTACGAGGCCGGGGTCATCACCAATCGCTGTAAAAATTTTCACCCAGGCAAGACAATCGCCGCGTTCTGTCTGGGAACGCAGCGGCTGTACGATTTCGTCCACGACAACCCCCGCTTCGAGTTCCACCCCACGGACTACGTCTCGGACCCGCGGCAGATCGCCCGCAACGACACGATGGTGGCGATCAACTCGGCCCTCGAGATCGACCTCACCGGGCAGGTCTGCGCCGACTCCCTCGGCCACCAGATCTACTCCGGCTTCGGGGGGCAGCCCGACTTCATCCGGGGAGCGGCCCTGTCCCGCAATGGTCGACCGATCATCGCCCTCCCCTCCACGGCCCGGGGCGGGACCGTCTCCCGCATCGTCGCCACCCTCTCGCCCGGCGCCGGCGTCGTGACGACCCGCGGGGACGTGCACTACGTCGTCACCGAGTTCGGCATCGCCCACCTGCACGGCAAGAGCCTGCGGGACCGGGCGCTGGCCTTGATCAACATCGCCCACCCCGCGTTCCGCGAGGACCTGCTCGCCGCGGCCAAGCGCCTGCGTCACGTCTACCCGGACCAGGAGCTGTCGCCGGCCGGCGCCACCGGCTACTCCGAGCGCCTCGCCGGCACCTTCACCACCCGGGACGGGCAGTCCCTGAAGCTGCGCCCGATCCGGTCGACGGACGAGGGCAAGCTGCGGCGGATGTTCTACGGGCTCGACGAGGAGGACATCTACTACCGCTTCATGGGGGCGGTGCGCACCCTGCCTCACAGCAAGGCCCAGCCCCTGGTCGTCCTCGACTACCAGGAGAAGCTCGCGGTGGTCTGCCACGTCGGCGAGGAGCCCGACGACGTCTTCGTGGGCGTCGGCCGCTGGTTCGTCGATCGCGCCAGCAACCTGGCCGAGGTGGCCTTCGCCGTGCTCCCCGAGTGGCAGGGGCGGGGGGTGGGCAGCTTCCTCCTCACCCGGCTCATCACCGCCGGCCGGGAGCAGGGGCTCGCCGGTTTCACCGCCGAGGTGCTCGCCACCAACCGGCGCATGATGAACCTGTTCTATGCCAGTGGCCTCGCGGTCCAGTCCCGCCTGGAAGATGGGGTCTACTACGTGACCCTGCGTTTCGAGGAGAAGAGCTCGCGACGGGGGCGCTGAGCGGATGTCGATCCCTCGACCCCCGGTGAGGTGGTGATGAAGCTGCAGCCCCTGCTCGCCCCCCGGACCGTCGCGGTGATCGGCGCGTCCGCCGATCCCCAGTCCCTCGGTCAGGCCGTGGTCTTCAACCTGCTCCAGGCGGGGTTCGCGGGCGAGCTGCTGCTGGTCAACCCCACGGAGACCGAGGTGCTCGGCCGGCCCTGCCTCCCGGAGCTGCGCCTGCACCGGCGGCCGGTGGACCTCGCCCTCGTCGCGGTGCCCATGGAGCAGCTCGAGGCCGCGGTCGAGCAGACCCTGAAGGCCCAGGTCGAGGTGCTCGTCGTGCTGACCTCCCTCGAGCGGCGGGTCGGCTCCCAGGTCGAGGAGGTGGAGCGGGACATCCTGCGGATGTGCAAGGCGCGCGGCTCGCGGCTGCTGGGGCCCAACAGCCTCGGCGTGGTCAACCTGCCGCTGGGGCTGAACGGGAGCTGGGTGCGCCAGCTCCCCCCCGCGGGCGGCGTCTCCTTGCTCTCGCAGTCCTCGGCCCTGTGCGCGGCGATCCTCGACTGGGCGGCCAGCCTCGACCTCGGGCTGGCCAAGGTCGTGGCGCTCGGCAACAAGATCGACGTGGACGAGATGGACGTCCTGCAGGCCTTCGCCGAGGACCCGGAGACCCGCGTCGTCCTCGGCTACCTGGAGAGCATCCGCTCAGGCAAGGAGTTCGTGCGGGTCGCGGAGCAGCTCGCCGCGAGCAAGCCGGTCGTCCTGTTGAAGACGGCGACCACGCGGGCCGGCGAGCGTGCGGCCGCGGCCCACGAGGGCGGACGACATGCGGAGGAGATCGCCTACGGCGCGGCGTTCAAGCGCTCGGGGGTGATCCGCGCCGACTCGTTCCAGGCCTTGCTCGACGATGCGCGCGCCTTCTCGCTCCAGCCGCTCCCCCTCGGCTCCCAGGTGGCGGTGGTCACCAACGCGGGCGGACCCGGGATCATGGCCGCCGACGCGGTGGAGCGGGGCGGCATGCACATGGCCAACCTCGGCCAGGCTTGCCGGGAGCGTCTGGCGACCTTGCTGCCCTCCTCCGCGGGGCTGGAGAACCCGGTGGACGTGCTCGGTGACGCCAGCCCCGAGCGCTATGCCGCCGCGGTCGATGCCGTGCTGCGGGACGGGGCGGTGGACGCGGTGCTGCTGGTCCTCACCGCGCAGGCCCGCACCCAGCCCCTGCAGACCGCCGAGGCCGTCATCGAGACGGTGCGGGGCTGGAGCAAGCCGGTGCTCGCCGCCTTCCTCGGCGGGGGCGGGGTGGCCGAGGCCCGGGCGCGCCTGCTCGCCGCGGGGATCCCCGAGTACCCCTCGGCCGAGCGGGCCGCCGAGGCGCTGGGCGCGATGTGCGAGTACGCGACCTGGCGCCGGCGGCCGCCGCGCATCGTCACCCGCTTCCCGGTCAACCGGCGCCGTGTCGAGCGGATCCTCCGTCGCATCCAGCGTCTCGGCCTCGGCCAGGTGGAGGAGTTCCTCGGCAAGGAGATCCTGCGGGCGTACGATTTCGTGATCCCGGCCGGGCAGTTGACGATCTCCAGCGAGGAGGCGGTGGCCGCGGCCGAGCGGCTCGGCTACCCCGTCGTGCTCAAGGTCGTCTCCCCCGACCTGCCCCACAAACGGGCGGTCGGTGGGGTGCGGCTGAACCTGACCTTGCCCGACCAGGTGCGCGACGCGTACGACCTGATGATGCTGCGGGTCCAGCGGTACCGCCCCGACGCCCGGGTCGAGGGGATCTACGTCGAGAAGATGTGTCCGCCGGGCATCGAGGTGGTCATCGGCATGACCCGCGACCCGCGCTTCGGGCCGATGCTGATGTTCGGCGTCGGGGGCATCTTCGTCGAGGTGATGGAGGACGTCGCGTTCCACCTCGCGCCCATCACCGCGGACGAGGCGATGCAGATGCTGCTCTCGACCCGCTCCTACCAGATCCTCGAGGGCCGCGGCGAGCTGGACGTCGACCTGCAGACCATCGCCACCGCCTTGCAGCGCGTGAGCCAGCTCGCCACGGACTTCGCCCAGATCCAGGAGCTGGAGATCAGCCCCTTCATCGTCGGTCGCCCGGGCACCGGCGCGATGGCCGCCGACGTGCGGATGACCCTGGCCTCCGAGGGACTAGCATGAGCAACCCGGGGAAGCGACCCTCCTACGACCCCGACTGGCGGACCAAGTACGCCAAGCAGCTCGAGACCCCGGAGCGGGCGGTGGCCCGCATCCGTGCCGGCCAGCGGGTCTTCATCGGCACGGGCTGCGCGCAGCCGCAACGGCTGGTGCAGGCGCTGACGGCCCGCTCCGCGGAGCTGGCCGACACGCAGATCATCCACCTGCTCACCATCGGCGACGCGCCCTATGCGCACCGGGCGCTGTCCCAGCACTTCTCCGTGAACAGCTTCTTCATCTCCGACAACGTGCGGGACATCATCCAGGAGGGGCTGGGCGACTACACGCCGATCTTCCTGTCGGACATCCCCCGGCTGTTCTCCTCGGGGCAGCTCCCCCTGGACGCGGCCCTGATCCAGGTCTCGCCGCCCGACGAGCGGGGGCGCTGCAGCCTCGGCATCTCCGTCGACATCGTCAAGACCGCGGCGGAGAACGCCGCGCTGGTGATCGCCCAGGTCAACCCGCAGATGCCCCGGACCCACGGCGACAGCAGCCTGTCGGTCTACGACCTCGACGTGCTCGTGCCGGTGGACGCCCCCCTGCTCGAGGCGAAGCCCGACGAGCCCGACGAGGTCACCGCGCAGATCGGCCAGTACATCGCCGGCCTCGTCGAGGACGGCGCGACCCTCGAGCTGGGTATCGGCCGGATCCCCCACGCGGTGTTGCAGAACCTCGCGGGCAAGAAGGAGCTGGGGATCCACACCGAGATGATCAACGACCTGATCATCGACATGGTCGAGTCGGGAGTCGTCACGGGGAGCCGCAAGACCTTCGACCGCGGCAAGATCGTCGCCTCGTTCTGCATGGGGACGCGGCGGATCTACGACTACATCGACGACAACCCCCTGTTCGCCTTCCATCCCACCGAGTACGTCAACGACCCGTTCCTGATCGGCCAGCAGCAGCGCATGGTCGCCATCAACGTCGCGCTCGAGGTGGACCTCACGGGTCAGGTCTGCGCCGACTCCCTGGGCACGCGCTTCTTCTCCGGGATCGGCGGCCAGGTCGATTTCAACCGCGGCGCGGCCCGGGCCGAGGGGGGCAAGGCGATCATCGCCCTGCCCTCGACGGCCAAGGATGGCGCCATCTCCCGCATCGTCCCCCAGCTCAGCCCGGGCGCGGGCGTGGTCACCACCCGCGGCGACGTGCACTACGTCGTCACCGAGTACGGCGTCGCCTACCTCCACGGCAAGAGCGTCCAGGAGCGCGCGATGGCCCTGATCTCGGTCGCCCACCCCAACTACCGCGCCGAGCTGCTGCGCAAGGCGGTCGAGTACCGCTACCTGCGTTCGGAGATGGCCGATGTCGAGGGGATGATCCGGATCGTCCCGCCCCGGGTGCAGACGACTTACGTCCTGGACGACGGCACGGCGATCAACTTTCGTCCCATGTTGCCCACCGATGAGCAGCGATTCCGGGACCTGTTCTATGCACTCTCGCAGCAGACCGTCTACTACCGGTTCATGTCGCACCTCAAGCGAGTCCCCCACAAGCAGGTGCAGAATTTCATCTATGTCGATCATCGCAACGACGTGGCGATCGTCGGCACCGTCCCCGAGGCCCATGGGGAAGAGATCGTCGCGATCGGCCGGTACTACCTCGATCCCAAGAGCAATCGCGCCGAGGTCGCCTTCATCGTGCGCGACAACTGGCAGAACAAGGGGATCGGCAAGTTCCTGCTGCGGTACCTTGGTACCATCGCCCGCCGGAACGGGATCGCCGGCTTCACCGCCGAGGTGCTGCGGGAGAACAAGGCCATGCAGACCGTGTTCTACCGCAGCGGCTACAAGGTCTCCAGCCGGCTGATGGATGACGTGTTCAGCTTCGAGCTCGATTTTGCGTGAAATCACGGGTACTTTTGTTGGATCATCGGGGCGCGGCGCGGCTCCCTGCTCCCAAGGGCGCCGGCCTCTGGTATAACAGCACGCTGCCGCCCCGGATGGCGCGGGTCGGGTCCGTCGACCCGGCGTGGACCGGGAGGCGCGGAGACCGGGGCCGGGGCCTGTCCGTCCGGGGCATGGCCGGCGGCTCTCCTGGGGCTGGATGAGACATGGACGCTGACGAGGCCCCACGGGGCGGGGATCAGGGCAACGCCGGGGACCCTGGCGGCTGGGAGCAGCTCCTCCAGCTCTACCTCGGCGAGCTCGCGGCAGCCCAGGGTGAGCACAAGGCCCGGCTGCTGTACGCCATCGGCCGGCTGCAGGAGGAGCGGCTCGGTCGACCGCGGGACGCCCTGCGCAGCTACGAGGAGGCCCTGCGCGGGGCGCCGACCTATCACCCGCCCCGGCGGGCGGCCAAGCGGCTGTACCGCGAAGGTGGGCAACCCGACCTCGTCGCTGAGCTGCTCGCCGGCGAGGCGGCCGCGGCCACGACCGCGCTCGAGCGAGCCCAGGTCCTCTGGGAGCAAGGGCAGCTCTTCGAATCCCTCGGCCGCCGGGAGGCCGCGCTCGCCTCCTATCGGGAGGCTCTGGCCGCCGAGCCCGCCTTCGCCCCCGCGCTGGCTGCCTTGCAGCCGCTGCTCGCGGCCCGGGGGGGCTGGGCCGAGCTGGCCGAGGTGGTGGCCGCGGCCATCCCCGGCTGCGTCGACATGGTCGAGCGCGCCGCCCTGTACTCCTTGCTCGGTCGCCTGCGGGAGGTCTACCTCGACGATCTGGAGGGGGCCTGGGAGGCCTTCGACGAGGCGGTCGCGCTCAATCCCCAGGAGGTGGAGGCCCTCGCCGCGCTGGAGCGGCTCTGCCGCCGGCTGCACCGGTGGAGCGACCTCGCCCGGACCCTCGAGCTGGAGGCCGCGCTCAGCGAGAGCGGCCCCTCCAGCGCCTCCACCCTGCTCGAGGTCGCCCGCATCCGGCAGGATCTGCTCGGGGACCCCGTGCAGGCCCAGGTTGCGCTCGAGGAGGCGCTGAGCCTCGATCCGCACCACCGCCCCAGCCTCGAGGCCCTGGCCGGGCTGCTGGGCGTCGCCGGGCGCCAGGAGCGGCTCGCCGAGATCCTCGGGCGCTGGGCCGAGGTGGAGACGGAGCCGCGCGAGCGGGCCGACCTGTACTACCGACGATCCCAGCTCCTTCTGCGGCTGGGTCGGCAGGCCGAGGCCCTGGAGGCCCTGCACCAGTCCCACCACGCCTACCCTCATCACCGACCGACCCTGCAGGCCCTCGGCGAGCTGCTGCGGCGAGCCCACGACTGGTCGGGGCTCGCGGCGATGCAGCTCGAAGAGGCGCGCAGCCTGGAGGATCCCGACCAGCGGGCCCTGGCCTTGCTGCGCACGGCCGAGGTGTTCGCACGGCGGCTCGGGGACGACCTCACCGCGGTCGCGGTCCTGCGCGAGGCGGTGGCGACCGGGCCCGGGCGGCTGGCCGCGATCCGTGAGCTCAGCCGCCTGCTGGGTCGGCTCGAGCGCTGGACCGAGCAGGCCGAGCTGCTGGCCCGGGAAGCCGAGCGCTCCCTCGACCCGGAGCAGGCGAGCGAGCACCTGCGCGAGCTCGCCCGGGTCCGCGAAGAGCGGCTCGCGGACCCGGCGGGCGCGGCCCAGGCCCTGGAGCAGGCCCTGCGCCTCGATCCCGACGAGCGACCCGTGCTCGAGAAGCTCGTCCAGCTCTACCGGGAGCTCGGGTGCGGGGAAGACCTCATCCGGGTCCTGCTGCTGCTGGCCGAGCGGGTCGAGGACCAGCGCGCCGTGGTGGCCCTGTTCGGCGAAGCCGGGCGGGTCGCGGAGGAGACCCTCGGCGACGGGGGGCGCGCCCACGAGCTGTACTCCCGGGCCCTCCAGCTCAACCCGGGCTACGTCCCGGCCTTGCAGGCGTGCGGGCGGTTGCTCGCCGACGCCGGGCGCTGGGAGGAGCTGCGCGAGATGCACCGGCGCAGCCTCGAGGTGGCCATCACCGACGACGAGCGCGCCGACCTGCACACGCGCCTGGCGCAGCTCTCGTCCGGGCCCCTCGCACGCCCCGAGGAGGCGCGGCAGCATCTGCGCGAGGTGCTCCGCTGGCGGCCCGGCGATCTGACCGCGCTCAAGCTGCTGGAGGCGGCCGCCAGCGAGTCGGGCAACCGTGAGGAGCTCGCGGAGAACCTCCAGCTCCAGGCCGCGGCCGCCCAGGAGCCGGCCACGGCCGCCCTGCTGCTCTGCCGGCGGGGCGCGGTCCTCGAGGGGCTGCCCGACGGCGAGGACGCGGCGCTGGAGGCCTACCAGCAGGCGAGTGCGCAGGACCCGACCTTCTTGCCCGCCTACCGGAGCCTCGTGCGCTTGCACGGGGCTGCGGGCCGCTGGCCGGAGGTCGCGGCGGTGCTCGGGCAGATGCTCGCGGTCGAGCAGGACCCCGCCCAGCGGGTGCTCTTGCTCATGCGGCTGGCCACGGTGCAGCGCGACCAGCTCCAGCGGCCCGACCAAGCCCAGGAAGCCTACGCGAAGGTGCTCCAGCTCGACCCGGGGCACCCCTCGGCCCTGCGGGCCCTGGAGGAGCTGTACCGCCGGACGGGCGATCCGCTCCTGCTGGTGCCGGTGCTGGAGACGCGGGCCCGCGTCACCGACAACCCCCTGGTCGCCGGGGCCTGCTACCTCGAGATCGACCGGATCGGCCCCCTGGCCACGGTGCAGATCCGCTCGCCCGAGGCCGTCCCCGCCCGGGCGATGAAGCAGCAGCCCTGGAGTCGTGCCGGCCTCGAGCGGCTGGAGCTCGTGATCAAGGGGAAGGTGGAGGCCTCCAGCCTGGCCGATCTCTACGGCCGGGCCGTCCAGCACTTCGACGACGAGCCGACCCGAGAGGATCTGGCCGCCCGGCGCGCCGAGCTGCTGGAGCGAGCCGGGCGGCTCGAGGAGGCGCGAGACGCCTACCGGCAGGCCCTCCAGGAGCGTCCGGCGGAGCTGCCCCTGCTCAAGGGGTTGCAGCGGGTGCTCGGCCGCCTGGGGGACCAGCAGGGGTTGCTCCACGCGATCGCCCAGGAGGGGCAGATCACGCTGGCCCCCGAGCGGATGGTCCCCGAGCTGCTCGCCGCGGGCGAGGCCTGGCTCGCGCTGGGGGAGTCGGAGCAGGCCCGCCGCGTCGTGGAGCTGGCCCTGCGCCGCTGCCCCGACAGCCTGCCGGCCCTGCTGCGCTACGAGTCCCTGCTCGAGGCGGCCGGAGCTCTCGAGAAGCTGTACCCGCTGCTCGAGGAGCTGCTCCCCCGGGTGAACCTGCCCGCGAGCCGGCACGAGATCTACCTGCGGCTGGCGGACCGGCAGGCTCGGCAGGGCGACCCCGCGGCCGCCCGCGGCCACCTGGTCGCGGCCCTCACCGCCCTCCCCGACAGCCTGCGCGCCCATCACGCCCACGCCCAGGTCCTCGACGAGCTCGGCGCGGCCGCGGAGGCCGCGGACGAGTGGGAGACGGTCCTCGCCCACCCCGAGGCCACCGCGGCCTGGCAGCGCGAGGCCCGGCTCGCCCTGGGGCGGCTCTGGGGACTCTCCCTGGGCCAGGGGCGGCGCGGCATCGACGTGCTGCACGAGGTGCTCGGCGAGGAGGGCACGGACCAGGAGGCGCTGCTGTTGCTGGCCGAGGTCTATGCCAGCGAGCGGCTCTTCGTCGAGATGGCCGAGGTGCTCCAGCGCCGCTACGAGCTGGCTCCCCCCGAGCAGCGGGTCGGGATCCTGCTCGAGTGGGCCCGCATCGAGGAGGAGGAGCGGGGAGACCGGGCGCGGGCCTACGAGCTGCTCCTCGAGGCGCGGCGCGCCGATCCGATCGCGGAGGAGCCCGTGCGCGAGATCGGCCGGATCCTCTGGGAAGACGGCGCGTTCGACATCCTGCGCACCTTGCTGCTGGAGTACGCCGATGGCCTCGGCGGGCGGGACGTCGGCCGGGCCGTGCCGTTTCTGACGCAGCTCGGCCGCGAGTACGCCCAGGCCTTCGAGACCATCGGCGACGCGGTGGCTCTGCTCGGACGCGTCCTCGAGATCGACCCCGGCCTGCTCGACGTCCGCCACGACCTCGCTGAGCTCTACTCCCGGCAGTCCGCGACCGTGCCCCTGGCCATCGAACAGCACCTGGCGATCCTCGCGGTCGATCCGCTGCGACTGGACAGCCTCCTCCCGCTGTTCAGCCTCTTCGAGCGGACCCGGGCCGACCACGATCGGGCCTTCGCGCTCGGTGGTGTGCTCGAGTACCTCGGCGTGCTCGACTCGGCCGATCTCCTCGGCATGCAGGCCTACCGCGGGCACTCCATGAAGGACGCGCGGCGGGGCCTCTCCCCGGCCGAGCGGGAGAGCCTGCTGCTGTACCCCGAGGAGGGGGGGGCGCTGGCCAAGTGGCTGGCGCTGGTCGCCGAGCGGCTCGCCGACCTCTTCCCGGTCAACCTCAAGCAGCGGGGCGTGCTCAAGGCCCACCGCCTCCCCGGCAGCGGTTCCGACTCGGTGTACAACTACTGCATGCGGCTCGCGGACAGCTTCGGGGCACGCAAGTTCTCGATCTACAAGCTCCCCGTGGCGGACCGGCCGCTGGAGGTGGCCAGCACCGATCCTCCCTCCTTGCTGCTGCTCGGGTCGGCCCTGGAAGGCTGGAGCCTGCCCCAGCGCCGCTTCCACCTCGCCCGCGCCATCTCCTCCTTCGCCAACGGGCTGCACGTCATCGCGGCGCTCGGGGAGCAGACCACCGCCGCGCTGGTCGCGGCCAGCGTCTTGCTCGAGGAGGAGGACCTCGAGCTCGAGGGGCTCGACGAGCGGCTGGTCGAGCGCTGCGCCGAGACCCTGCACGACCACCTCCCGGACCGGCTCAAGCGCTCCCTCGCGCAGCTCGGGCGCCTGGTCCTCGGCGGCCCGGCCTCCTTGCCGGAGCAGGTCCGGCGCGCGACGTTCTCCATGAACCGGGCCGGGTTGCTCTTCGCCGGCGACGTCCACGTGGTCCTCGGCGAACTCGTCGGGCCGGCTTCACCGGCGCTCCCGCTGGAGGACCGCCTCGCCCGCCTCCAGCAGAGCCCCGCGGCCCTCGATCTGATCTCCTGGCTCCTCACGGAGCAGTACGCCCGCCTCCGCCTCGACCTGTCCCTCGCGGTGGAGTGAGCGGTCATGGGTGCCGACGTGTCCAACGAACGTGCTCGGATTGCCAGGGTCCTCCTCGCCGGGCGGCGGCTCGCCCTCATCGGCGGGGCCGGCTGCCTGCTGCTCGGCGTGGTGGCCCCCGCCCTGCTGGCCGGCTGCGCGGCGCAGCCCACCACCGGGTTCCAGCGTGCCCGCAACCTGCAGCAGGGGGCCATCGAGGTCGGCGGCGCCATCTCCCTCGCCCGGCGTCCGACCGAGGGCGCGCTGGTCGCCCGCGCGGACGAGGGCCAAGAGGGCGAGCCCGTGCTCGCACCGCCGATCCCTGCCCTGTTCTTCCGCACCGGCATCACCGAGCGCCTGGACGCGGGGCTCGAGGCCTGGCCGGGCGGGCTGAAGCTCCACGGCAAGCTGGGCATCCTCGACGAGGACAAGCTGATGCTCGCGCTCATCGGCACGCTCGGCTGGTACAGCACCGGCTGGGCCCCCGAGGACGGGGACCGGTTCGCGGCCCGTGGCCCCCTGGTCTCCCTCCAGGCGCCCCTGGCGACCCGGGTCCTGCCCTGGCTGGAGCTCAACGTCTCGCCGGTGGTGGAGCTGCTGCAGCTCGAGGCCGAGCGCTGGGTCTACCTCGAGCTCCAGCGGCGCTCCTTCGTCACGCTGCACTCCGGCTTCACCTTCGGGGCCAACTTCGCGGTCTGGCGCGTGCGGATCAACCCCGAGGTGGCGCTCCTCGGGGGATACCGCGGCGACCGGGAGGAGGGGTTCTGGGGGGTCTACCCGGGAGTGGGCGCCTTCATCGTCTTCTGATGTCCCCCCCCGATCTGCTGGCCCAGCTCGTCCAGCTCCGGGCCGAGGGCGGCCGCCTGCGACACCGGCGGCTGGTGGTGGTGGCCGGGGAGCGGGCCGCGGCCTTGACCCGCCTCGGCCCCCTGTTCGCCTCGGGCACGGGGCTCGTCGTCACCACGAGCCCCACCGTCCTCTCCGCCGGGTGGCGCCGCTGCGCCCCCGACGCGGCCCTGGAGCTGCTCGGCACGACCATCGAGCTGCTGGTGCTCGATCTGCACGACGCGCTCTCGCCGAACCTGCTCGGGGCGCTCACCGGGCTGGTGCCGGGCGGCGGTCTGCTGGTGTTGCTCGTCCCCGAGCCCGCCCGGTGGCCGACCCTCCCCGATGGGTTCCGCGACCGGCTGTTGCTGCCTCCCCATGAGCCCGCGGAGGTCGGCCGGCGCTTCCTCGCACGCTTCCTCCGCTCCCTCGACCGGGCGCCGGGCGTCCTCTGGGTCGAGGCGGCCAGCGGGGAGAGCCGCCGGGGGCCGCCGGCTCCGTCCGGCCCGCCGGTGGATGGCCCGCCCCCCGTCTGGCGGCCCGCGGTCGAGGTCGGACCCCTCGTCGCGTGCTGCCGGACCGCGGACCAGGCCGCCGCGCTCGAGGCCGGCGGGGAGCTGCTGCGGGCGACGCGCGGCCACGCCCTGGTGCTGATCGCGGACCGGGGCCGCGGCAAGTCGAGCGCGCTCGGCCTGCTCGCCGCCCAGGGAGTGGACCAGGGTCTGGACGTCCTGGCCACGGGCCCCGGCCCCGCGGCCGTGCGGGAGCTGTTCGTCCGGGCCGCGGCGGGGCTCGCGGCCCTCGGCGGCCACGAGGCCGGGGACCCGGGCGCACCGGGGGAGGCGCTGCACCTGCGCGGCCACGGGGCGCGTGGTGGCTGCCTGCGCTACCTCCCGCCGGTCGAGGCCGCGCGCCAGCGGCCGGACGTGCTGCTCGTGGACGAGGCCGCGGCCTTGCCGGTCCCGTTGCTGGACACCTTGCTGGCGTCGGCGCGGCGGGTCGCGTTCGCTACCACCGTCCACGGGTACGAGGGCACGGGGCGCGGCTTCGACGTCCGCTTCCGGGGCCACCTCGAGGCGGATGGCCGGCCCATCATGCGCCAGACCCTGCGTGAGCCCATCCGCTGGGCGGCCGGCGACCCCGTGGAGGCCTGGCAGCACGACCTGTTGCTGCTCGACGCCGGCGCGGCTGCGCCCGCGGCGGTCGCGGCCGCCCGGCCCGCGGCGGCCTGCTACCGGACCCCCACGCAGGCAGAGCTCGCCGCGGACGAACCCCTGCTGCGCGAGGCCTTCGGGCTCCTTGCGCTGGCGCACTACCGGACGACCCCCGAGGACCTCGCCCGGATGCTCGACGCCCCCAACCTCGCGACCCGGCTCCTCTGGTACGAAGGTCATGTGGTCGCTGTCGCCCTGGTCGCCCAGGAGGGCCGGCTCCCGGCTGAGACCTGCGCCGATCTCTTCCTCGGCCGGCATCGCATCCGCGGGCACATGCTCCCGGAGACCCTCGTCTCCCACCTCGGGCTGGAGGCGGCGGGCCGGCTGGCCATGGCCCGGATCGTCCGGGTGGCGGTGCATCCCGCACGCTGGGGCCAGGGCCTCGGCCGCCAGCTCCTCGCCTACGTCGCCGCGGAGCAGGAGGAGCGGGGGGCGGTCTTGCTGGGCACCGGCTTCGCGGCCACCGCCGGTTTGCTCGGCTTCTGGCGCCGCTGTGGGTACCTGCCGGTCCGCCTCGGCGTCACGCGCAGCGCGATCTCGGGTGAGCACTCGTTGATGATGGTGCGGGGGCTCGACGAGCCGGGGCGGGAGCTGGCCGACGAGCTCGCCCGGCGCTTCGCGCGCAGCGCGCCGCACATCCTCGCGGACGCCCTGCGCGACCTGCCGGCCGAGACCGCGCTCGCGGCGCTGGAGGCGGCGGGCCGGGGCGACCCACCCGCCTTGCTCGCCTGGGAGTGGGAGGACGCGATCGCCGCGGCCTTCGGTCACCGGCTGTACGACGTCGCGGTCCGGCCCCTCTGGGAGATCACCCGGGCCTACCTCGGCGACCCCACACCGCCGGTGCAGCTCCCGGCCCGGGAGCGGCAGCGGCTCCTGCTCAAGGTGATCCAGCGGCGTCGCTGGCACGAGGTGGCCGAGCTGCTCGGCGAGCCCCTGCACGAGTGCATGCGGGGTCTGCGCGGCGCGCTCGGCCCGCTGGTCGCGGCGTACGCCCCCCCGGACCTGGCGCCCCTCATCCGGCGCTTTCAGGCCGCACGGGCGCCGGCTCGCCGTGGCTGGTAGGGCTGCTGGGGCTACACGGACTCGGGATCGAGAGGGGGGACCGGCTCGCCCGCCACGCCGAGCAGGTCGTCGGCCTGCGCTTCCAGCGCGAGCTTGCGGCGCACGCCCCGGATCGCCAGGTCCTGCCCGTGGTAGCTGGTCGCGGACCAGTCGACGGGGAAGAAGACTTCCCGATCCTCCTCGAGGTAGCCGCCGAGCAGCTCGTCGAGCGCGTCGAGGCCGAGGTGGCAGGCCGTCTCCTCGTCCGGGAGGTCGGGGAGGTGGAGCTGGGCCTCGAGGGTCAGGGTCTCCTGGCGAGCCGGGCTCTGCAGGAAGAGGGAGAGGAAGAGGCGCTCCCCCACGGCCGCGGCCTCCACGCGGAAGTCCTCGTCTTCGCTCAGGTATTCGTCCCAGCGTTCGTGCAGCAGCTCCACCACCTGCTCACCGTCGGTGGGCGACAGCAGGTTGCGGGGCAGCTTCTCGGGAGTGGACGCGGACATGGGCGGGGCCCTCGCTCAGCCCGGCCGGTCAGCTCTTCTTGCCGACCTGCTTGGTCTGCTGCTTCGCCTGCTTGGCGGCGAGCACCTGGCGGGCCTCGCGCTCCTTCTTCTGGTTGCGGGCTTCACGCTGCCTCATCTTCATCGAATGCCGACGATCGCCACGACCCATGCTGCTCACTCCCTCGTGATGCCGATCGCAACCTCGACAGGTACGTTCGCGGTCCGTCGGAGAACTTCTCCACCGCGACGGCGCTCGGCAGAGTCCATCGGGCCCCGAGGTACCACGCGACCCGGCCCTGGTCAAGGAGGAACGGAGTCTCCTGCCCGACCGTGGGGGGGCGGGGTTGACCCTCCCGGGGCACCGCCGGTAGACTGGGTCGTTCGGGTGAGCGTGCGGTTTGCCGGAGCAGAGCGCTCCTGGACCGGGCGCGCAAGGGCTCACTGGGCGCATGACGTCTTCCAACCTCCGTCCCCTCCTCCTCGGGCTGCTGGTCCCGGCCTTGTTGCCCTGCGGCTGCGAGGCCACCGGGCAAGGCCAGGTCGTCCAGTGCCGGGTGGACCCCGAGTGCCCCGTCGGCAGCTTCTGCATCGGGGGGGCCTGCCTCCCCGGCGAGTACGACCCCCTGCCCCGGACCGACCTCGGCCCCGACGAGCCGGACGGGGCCGCGGACCTCGGGCCCGCGGACCAGGGACCGCCGCCTCCCGATGGGGGAGCGCCGGACGGCGGCGCGGTGGACGGTGGCGAACCCGACGGTGGCGGCGGCGGCGAGATCCGCCCGCTGCTGCTCTCCTGGATGCTCCCGGCCGACGGCAGCCGGCTGGAGGGTGAGGCGGAGCTGCAGCTCGAGCTCCAGACCGACCCACGGATCGGCACCCGGCTGCTGACCCTCTTCGTGGACGACGTCGAGGTCGCGCGGCAGGCCCGTCCCGATCCCGCCGCCCCGGTGTCCTTGCGCCTGGACACGACCCTCTTCGCGGACGGGCATCACCAACTCGACGCCGAGGTGCAGGACCTCACGGGTCGCACCGCCCGGGCGGGCGGGCGCACCCTGCTCTTCGTCAACCAGCCGGATCGGCTGCAGGTCGAGGAGGGCGGCTTCTTGCTCGACGGTGCGCCGGTCGGGCTGGTGGGCGTCGAGTACGCGCCGCCCCTGGACCAGGTGACCCTCGACGCCGACCTCGCGGCCATGGCCGCCGCGGGGATCAACCTGGTGGCGGTGACCGCGCCCGCCGTGGCGGTGGAGCCCGCCGAGAACCACTTCACCCCCGAGGGCTGCGAGCCCGTGAGCATGCTGCTCCAGTCGAGCCTGGCCCAGGGCATCCGCGTCGTGCTCCGCCTGCCGTCCTACGAGGCCTACCCCTACCTGCACCCCCAGCCGGGCGCCCCCGCGGGCCCGGCGGCCCTGCTCTGGGACGGCAAGCTGCGCGCCGCGCTCGCCCGCCGGCACGTCAACCTCCTCGAGCGCTGCGGCTGGACCGGGCAGGAGGCCCTCGCGGCCCTCGACCTCTGGCAGCGACCGCGGGCCGGCTCGGACGAGGCGCACGCCGCCCTCCTCGCCCTGGCCTCCTGGGAGACCTGGTCCCTCGCCCGCCACGGCAGCGCCGAGGCCCGGCTGGCGGCCTGGGGCCCGGCGGCCGACCTGAGCTGCGGCCTCACGGGGGAGGCCGCCTGCCCGCCCCCCCTGGCCGAGCTCTGCCTCCCGGGCAACGGCGGCGTGGGCGGGCCGACCGCCCTGGTCGTCGACTACCGGCTGTACCTCGACGAGCTCGGCGCCCGGGCGCTCACGGACCTCGCCGCGAAGGTCGGCTTCGCGGATCCTACCGTGTTGCTCACCGCCAGCCTCGAGGCCCCCCTCGCCGGGCCCGCGCTCCCGAGTCGGGAGGCCTGCGCGGTCGATGGTGGCCCCCTCGACCCGCGCCAGGCGGGCGAGGCCCTCGACTTCTTGCTGCTCGTCGGGGACCCCTGGGACGGGGTGCCCGTGTCCCCGCTCGAGGCGGCCCCGCTGGCCGCCGAGTTCGCGGATCACGCCAGCGATTTCGACCTGTTCGAGATCTC
>JAVEVO010000253.1:0-6981 GCA_034005005.1 Myxococcota bacterium
CGTCGGAGCATGGCCACCAGGGCCACGGAGCTTGCCGCCCGGGTCGCGCGCGAGGCCGAGACCCTGGCCGAGCTGACCCGCACGCAGGAAGCGCGGGCCGCGACCGAGGTCACCGCGGCCGCGGTGCGCGACCAGCGGGAGCAGCAGCACGAGGCGGCGAGAGCGCACCGGGCAGCGGCCGAGGCCTCGCTGGCCGTGGCCCGACAGGCGGTCGACGCGCAGCGGGCCGCGGAGGAGCTGCTCCATGCCCGGGAGGTTGCCAACCTGCTCGCCCAGGTCCAGTCCGAGCAGTCCACGGCCTTGAGCGACCCGGTCTACCGGCGGCTCACCGAGCTCGACGGCAACCGACGGGCCCTGGCCGCGCAGCTCGAGACCGAAGGGACACGGCTCGTCGTCGCCGGGCCGGAGGGCCCCTGGAAGGCCGCTTTCGGCAATCCCCGCACGGTCGAGGTCCCCGGGCTCGGCCCGGTCCTGGTCATGCCGGCGCGGCCCGGTCTCTCGGCCGCCCGGGACCGGGCGCGGGACGCCGCGAGCGCGCTCGCCGAGGCGCTGCACGGCCTCTCCCTGGAGACCCTGGACGCCGCCCGGGGCCGGCGAGCGGCACGCCGGACGCTGGAGCAGGAGGCCCGGCGCCTCGAACGTGCGCTGGCCGAGCTCGCCCCCGAGGGGATCGCCACGCTGACGGCCACGGTCGGCCAGGCCAGCACGAGCCTGGAGCTGGACGACGAGCGACTGAAAGCCACCGAGCGAGTCGCCGGCCGGCTCGCCGAGCTGCGGGCGCAGGCCACGGCGCTGCCGATCGACGAGGCGCTGCTGACGCGGCTCAACCGCCTGGCCTCCGACCTGGAGATCGCCGAGGCCCGCTACGCGACCAGCAGCACCAGCCTCGAGCTGCACGCGCTGCAAGGCCTCGAGGTAGCCTTCGACGACGAGGTGCGGACCACGCTCGCCGCTGGGGAGCGACATCGCTGGACCCTCGCCCGCCCGGGCCGGTTGCGGCTCGGCGAGCTCGCGGAGTTGCAGGTCGTCCCCGGGGGGGAGGAGGTCCAGGAGGCCGATGTCCAGTTGGCTGCAGCCAGACGCTCGCTGGAGGAGGCCCTCGGCGAGGCGGGGGCGGCCAACCTCGAGGCGGCGCGGGAGGCGGCCCGGCAGCGGGAGGGCGTGCAGGCCGAGCTCCGGGTGGCGGAGCTCACGCTGCAGGAGCGGGCACCGCGTGGGCTGGAGGCGCTGCGCGAGGGCGTTCGCCAGCAGCGGGAGCGACACCAGGCGCTGGCTCGACGGCTGACCGAGGCCCGGGAGCTGGCCGAGCAGCAGCTCCGGGTCACCGCCGCCCTGGAGCAGAACCCCCTGACCGAGACGACGCTGGCCCGCCTGGAGGAGCTCGCCGCAGCCCAGCGAGAGGCCCGGAGTGCGGTCGACGAGCTCGCTGCCCGGCTCCGACTCCCCGGAGACGAGCAGCCGCGCCTGCTGAGCGAGCGCTCCCAGGGAGTTGCGGGCGGGACGACCTGGGAGCTCGTGCCCGGCGAGGGCGGGGCCGCGACCGACGCCACGCTGACCACGGTGGCGAGCGAGCTCGACGTGGCGCTGGCCGAGGCGGGGGTGACCGACCTGGCCACGGCGACGACCCGCTGGCGGGCCGGGCTGACCCTCCAGGAGCGGGAGGAAGGTCTGCAGCGCCAGCTAGCCACGCTGGCGCCTGGCGGTCTGGCCGCGCTCGAACAGCAGGTCCAGGGCATCGCCAGCGAGCTGTTGACCGGACCGGCCCCCGATCTGGGCGAACTGGAGGCAGCCATCGCCAAGGCCCGCCAGGCGGAGGCCGACTCGGAGAGTGAGCTGGTCGAGGCGCGCAAGTCCGCCACGCAGCTAGGCCTGGAGCGGGCGGCCCTGGAGGGGGAGCTGCGCGGCAAGACCACGGAGCTGGAGACGCTGCGCCGGGACCTCGCGGACGCCGAGGTGCAGTTGGCCTCGGTGCGCGCCGGTGCCCCCGACGAGGAGCTCGAGACCCGCTGCCGGGAAGCCCTGCAGAAGGTCGCGCTCCTGGCCGAGGCTGCCCGGAAGGCAGAGTCGGCGGTCGAGGCCGCGGCGCCGGTGCTGCTCGAGGGCGAGCTGCAGCGGGCGCAAGAGGTCTGCCGGGCGAGCGCGGCCAGCGAACAGAAGCTGCGGCAGGAGCTCGCCGCCCTGAAGGCCCTGCTAGACCGTGCCGCCGCGGAGGGCCACACCGAGCAGCTCGCCGAGGCCGAAGCGGAGCTCGCCGAGCTGGAAGACCAGCTCGCCTGCACCCAGCGGGCCGCGGACGCGGTCCGCCGGCTGGCCGAAGAGGTCGAGAAGGCCTGGTCCGCGGCCCAGGGACGCTTCCTCGCCCCGGTGATCCGGGAGGCCCGGCCCTACCTGGCCGCGATCCGCCCCGGCACCGAGCTCCGCATGACCCCGGACCTGGCCGTCGACAAGATCCTGCGCCGCGGGACCGAGGAGAAGTTCGACACCCTCTCCGGCGGCACCCGCGAGCAGCTCTCCGTCATCGTGCGCCTGGCCCTGGCCAAGGTGCTCGCCCACGACGTGCAGAGCTTCGCCCTGCCGCTAATCCTCGACGACACCATGGGCTGGACCGACGACGGGCGCTTCCTCTCCATGGTCCAGATCCTGCGCAACGCCGCGAAGGAGTTCCAGCTCATCGTCCTCACCTGCCACCCCGACCGCTTCGCCCGGCTCCAGCCGGGGAGGACCATCGAGCTGGACCGGTTGCGGAGGGAGGCAGAGGGGAGCTCACGCTCCTGACAGGGATGACCTCCGGGGGCAGGCGCAGCCCCGCCATCCCCCTGCTCTGCGTCGAGCCGGTCCAGCTCTGCCCGGAGCCGCTCCACGACCCTCTCGGCGGCCTCGTGCTCGGCGAGCCGCTGCCGGAAGACCTCCAGGGGATCGTCACGAGGCATCGGGGCGTCACGCCACCACCCCGAAACCGATGGGCTTGACCTGACGTCGCCCGCCCTCCAGCTCCTCCTGCACCGCCTCCTCGAGGAGGGCCTGGGTCAAGGCGCCGTCCCCGCTCGCGGCCCGGAACGCGGCCTTGAACACCGCGTTCTTGATCTGGCCGCCACTCGTCTGGTACTTTCGGCCTAGAAGCTCCAGCTCCAGCACGCCCTCCACCGGCACCGTGGCCGGCAGCAGGCGGCGCCAGATCGCGGTGCGCTGCGCGGCGTCGGGGAGGTCGAAGCGGAGCTGGTAGGTCAGCCGCCGCCCCAGGGCCCGGTCGAGCTGCTGCGGCCGGTTGGTGGCCAGCAGCACCACGCCGTCGTGGCGCTCGATGAGCTGCAGCAGCAGGTTGACCAGGCGGTCCTCGTGCCGGGCCGCGTGGGCCGTGCCCCGCTCCTCGAGCAGGGAGTCGGCCTCGTCGAGGAACAGCACCGCGCCCTCGCCGCGGGCCCGGCTGAAGAGGGACTCCAGGTTCTGCTCGGTCTGCCCGACCCAGCGGGAGAGCAAGGCGGGCAGGGAGGCGTGAAGCAGCGGTCGGCTCAGCTCGCCGGCCACGGCCTCGGCGCAGAGCGTCTTGCCGGTCCCCGGCTCCCCGTAGAACAAGGCCGACACACCCTTGCCATGGCTCAGGTGCGCGCCGATGCCCCAGCGCTCCAGCACCGTGCGACGGCTGCGGGCCGCAGCGATCAGCTCGGCCACCTGCCGGCGCACGGCGGGCACGAGGATCACGTCTTCCAGGGTGACCTGGGGCACCAGGCAGTCGCACTCCCCGTCACGAGGGCGCTGGAGCTGCTGCCGGGCGGCTTCCTCCAGGTGGGCCATGGTGATCTGCGGGCTGACGCCGGCCTCGTGCACCGCGGCCGCCACCGCCATCAGCACCGCGTTCTTGATGTAGCCGCCCGCGAGCTCGTAGCGCTCGGCCAGCCCCGCGAGATCCACGTCCGCGGCCAGGGGCGCAGCCGGCGGCAGGTGCCGGCGCCAGATCTCCTGCCGGGCCTGCCGGTCCGGCTCGGGGAAGTGGACCTTCACCAGGATGCGTCGCTCCAGCGCCTCGTCGAGCACCTGGGGCAGGTTGGTGGCGAGCACGGCCACGCCCTCGAAGCGCTCCAGCTCCGTGAGCAGCAACGTCATCAGGGAGTTGCCCTGGGCGCGGCTGGCGAAGAGGGTCTCGCACTCGTCGAAGAACAGCAGGGCGTTCTGCAGTCTGGCCTCCCGGAACAGACCGGGCAAGAAGTGGTGGGACTCGCGGTGCTCGACGAAGGTGGGGAGATCGACGTTGAGCACCCGCTTGCCCAGCCGGTGGGCGATCGCGTGCGCGGTCATCGTCTTGCCGGTCCCGGGCTTGCCGTGAAACAGCATCAGCACACCCCGGCCATAGCGGATCACCTCGTCGAAGCCCCAGGCCTGGCGGCAGGCGAGGTACTGCTCGTGCCGCTCGACCACCGAGAGCAGCCGCTGCTGGTCCTTGGCCGGCAGCACCACCTGCTCGAAGCTGGCCCGGGGGTCCTCGAGGGAGGAAAACTCGAGGAACTCCTCGGCGACGTCGCTGACCCCGAGCAAGAAGCCGAGGGTGCGGTTGTTGATCTCGATCTCCGCGGCGAGCAGGTCCTTGGGGCTCTGGTAGCGGCCGCCCATCTGCGGCGCGGCGATCAGGTCGTGCAGGACCAGGGGACCGCGGCGGGAGAACGCGCCCCGCCGCTGGATGCGGTCCGCGAACGGCGTCTCGGTGAAGGCGAAGATGGTCTCCACGTCCAGGCAGGAGCGCATCCCGTCCCGGTTCAGCTCGCCGAAGAGATCCTCGAAGCCCAGGGAGAAGCAGGGCGCCGTCGCGAGCAGCAGCACGGTGCGCGCGAACCCGTCGAGGGCGTAGGTTGCGCAGAGCCGGTCCAGCGCCAGCAGCTCTGGCCCGCCCGCCAGCCGCCGGGCGTCGATGGCGGTACGCAGGTGCTGCTCTTCCCGGCGCAACTGGCGGACGCGCGCCCGCAGGGTCTCCGGTTGCACGGGCTCGTCGTCCTCGCTCCGCAGCCGCACCGCCCGCTGGCCCCGGCCCGCAACCTGCTGGGCGAGGGCGCGGTCCGTGGCGATGCGCTGTGCGCGCACCTCGATCCAGCGGAGCTCCTCCTGGAGGTAGTCCAGGTCACCGGCGAACGGGACCGGCTGCTCGCGCTTCCCCCGCCGCGGCACCGCTCCGGTGGCTGGTGCGAGGGGGACCAGGGACTCGTCGCGGGACCCGGCGTGACCGTACCTGCGGATGGATCTCCTGACCATGACCTTCCTCCTGGGACCACGGACTCCGCCACCAGCCCCCCACCGCCGCGGGATCGCCGCGCGAGCCGGTGCGCTGCCGGAGGCCCGGGCTGCCGGGGCGTCGCCCGCGCGGGCACCGCGGCGAGCGAATCGCCGGCCGCGGACCGGGCAGGAGACGGAGTCCCTTCTCCTCTGGGGATATCTACTCGGGGAGCGTGCTTTCTAAGCCCTCACTGCGTCCGGATGCGACAGCCCGTGTCGCTCTCCCGCAGTGAGCCCGGGGCGGAGGGAGTTGAGCAAGTACCCTGGCACGAGGGTTTCGACCGGTTTCCTGCTGCCGAGAGGCCGCCCCGACCGCCCCGCCCACCCCGATCTACCGACACTCCACCACGACGGACTCGGAGGGCGGGGCATCCAGGGGCGCGCCGTTCGCGCTGGCGGTGACCCTGGTCCGGAAGGTCTTGGTGCCCAGGCAGGCTGCGGGAGCCTCCTCCCCCAGCTCCGAGAGCGCGCGGCCCGAGCGGATCGAGCAGAAGACGTCCTCGAAGACCCCCTCGACCTCCCATTGCAGGCAGACCTCGATGCGCAGGTCGTGCGGCGCGGTGCAGGTGATCCTCCCCTTGGCCAGCGCGTCGATGTCGGCGCTCGGGTGGGCCTGCGGTGCCGTGACCTGGACCGAACAGCTCCCGTCGGCGCCGCCGCCCCCATCGACGATCCCGGCATCGAGGCTCCCGCCGCCGTCGCCACCGCAGGAGCCGAGGACGAGGAGGCCGGCCAGCAGGGGGAGCAAGGTCGAGGTGCGCATGTTCAGACTCCTCATCACGAGCCCAGGAACGCTACCGGAAGCGGGAGTGCCGGTCAACCACGCCGCGTGCCCTCGTGCCGTCCACGGGGGCCGGCTCCTTCCCCGCCGGTTCCGTCCCTCCCTCGGGCACGCCCCCATCGACCGGACGAAGCGTTCCGGTCGATGGGCACGGTGAGCCCACCGGTTGACCACCTCCCGCCGCTGCGGCAAGATGCCGCCAAAGAGTCAGCCGTCGGGGATCGTCGCCCAGTGCTCGACTCCAGGAATCCGGAGAAAATCCTTGCGGCATCCATACCTCATTCTTGCCCTGCTGATGGCGTCGAGCGTGGACACGGTCGGGTGCTCCCGGAGCGCACCCCAGGCCGAAGCCGAACAGGGGCAGGGGCACGCCGCTCCTGGCTGTAGCGTCGCGTGTCTCGATGCGCGGGCGGCCTGCTATGCGAAGGTGGTCGAGGCCGGCGAGGTCTGTGCACGACCCGCGGGTGCTACCTCTCCCTCTGCGGCTCCAGACCTCCTGCGCTGCGCCTCCGAGCAGGCGGACGTCCGGCTCGCTTGTGCGCGAGCGTATGGCCGCTGCCTGGCCGCGTGCCAGGGATCGGACCGCGGGACGCCCCCACGTGAGGAGCTGGTGACGCTCACACTGCGCGCCAGTTGCCATGAACGGACAGCCCAGGATTCCGTGAACTGCCTACAAAAAGTCGTCGAGAAATGCGCCGGTCGACAGCAGCCGACGACGGCCGCGACCGATTGCCTCGCCGAGGAGACCGCGAGCTGCCTGCAGGCGAGCGTGCGCGCCGAAGCAGGCTGCCTGGAAGCTGACTGATCGCCGGACGGCCAGCCGGAGCTGGCTCTCCCGGGAGGAGACGACCCGGTCGATTCGGATCCCCGCTCGGGCAAGGATGGAATGGATGCCACTGGCGAGCGAAAACCTGGAGTACATCGAGCTTCTAGTACAGCGA
>JAVEVO010000254.1:0-6963 GCA_034005005.1 Myxococcota bacterium
CCCACGCCCACCCCACCCCCCTCCCCCCCCACCCCCTCGCCCACGCCGCCCACACCCACCCCCACCGCCCCATCCCCCTCGCCATCGCCCACGCCTACGCCCACGGCACCCGCGCCCTCCCCTTCGCCCTCGCCCTCTCCTTCGCCCTCTCCTTCGCCCTCGGCCCCTTCGCCCTCGGCCCCTTCGCCCTCGGCGCCCTCACCCTCGCCCTCGGCCCCTTCGCCCTCCCCCTCGCCCTCGGCGCCCTCGCCTTCGCCCTCGACGCCCTCCCCCTCGCCTTCGCCCCCGCCATCCAGGCCTCCGTCCTCCGGGGTCGACGGGCCCGTGGTCGACCATTCGGACGCGGCACAGCCCGACAGTGGGCCGCTCCCCAGCGAGGAGAAGGCCAGGCCGAGCAGGAGGAGGAGGAATCGGGAGAGGGGTCGCACGGGGCCAACGCTCATGGAGACAAGATACTCGCGGACCATCCCTCGAGCAACCAGGCCATCGCCAGGCGCCGTGCGAAAACCCCGACCTCGCGGGAGACTGCTCGGCGAGGATCACGCGGGACAGCGCCCCCCCGGACATCCCTCGCTGCGGGCCCCGGCGAGCCCTGGGAGCGCTGCCCGCACGGTGCGGAGGCACCGGGCGAACCGCCTCAGAAGGTGCGCGCCACGAGCTGACGAGGCTCGCGCGCGACCATCGCACCCAGCTCCAGGACGGCCTCGAGGCCGGCGATCTCGCGCCGAAGCCGGGCCACCTCGGCCGCCGCGACGAAGGACTCGTCGAGCGCACGCGTGGCGGCGCGGTCGACGTCGGCGAGGCTCGCCGGCGGGTAGCCCGAGAAGCTGGAGACGATCCCCTGCGCGCGGGCCTCCCCAGCGAAGACCGCGCTGAAGCCTCGCCCACCGCGGCCGGGCCCCGGCTGCTGGAAGGCCAGGTAGTCGACGAAGGGGCCGGCCGCGTCCCTGGAAAACCAGGGCTGGCCATCTGCACGCCCGATGAGCAGGGCGCCCTCCTTGCCGGCGAGCAGCTCGAGGGCTCCGGGCAAGGCCAGCTCTGCGGCGGCCACGTGGGCCGAGCGCGCGTTGACGAGCGAGCGGGTCGGCAGCCCCGCGAGCTTCTCCCGGGCCTCGTCCAGACGCCGCCGGTGCTCGTCGAGCAGCGCCTGCCACGCCGCGTCGGCCTTGGTGGAGGGCAGGGCCAGCACCACGGCCGGGACCGCAGAGGAGACCACCGCCAGGGAGAGCAGCTCCTCCTGCGGCGTGGCGTCGATGGCGTTCCAGTGAGCCAGCAGCCGCCCCCGACCGCCCGGGGCCGTCATCAGCAGGCCGATGGGACCCGCCGGAGGGTCGTCGGGCGAGCGCTCGGCCACCGCGGCCTGGAGCTCGTCGGCCGGGAAGGCGTAGCTGCCCACGCGCAGGTGCGTCAGGCCGCCGATCTCGAGCATGTAGCGGTAGGGTACGTCCGGATCGGTGCCGAGGAAGACCGGCGTCAGGCCGCCGACGAAGAAGCTGGCCCCGTACGCCTCGCCCACCTCCGCTGCGGCCGCCTGCAGCGGAGCGGCGCCGAGCTCGCCCGGAGTGAGCGCGAGCTCGATCAGCTCCTCGGCGGACAGCCCCCCGAGCCCGTCCTCGACCGCGGCCAGCAGCAACTGGCGCACGGCGCGCGCCTCGGCGGCTAGGGTGAACAGGCTGCGGAAGATCTGCTCCGAGCCGCTCCCCACCCAGGGCTCGGTGCTGCTGCGGTAGGCGAGCTCGGCCTCGGCCCGGGCGGCCGCGAAGCCGCGCCAGCCGGCCAGCTCGCTCAGACCCGCCAGGCTGCGCGCGAGCCCGACCAGCTCCGCGGAGGAGCAGACGAACGGCTCCCCCTCCTGCTCCTCGGCGCCGCCGGCACAGGCTTCCAGCACCGGAGCCGTGCGATCGGCCACGACCCCGACGGAGGGCGGCGCGAGGTCCCGCACGAAGGTCACGCTGGCGATCGCGGACTCGCCGACCGGATCGTCCAGGGGGTCCAGCAGCAGGTAGCTCACGGCCTGGGCGAAGCCGACCGGATCGTCGACGAAGTAGAGCGACGGCGAGACGAAGGTCTGCTCGAACGAGGCGAAGGGCAGGGAGAGGGAGCTGGCGGTGGGCGCGGGACCGTCGAACGGGGCGAGGAAGCTCAGCTCCACCTGCTCCAGCTTCGCCGCCACGGGGTCGCTCGCCGCGAGGCGGGCGAGGAAGCTGGTGCCCGCCCGGGGCCCGCGCAGGGGCCCGACCTGCACGACCTCGAGGGCCAGGGTGAGCTCGCCGACGGTGGCGGCCCCGGAGGCCATCAGCCGCCCCCCCTGATCCTGGAAGTGCAGGCGGAGGTCCGTCTCGATCGGGGCGCCGCCGCCATCGTGGACCACGAGGGCCAGCACGTAGCTCGCCCCGACCGGCGACCTGCCGAAGCTCAGCGCGCTCTCGGCCAGGGCGCGGCCATCCCCCTGGGGAAGCAGCACGAAGGCCGCCGGATACGGCGCGGGCCCGGCGAAGGGCTCGAGGAGCTCGGCCGCGATCGCGCCGACCTGCCCCGGCTCGTCGAACTGGACCGTCGCGCGCAGCGTCCCCGCGAGCGCGTAGCTGCCGGACCACGAGGTCACGGTCCCGGCGGCCCCGGCGGGCAGGGACGGCAAGGCCCCCACGGCGAGTAACAACAACACTGTAAAGATACCAGATGGTTTCATCGACGGCCCCCTTGCCAGCAGTCGGCTGCTCATTGTCCAGAATTATGATAGACATCATTCTCCCCCGGGCAAGGGATCCTGAGCACGAGCCGGCAGGCCAGGAGCAGGGCCCGGCACCGTCAGCGCAACGGACCCGCAGCGCCAGGAAATCCCCCGGGGAGGGGGTGACGACCACGCGGGGACCAGGCGCCGCCCCCCTCCTCGCGCCGCGCTCCAGCGCCCGAAAAAAAGCGCGCGGCCCGGTTCCCACTCTCCTCCCCTCGCGTGTCGTCCAGGTAGAGAATGGGGTTGCCATTCCCCGGAGGTCGTCATGGGCCAGCTCGTCGCTCGGTTGTCCTTCCTGACAGGGCTCTTGCCGCTGCTGCTGCTCGGCGGACCGTCCCTCGCAAGCGCCGCGCCTCCCGCCCGGCCCAGCGCCCACGCCCTGCTGGTCGCCAGCCACCGGCCCGGCCCGGGCCAGGCGCCCTTGCGCTTCGCTGGTCAGGACGCCAGCCGCGTCGCCGCGCTGCTCGTCGAGCTGGGCGGCTACCCCGCTGACCAGGTGCGCCAGTTGACCGACCCGACCGCCGCGGAGCTGCTGGCCGCGCTCCGGGCACAGGGGGAGGCCCTGGCCCGACACCGGGCCGCAGACGAGCCGGCCGAGCTCCTCTTCTACTACTCGGGGCACGCCCGGGCCCGCTCCCTGACCCTCGGCGAGGAGGAGCTGCCCCTCGCCCGGTTGCGGCAGGAGGTAGCGAGCCTGCAGGCCGATTTCACCCTGATCGTCCTCGATGCGTGCCAGAGCGGGGCCATCTCGGGGGTCAAGGGGGCCCAGCCCGCGGCGGACTTCAGCTCGAGCTCGGTGGCCGAGCTGGCCGCGAGCGGCCTCGCGGTCATGGCCTCCTCCACGGGCAGCGAGCTGAGCCAGGAGTCCGCGACCCTGGCCGGCTCGTTCTTCACCCATCACCTGCTCGCCGGGCTGCGCGGCGCCGCCGATCAGGATCGCGACGGACAGGTCAGCCTCCACGAAGCGTACCGCTACTCCTACCACCGGACCCTGGTCGCGACCGCGAGCACCGCGATCGGTCGCCAGCACGTCACCCTGGAGACCGACCTGCGCGGCCGCGGCGAGGCGATCCTCACCCGGCCGGCCCTCGCGGAGGCCGCCCTGGACCTGCCCGCGGAGCTCGGGGCCGAGCTGCTCTTGAGCCGGCAGCCCGACCAGCTCGTGGTCGCGGAGCTGCACAAGGCCCCCGGGGAGCCGGTGCGGCTCGCCCTGCCCGCCGGCAGCTACCAGGCCTTCGTCCGCCGCGGCGAGCTGCGGGAGGTGTGCCAGCTCACCCTGGCCCCGGACCGCCGGGCGGAGCTCGAGCTGTCCGGATGCCAGCCGGCCCCCGTGGAGCAGGCCGTCGCCAAGGGCGAGCACGACGCTGCGGCCCGGCGGCCCTGGGCCCTCGAGCTGGGGGTCGGCCTCCTGCTGGCCGGTGAGGACGGCTACGACGAGCGCCTGCAGGACTTCGGCTGGGCCGACCAGGGGCTCACGGGCGGCTCCCCGGAGGGGACCCTCTCCCTGTCCGTGCTAGGCGGCCTGGCCGGCCCCATCTCCCTGGCCGCCACCGGCGCGCTCCTGGATTCGGCCGAGTACCGGCGCGAGGTCACGGCCAGCCCGGGCCAGTCCTTCGACGAGGTGTTCTCCTGGCGCGCCTACCGCCTGGGCCTCGAGCTGCGGGCCAGCCGCACCCTGGGCTGGTCCTGGCTGGGCGGCTACGTCCAGGCCGGCGGAGGCCTCGCGCTGGGCACGACCCTGTACCAGGCGGCCGACGGCACGGACGAGCGCGAACACTTCTGGGGCTACCACCTCGCCGCGGCCGCCGGCCTCCAGGTCATGCCCTGGCGCCACCTGGGCGGCTTCCTGCAAGCCGGCTTCTGCACCTCGCCGGTGATCGAGAACCTGCTCGGCGACACCCACGACAGCGGCGGGCCGTCCTTGCTCCTCGGCCTGCGCGGAGAGCTCTGATGGACGGCCCCACCACGACCCGACGACGCCGACAAGCCGGAGGAGGCAGGCAAATGTCCACCAATCGCAAGTCCATGATCTTGCTGGGGATCATCGCTATGTTCGGGCTGCGGGCCGACTCCTGCCGCCAGGAGCTCATCGCCAACCCCGGCTTCGATCTGTGGTGCGGAGAGACGCTCTGCGGCTGGGAGCTCGCGGGGGGCGCGGTGGAGCCCGTCGCGACCTGGCACCGCCAGGACAAGGGGGCCTCCCTGGTCGGTGACCCGGTGGTGCTGACCCAGCTCTCCGACGCGGCGCCGGTGAGCTGCATCGGCTTCGAGCTCCAGGCCGACCACGACGCGTCCGTGAACCTGACCCTGGAGCTGGACTTCCTCGACGACGGCACCGCGGAGCTGCGTCAGCCCCTCGCGGCCGATGGCTGGCAAACGGTGGGCTACCGGATCACCGCGCCCGACTGGTACTCCGGCCTGCGCTTCACGGTGCGCAAGGAGGGGCCGGGGCGGGCGGTGCTGTCGCGCATCGTCGCCTTCGCCGACGAGGGCTGCACGGGCGAGCCCCTGCGCCTGCAGGCGCGTCCCCACGGCGCCCCCTGCCAGGACGCTGGCGACTGCGCCTCCGGCCACTGCGCCGACCTCGAGGGGGCGGGGCTGCGCGCGTGCGGCGCCTGCACGACCTCGGAAGACTGTCCGACCGGGATGGTCTGCGGGCTGCAGGCGCGCGCGGCCGGGGAGGCCCGGGACCATCGCGCCTGCGTCCTCGCGGGGAGCCGGCAGCTCGGCGAGAGCTGTTCCCTCGGGGAGGAGTGCGCCACGGGGAGCTGCGCGGAGGTGGAAGGGCGGGAGGGCTTCACCGCGGGACACCGCTGCTCCCGCTGCGCGGCGCGCACGGAGTGTGGCGCGGAAGAGGTCTGCGGCCTGGCCTTCACCGCCACCGGCATGCGCTACGCCGAGTGCGGCCCAGCCGGACGCCGGGGGCTCGGGGAGCTCTGCCTGGACGCGGCCGAGTGCGCCAGCGGGGTCTGCTGCGCGGGGCTCTGTGCGAGCTGCTGCGAGGAGGGCCCCGGCTGCCCGGCGGGCGAGGTCTGCGCCCGCCACACCGACGTCGCGCAGGCGCCCCACGCCAGCGAGGAGGGGGAGTTGGGCTGGCTGTGGGCGCTGAGCCAGCCCTCCCAGTGCTCACCGGGGCAGGCCCGCGCCGCGTCCGGTGAGCCCTGTCTGCTGGACGCGGACTGCCGCAGCGGCCAGTGCGCCGGCGACGGGGAGCTGGCGCGCTGCTTCGTCGGCGGCCAGCCTTGCCCGCCGGCTCACCACGGGACGCCGTGCGGGGACGAGGCCCTCGACCTCTGCCTCGTCCTGGGGGTCGCGCATGGCGTCTGCCGCTGAGCTGCACGCGGCGTACGCCCGCCACGGTCCGGCCCTGCGCCGGAAGTGCGAGCGCCTGCTCGGTAGCCAGACCGAGGCCGAGGACGTGGTCCAGGGGCTGTTTTTAGACCTGCTGCAGCGGCAGGAGGACGCGATGCCGGGCTCGACCGGAGCGACCACGGGGCAAAGCCGGCACGGCGCCGGGGCCGCGGGCCAGGGGCCCAGCAGCCTCCCCTACCTCTACCAGGCGGTGACCCGCCGCTGCCTCAACCTGCTGCGGGACGCCCGCCGGCGCCGGGAGCTGCTGGCCGCGTACGACGAGGGGCTCCGGGGCCCCGTGCGCACCCAGCTCGACGAGCAGGTGATCTCCCTGGAGCTGCTCGGACGGCTGGCCGCCCGCCTCGACGAGCGCTCCCTGGAGCTGCTCGTCTACCGCTGCTTCGACGATCTCGGCGGAGAAGAGATCGCTGCGTTACTGGGGATCAGCCGGCGCGCCGTGGTGAAGCGCCTGACCGCCTTGCGCCGGACCATCGCCGGGCTGGCGGCCGAGGAGGCCGGAGCATGAGCCGATCGTTCGATCCGGACACCGCGGGTGGCTGCCGGGAGCCGGTCTCCTGGCTGCGGCTGGAGCGCTACCACGCGCAGGACCTGCCACCCGCAGAGCGGGCCCTCGTGGACGACCACCTGGCCACCTGCCCCCGCTGTCGCGAATGCCTGGCGCGGATCTCGGCCGACCGTCGCCCCTTGCCCCCCCTGCCTCCCCTGGCGCAGCGCACGGCGACCCCGGCCCGGTCCGCCGCGGCGGCGGCGACCACGGCCGCGGTCCAGCCCTCCGGGGTCGCGGAGGCCACGCCGCGGCCGGCCCGGCCGTGGAGCCGGCTCCATGACTGGCTGGCGGTCGGCTGGGCAGATCGGAA